>CAZPHL010000021.1:0-31021 GCA_964586465.1 uncultured Sangeribacter sp.
CTTTCAGAAGATGACGAGGTAGTCGTAATGGATAGCGGGTTTGAGACCTTTCTTGCCGATTATGTTGCACAGTTCCTCTGAGGAGTACTCGCTGCAGCCTAAGCCTAAAAGTGTAGGTTTACTTGCCTCTGCTATGCCTTGCGCGACTTGTGCTCCCTCTGTGGCTGCCGCTTTCTCATTTCCTGCGACTATCTCTACCAAATCTCCTTTCTCGAAGTCACCTTCTACGGATTCTATACCGACAGGCAACAGACTCACAGCCCGATTCTCATCGAGTAGACTCGCCGCGGCTCCGGCATTCACTAACAGACGCCCTTTTACAAAGTCGTGGGAGTGGGCAAGCCATTTTTTGACTCCGCTTACTCTCGATCCGGGTAATATGCGGGTACAAAGTGTGGCGGGATCATTGATGAGGTGAAGCAGTATGTCGTCTTTCTTGCCGTTGGCTATCACCACTTCAATACCTTCGGAGGCCACCTTCAAGGCTATACGGCTTTTGGTGAGCATACCCCCTCTTCCGAAACTGGACTTACCGGCTACTACAACTTCTGATAAATCTGTTTCTCCGGGATTCACCTCCCGGATTACGCGCGACCCCTCCAACGAGGGGTCGCCGTCGTATATACCGTCTATGTTGCTCAGAATCACCAATAAGTCGGCATCCATCATGGTGGCTACAAGCCCGGAAAGTTCGTCATTGTCGGTAAACATCAGTTCCGTCACAGATACAGTGTCGTTCTCGTTGATCACGGGGATGACGTTCTCTCCCAACATGACTTCCATGCAATGTTTCTGGTTGAGGTAGTGGGTGCGTGAGCCGAATCCCTCTTTGGTGGTCAGAATCTGTCCGCACACCATCCCGTGATCTCGGAAGAGTTCGTAATAACGGTTGATCAACTTGGCCTGTCCTACGGCTGAATAAAGCTGCCGCTGGGAAACGGTGTCAAGATGACGCTGTGGATGCACTTCATTTCGTCCGGCTGCCACGGCTCCCGATGATACCATAATTACCTGATGCCCTAAGTTACGAAGGGCGGCTACCTGGTCTACAAGCGCTGACATGCGCGTCACATCTAATGTGCCGTCTTTCCTCGTGATGACGTTGCTCCCTATCTTTACTACGATTCTGCTCATCTATAATATATAGCTTTTATAATATATAGCTGTCTTTGCCGGATATTTATCAATTCTTGAATGACGCCTTCAATGCCTCAATTACTGCATGGGTAAAACCATTGGCTTCCAATACATTCAATCCGCGGATTGTCAAACCGCCGGGGGTGGTGACTTTATCAATCTCCACTTCGGGATGACTGCCATCGGCTATCAAAGCTGCCGCTCCCTCTACTGTGGCGGCCGCTACTTCGGTGGCGAAGCGGGGGCGTAGACCCAATTCGACCGACCCCTCTGTGGCTGCACGGATGAAACGAAGGAAATAGGCTATGCCGCAGGAGGAGAGGGCCGTCACGGCGGCCATATCGTTCTCGGCCACAGGGAAAACTTTTCCTGAACGCTTGAAAATCGCTTCCACCTCCTCTGTATATTTCCTTGGTGTGTCGGGGGTGGTGGCGATGAAGGTAGCGCTCTTGCCAAGTCTGATAGCTGTATTGGGAATCACCCTGAAGATTTTAAGTTTCTCCGGAGGTCCCTCCCTCAGGTAGGCGCCTGCTCTGCTGAGCATCTTGTCGACATCTGCTATCGAAACAGCTGCGACAAGGGAAATGATTATAGCATCGGGTTTGAGATGGGTCTTTATCTCCTGAGCTACCCCGCCTAATACGTATGGTTTTATCGCCAAAATGACAATGTCAGCTCCGGCTACGGCGGCGACATTGGAAATGGTGGTGGTGAACTCGGGACATGCCTCCTTAATCCTGTCAAGGGTGGCTTGGCTGTGGGCGGTGACGGCTACATCGTAGTCGGTGCCACGGAGTGATTCCGCAATGACACCACCCATATTGCCCCCTCCTAATATTGCTATCTTTTTTCTCATGATCAGTATGCTTCTATGACTTCTATATCACCTAAGGCTGTCCGGAGCTGGGCAGGGGTTATCCTGTCGTAATGACGATAGTTGGCGGGGTCAACTTTGTAGTCTCCCTTGAAAAACACCTGGATTATCTCGAATTTCGCATCTTCGTCCTCTCCGTCGATATCTTCGGTAAGAGGTGTCTCTACCCAACACAGGGTCAGCTCTTTTGAATCGTTGCTGATTACTTTGTCTACCTGCAGGATGCCTTCAATGTCCTGACGGAGCACTAATTCCGACACGGGTTCGTAGAAATAGGTGAGCTTCCGTTTTATCCAATATTTCTCACCCTCAAATTCCTCAAGGTTATACTGATAAATCCAATCGAGATCATCGATTTCCATATACACTCCGTCCTCTCCGGCATAAGTGCCGAGAAGAGCATATTCCGATTTCGGTTCGGGCACGTCATCGCTGCAAGCGCTGAAGCAAGCTAATGAGGTAACAGCCACTACCGTCATCAGCAGTGGCTTTACCGACATCATCAAATATTTCACAAATTTCATATTTTCTGTTCAGAATTTCAATTTCTTCCTTCCACCCTCGTTTTTGTCGCCTGAATCGCGTGTCTGTCCGTCGCCGGAGATAAGATATTTGTAGGTGGTGAGTTCAGGCAACGCCATCGGTCCGCGCGCATGGAGCTTCTGGGTGGAGATGCCGATCTCTGCTCCAAAGCCGAACTGGGCTCCGTCGGTGAATGCCGTGGAGACATTGGCGTAGACACACGCGGCGTCGACCCGGAGTTGGAATTTCCGCACCGCCGCACCATCTTCGCTCATGATGCACTCGCTGTGGTGCGACCCGTAACGACCTATGTGGATCAAGGCTTCATCCAATGAATCTACGGTCCTCACGGCTAATTTATAGTCGCGGAACTCTGTGCCGAATGTTTCTGAGCCGGCATGCTCGAGAAGTTCCTCGGGATAATGACCTGAAAGGACATTGTAAGCGGCGCTGTCGGCATAGATCACCACGTTCTTATTGGCAAGGGGCTCGACAATCGTCTTAAGATCATTCAATCGTTCACTGTGGATAAGCAGGCAATCAAGGGCATTGCAGACGCTTACCCGGCGTGTCTTGGCATTGTAGACTACCTCCCGGCTCTTCTCCACATCGGCCGCAAGGTCAATGTATGTGTGGCACACTCCGGCTCCGGTCTCGATGACGGGCACCCGGGAGTGGTCGCGCACATAGTCGATCAGACCGCGCCCTCCGCGAGGTATGAGAACATCGATTATTCCCACCGCGTCAAGCATTATGGCGGTGCTTTCACGGTCGCCCGGAAGAAGCAGACATAAGGCCTCAGGCAAACCGTTCTCGCGCAGGACATCATGGATAACCCTCACTATGGCGCGTGAGGAGTTGTCGGCATCATGACCTCCTTTGAGCACACAGGCGCTGCCGGCACGGAAACAGAGTCCGAACACGTCGGCCGTGACATTGGGTCGGGCCTCGTAGATCACGCCAATCACACCGAACGGCACACTGATCTTGGAGATGGTCATGCCGTTTGGACGGACTTCCGACCACAGAACCTGACCGTAAGGCACCGGAAGACGGGACACGTTGCGCATATCGGCCGCGATAGAGGCTATGCGCGACCGTGTGAGCATCAGACGGTCGTAGTCAGGGTTCTCGGGATCCATTTTCTTGAGATCGAGCGCGTTTTCCGCAAGAATGAAGTCTGACTCCTTCTCAAGACGGTCGGCTATTTGGGCAAGTATGTCGGCTGTCTGCTGCGCAGACAAGCCGACAAGTGTTGAGGATGCAGCTTTCGCCGCAAGTAATCTGTTCATTTATTTCACTGATAGTGAAGTGGGTTTGTAATTCCAGGGGAAGCGGATGCTAAGGGTGCGTGTGGAGGAGTCGTAGGTATAGCCGTATTGACGGATCATCTTCAGGCTGCCGAATTCTTCCAACTCTGTGCCATCGGAGAGACTCACGCTCTTGGGCTTTGCCACATCGATAATCTCAAAGGTCATCATCCTCACTTCGGGCATACCTTGGTACTCACCGCCGTTGGTGCGCATGGAGATCTCGATCTCGCGCGTGGTCTTCACACCGGTGAAGTAGGTGAGCTGGAAGTGTCCGTCGGCAAGTGATGTGGGCGACTTACGGTCATCGTCGAAAAGCACGTATTCGCTCTCCTTGTTTGACGGATAGTAACGCACGGTGAGCATCTGCGGATTATACTGGGTCACATTTTCGATCGGCTCCATATAGAGGGGAATGAACGAACCCGCACGTACGAACATCGGAAGTTCGTCGAGTGGTGCCTTTACAGTTGCCTCTGTGCCCCCTTTATAGCGCAAGGTGGGATTGTTCCAGTTGACCCAGTCGCCGGCGGGGAAGACTACCTTGCGCTGACGGGCACCCTGTTCGGTGACGGGAGCGATCAGCACTTCGTTGCCCCAGAGATATTCATCAGTGATTTCCGCATATTTCGGATCGGGATTCTCTCCGGTGAAATTGAGCGGACGGGCGAGGGGAAGACCCTCGGATGCGTTCTCGTAGGCCAAAGTGTAATTGTAGGGAAGCCATTCGTAGCGCATCTTGATGAATTTCTTCAGGATCTCTTCGCTGTCGGGATAATGGTAAGGCTCGGGCTGCTGCTGGGCATGGGTACGCATCATCGGGGTGAAGGCACCGGTCTGTACCCAACGCACGTAGAGCTCCTCGTCACGTGGATTCTCCGGATCGACGGCGAAACCACCGAGGTCGGAACCCATGTAGGCGAGACCTGAAAGTCCGGAGCTTAGCATGAGATTAACCTGTGGCCGGAAACCTCCCCATGAACGTGACACGTCGGTGGTCCAGGGGAACACGCTGTAACGCTGAAGACCTGCCGTGCCGCCGCGCATCATGAGCAGAGGGCGCATGTCGGGAAAGTCTTTGCGCAAACCTTCGTAGATGAGTCGGCTCCATTCGTTGCCATATACGTTATGGTATTGCGGAGCTGTCTCTCCGTTGGCATGCACGATGGTGCGGGGATGCACTTCGGGTTCTCCGAGGTCGCCCCACCATCCGGCCACGCCCTCTTCTGTCAGACCTTTAAGACGGTTCCAGAGCCATTCGCGGGTCTCGGGATTGCTTACGTCGATCATGCCGGCGTCGCCTACCCAAGTGGTGACATCATGGGTGTTGCCGAGGGAATCCTTGGCAAGCATACCTCTTTCCGACAGATAGTTATAATTGTCGATGGCACCGATCTTGTTGACGTATGGCTGGGAGATAAGCACCATGTTGACACCCTTCTCCTTGAGGTCGGAGAGCATCTTGCGATGGTCGGCCCACTGCTTCGGATCCCATTCGAGACGGCCCATGTCGGTCTCCACACCATACCAGTAGAGGTCGAGCACTATGCCGTCGACAGGATAACCTCGGGTCTTGAGGGAGTCTATGGCTCCCTCTGCCTCACCTTGATTATGATAGCCATATTTCGACGTAATGTAACCTAAACTCCAGAACGGGGGCAGATCCTGACGACCCGTAAGCTTGGTATAGCCTTTGGTGGTGCCGGCCAAGGAACCGTTACCGTTGATGAAGTAATAGGAGAGGGGTTGGGGCGTATCGGAGGTGTATGTGATAGTATCGCCCAACACAAGAGCTGCCTCGTTGTAATCGTCGAAGAGCACACCGTAACCTAAGTCAGAAACGATATAAGGCACGGAGATGCCCATCTGTGAGATGCGCGGATCACCGGCGGTATAGCCGTAGTTCTGACGGTTATACATTGTCAGAGTATCGCCGTTGAGATTGAGCGCGTGACCTCTCTCCCCGGCTCCGTAGAACACCTCCTCGGGATTTCCCTCGAGGGTCACTGTCTTCACTTTGCCGGAGTTATCCACACCGTTCACTTCGGAGAGTATAAGATTCCCCTGAAGATCATGGAAGGTCACGACACCGGTGGCACGGTCAATGCGTACTGTGGTGGTGGGGGTGGTGATATAGTAACCCTCCTCTGTGGCCGACGTGCGGACATTCGTGGGTTCGGGAGCCAGTATGGCCGACTGTGAAGGGCGATAGGTGAGCTTAGAATCTTTCGGAAGGGTGGTGACCCGGAAGATATCGGCTGTCACGGGCCGGATGCTGACTATCCCTTTGGGAGTCTCCACCTCGTATGCGCCTTTCACATTCTTGATCTCGGCTTGCTGTGCTACGGCGAAAGCACCTGCCCCGGCCAGCAATGGAAGCAGAAGTAGCTTGATATTAAAATGTCTCATATAATTTTAAAATTCAATGTCACCGTCTACAATAACGTGCCAGGGAAGACCGGATTCAGCCAATTTCTCGAGGAACGGGTCGGGATTGAATTCCTCAACATTATGCACACCGGGTTTCACCCATTTGCCGGTAAGGAACATGTAGGCGCCTACCATGGCGGGAACACCTGTAGTGTAGCTTACGGCCTGAGCGCCTGTCTCTTTGTAGGCGGCTTCGTGAGAACAGTTGTTGTAGATGTAATAAGTCGACTCTTTACCCTCTTTGTCAAGTCCTGAGATGCGGCAACCGATAGAGGTTTCTCCCGTGTAGTTCTCTCCCAATGAACCGGGGTCGGGAAGCACGGCTTTCAGGAACTGGATAGGGATGATCTCGCGGCCCTCGTACATCACGGGATCGATGCGGGCCATGCCTATATCCTGGATTACACGCAGATGCGTGAGGTATTCCTGACCGAAGGTCATCCAGAAGCGGGCGCGACGGAGCGTCGGGAAGTTGATCACGAGGCTCTCCAACTCCTCATGGAAAAGAAGATATGACTCGCGCTCACCGATGTTGGGATAGTGCAGAGGACGGTGGATCTCGAGGTTCTCGGTCTCAACCCATTTGCCGTCTTCCCAATATTTGCCCTTCTGGGTGATTTCACGGATGTTGATTTCGGGATTGAAGTTGGTGGCGAACGCCTTGCCGTGGTTGCCGGCGTTGCAGTCAACGATGTCAAGGTAACGCATCTCCGAGAAATGGTGTTTCGCGGCGTAGGCTACGAAGACTGCCGACACTCCCGGGTCGAAGCCGCAACCGAGGATAGCCGTAAGACCGGCTTTCTCGAAGCGCTCGCGGTAAGCCCATTGCCAGCTGTATTCGAAATGGGCCTCGTCTTCGGGTTCATAGTTGGCCGTGTCAAGATAGTTCACCCCGCAGAGCAGACACGCCTCCATGATGGTGAGATCCTGATAGGGGAGAGCCACGTTAATGCAGATGTCGGGCTTGTGGCGGTTGAAGAGATCGCAAAGCTCATCTACAGAATTGGCATCAACCTTGTCGGTGGTGATGTTGGGTGCACCGATGCGCTCGGCCAGACGGTCGCATTTCTCTTTTGTGCGTGACGCGATTACTATTTCTGTGAATACGTCAGGATTCTGGGCGCATTTGGCCGCCACGACTGTGCCGACGCCGCCGGCGCCGATAATCAATACTTTTCCCATTTCTTCTGATTATGTTATATATGATTTAACGTGGTTCATGAGACGTTTAACATTTTTGATGCCGCGTCACACTGCAAATTTAAGCATTTTTTATTAATTTTGCATTATATCTATACAGAACTATACGCAACATCCCTGAAAATGGAAATCATTGTCGACAGTATTGACCGTATTCCTGACGCGGCTGCTCAGTTCATCGCCTCTATGGGCGATGACACTCTTTTCGCCTTTTACGGCGAGATGGGTGTGGGCAAAACCACATTCATAACCGAGGTGTGCCGTCAGCTGGGTGCTTCGGAAGATTCAGGCAGCCCTACTTTCAGCATAGTGAACGAATATAGCGATTCGGCCGGTAACCCTATCTACCACTTCGATTTCTATCGTCTTGGATCTCCGCAGGAGGCCCTCGACATAGGAGCCGAGGATTATTTCTATTCGGGCAACCTCTGTTTTATGGAATGGCCCGAACGTATCGGCCGGGTGCTCCCGGAGGAGACGGTAAAGGTGAGTGTCAACCTGCTCCCCGACGAACGCCGGATAATCAAATGGTAATCCTTACAGACTCTCTGACATCATGCGGATTATCGAATTAAAAGAAACGGGATCGACAAATTCGTGGGTGGCCGCTCACCGTGAGGAGCTGCCCATGCCTTCGCTGGTGTATGCTCTCAATCAGACGCAAGGTCGCGGACAGCGCGGCAATTCCTGGGAGTCTGAGCCGGGTATGAACCTGTGTGCCTCGGTGTTGCTGCGTCCCGTGGGTGTGGAACCGCGACGGCAGTTCACCGTCTCGGAGGCTGTGGCGCTGGCGGTGACGGATCTCCTCGGAGAGTGTGGGATAGACGCTACGGTGAAATGGCCTAACGATATATATGTCGGCGACAGCAAAATATGCGGCATACTCATCGAACATGCGGTGATGCCTCGTGAAATTCTTTACACTATCGCCGGCATAGGCATCAATGTCAATCAGACACGTTTCTTGAGTGATGCTCCCAATCCTGTGTCGATGAAGCAACTCACAGGATTGACATATCAGATTGACACCCTTGCTGACGGTCTCGGTGTGGCTATTGAAAGACGCCTCGGGATGATGTCAGATAATCCCGATCTGCTTCATGAGGAGTTTATGGCACGTCTGTGGCGCGGTGACGGCGGCCGCTATCCTTTCTTTGACCGATTGAGAGGGGAGAGGGTGGATGCCTCCATAGCCGATGTGGGTCGCGACGGTATTATGACCCTCGATGTGGGAGGAGAATTGCGTATGTTTGCTTTTAAAGAGGTGGAGTTCATAATTTAGACAGCTTATGAAAAAGTTTTTAGGATATGCCGTCCGTTACGGGCTGCCGGTGGTGCTTACGGTGCTTCTTCTGATATACATGTTCAGGAAGGTGAACTTCTCTGATATGGTTGATCTTATCCGTCACGGAGTAGACTATTGGTGGATACTCCTCGCGATGGGTATCAGTGTGTTCTCGCATGTTTTCCGTGCGGCCCGTTGGCGCCTTCAGCTCAACGCTTTGGGTATATACCCTCCTTTCATGGCTTTGTGCTGTTCGATTTTCGGATGCTATGCCCTCAATCTGGTTTTCCCCCGTCTGGGAGAGGTGTGGAGATGCACTTATATAGCTTCTTCGGAGAAGGCCGGGTTCACCTCGGTGTTAGGTTCGATGATAGGCGACCGTCTCGCCGACACCCTCATGGTATTCCTCTTGCTCCTGCTCTGTCTTGTGGTGGCCAGTCCGGCTCTCGAGGCCTTCCTCACGAAGTATCCTGTAGGCCGTGACCTTGTCGACTTGCTCTATAACTGGTGGTTCTGGGCGGCTGCGATCGGCGGTGTGGCCTTATGCTGGGGCCTTCTATATCTGTTCCGTGATACGAAAGTGGTGAAGAAGCTCAAGGAGATGGGGTTCAATATGTGGCAGGGATTCAGTGTGGTGGTCACCATGAAAGGTCGCTGGCAGTTCGTGGGTTATACCCTGTGTATCTGGGGCTGCTATTATTTCCAGCTGTATGTGGCATTCTACGCTTTTGATTTCACACGTGAGCTATGTTACCAACCGGGTAATTTCGGTGGCCTGATCCCCTGTCTTGTAGCCTTCGTGCTGAGCTCGATAAGTATGGCAATACCCTCTAACGGCGGTCTGGGACCCTGGAACCTCGCCATCATGTTCGGTCTCGCCGTATATGGCATCAGCGATGCTCAGGGCACCGCATTCTCTATGCTGCAGTGGAGCGGACAGACTGTGATGCTGATTATCTTGGGTATATACACCATGGCATATATCTCTCTTCACAAGAACAGGAAAAAACAGATAAGCTGACGCTTTGGAATCAGAACGAGGTAAGTTTATTTTTTCTATTGAAAGTCTATTGAAAGTCTTCTTAAATGCTTCTTTCCGAAGTCTTTTCTTAAATCTTGTATTTATATAATTCTGTTATGATCTTTAAACCGGACGATCACGATAACGATGACTTTTTTGACGGCCCAGATATTCCGGAGCCTGTGAAGAAACCCAAGAAGCCTACATATCTGCCCGATGACCCGGCGTATTGGGACGAGGAATCGGAATGGGAGCATCTGCGTCCACGTAATAAGACTAAACTATGGCTGTGGACAGGGGGAATACTTCTCCTGATCGCCCTTATGCTCGGGCTTTGGCTTAGATTCATAAATCCATACGTCGTGGATGCCTCGCAGGTGGGATATGTGGAAAATATTGAATTGCGTGGCACTGTGTTCAAGACTTACGAGGGTGTGCTTCTGCCTTACAAAGAGTTGTTTGACACAACGAGATTATATCGTCGCGACTTCATTTTTACGGCGGCTGATGAAAAAACAGCCGCCCGCCTCAAGCTTGCGATGCTTGAGGGACGGCCCGTAAGGGTGGAGTATAAGCGATATCATGCCATTGTGCCTTGGCGCGGTTCAAGCAAGATTGTGGTGACGGCTGTTGACAGCGTCGATGCCACCAAGATACTCCCGCCTGAATTCAATGTCAGGAAATGACATCCATCTCCCTTATCTGATTATCAGGAGACGATAAGGTTATATTGATCTGTGAGGAGAGTGCGGAGATTTTCAATCTTATTATCCGGGCTCTCCTTGGTGTATATGCCTGTGTATAACCATCCGTAGCTGAGACCGAGGAAGATACGGCCTACGGCAGCCGCATCGATGTCGGGTTTTATCTCACCTGATTTTACCGCGTTTTCCACTACCTCCTGCCATACCTTAAGATTGTTTGTTATCACTTCCCGCTGGATCTGGCGGAATTCCGGAATAAACTGAAGGGCGCTGCGCTCGATCGTGAAACGGGCATCGCTGATGTTGGGGATGCGGAAGGGTTTCAGAGATTGAACATCTTTAAGGAGCGTGTCGACAAAAGCGTTGTAGAACCCTTTCAGCGATCCACGTTCTTCTGCCGGGACAGTCGTGGCGCTTCCCAAGTTGAATAAAAATGTCTCGAGCACCGCACGGAAGATGCCCTCTTTGTTGTTGAAATAATACACCATCGAGCCTCGGCTGATGCCCGATGCCTCTTCGAGAAGTGAATAAGATACATCAGGATAGGAATAAGCGGCGAATAGTTTGAATGCCACTTCCAGAATCTTACGTCTTGATTTGATACCTTTTTCCATTTGTTGATAAAATCATTGATGAGTGTTGTCTTAGTTTCGGGTTCAGGCCGAACGCTGTCTATGCCTGGACGTTTAACTGAGCGGGGTTTAGCGATAGCCGGTGTTGCGTCGTCGTCCTCGGTCGTTTGGATCGAAGGGATTGCGGGTGGGATCGAAATAATCCTCTTCCTCGTCCTCTTCGGCGCCCGTCTCTTTCTGACGTTTCCGGTTGCGTTTGTCTACCTCCGGCTTGTTCTTCTTCAGATTCTCGGGTTTCATGAGGTCGATTGCTGTGTCAAACACATTCCAGGTCTCTGACTTTTCCCAGTTCTTTTTAAGGTTAATTATTTTTGGGTAATAATATACATAGTCGGGTTGGCGACCTTCCGAATAGTCGCCCGTGGTATAAAGACCGTCACCGTTATGGTCCTCATATATTCGCGCGTAATATTTGCCGGGGGCAAGATACATGAACCGCGCAACTCCGTTTTCCACCTTCACTCTCTTTACAACAGCATCGGAATTATTGACCAGTTCGGCAAATGCCGGCACTGTGTCGGTGAAATTGGTGATATTGAATACCAGCGTGCAATAGTCTTCTTCGTTCTTAGTCTTGAACTTATGTTCCAGGGGGTCGGTGACACGGCCGTAGATGCCCGTGGCGGCCAAGGTGTCGGCCACCAGACGATATTGCGTCGAGAACTCCCAGGGATATGCTATCTTGAATTTCCGCACGCTCACGGAGTCGTAGGGTTCAAGATGCCACTCTTTGGTGACAGGGGTCCAGATGGTGTCGACAAGTGCCTCTAAATGAAAAGCATTGGTGTCAAGATATTCCAAGGGTGTCTCGAATTCCATCACCAAGGGGAGATATATCTCCTGATTGGACGACGAGACCATGTTGAAACGCAATGCCGGGATCTTAGGCGCTATGGTGTCGGGCTGTTCCTCCTCATCTTTTTTCTTCTTCTCTTTCTTCTTCGTCACCTTCGGACGGTTGGTGAAGAAACGCAACGTGTCTGTAACGGCTGAAAGAAGCCGGGCGGAATCGGTGCGAAGATAGCGTGCCGAGATATAGAGGCTGTCGGTGGCGATCAGACTCTGAGGACGGAGCCAATAAGTAAGCGTGTCGTTATGGGCCGAACGCTCGAGCACCGCCCAGTCTTTGTAGCCCTCTATGTTTACCAGATCTATCTCCGGAAGAGAATCAGCAGGTGCGTTGAAAATAAATGACAGGCGCGTGGAATCAACGCGCTCATACTTCTGGAGGAACTGGCTCTTGTAGCCGCTCTCAAACGAGCGCAGGAGTATATCGTTGGGCAGAAAACGGGTGCGTTCTCGGCTCACCACGGTGTCAACGGCGCCTGTGAGAAGATTGAATATGGTGTCGGAAGCGGTGATTCTCTCGGCTGAGGGGGTGAGGGTGAAGTCATAAAACGCCATGGCTTCCTCCGGGTTGGCACGATGATAGTCGTTGTCGAGATCGTTGAGTGCGAATATGCGATATTCACCCGGTGCAAGACCGCGTATGGAGAAGCGTCCCCTGTCATCGGTTTTGGAGATCCGTTCAAACGGGAGAGTCGAGAAGGCGGTGTCGGAAAGATTGGAATATACTCCCACCAACATCCCTTGTTGCGGCTCGAGAGCATCGGCGGAAAGCACCATCCCCGAAATCTGAAGCGTATCTATTTCCGGACCCGTGGAGAAAGTATAGGTGAAACCTGGAAGCTTGTTCCCCTCGTTGTTGTCTTCGATAGAGTTGCCGAAGTCGATGGTGTAAGTGGTGTTGGCCTGAAGAGTGTCCCTGAACTGAACGTTGACGCGTCGGCCTTGCGAAGACACACGGGGCACCTGGGCCGACGGGGGGGATATGACTACCTTGGTGAACGCATCCTTCACATTTACAATCTCATCGAAGTCGATGGTGATGCGTTCACGGTTGACGTTGACCGAACCCGGAGCCGGATTAGCGCGGACAAAACGAGGCGGATCCTCATCGCGCGGGCCTCCGGAAGGGTTTCCGATCGAGGCGCACGAAACAAGAATAGACAGCGCAGAAAACACTGCCGGCAACATGTAAAGTCCTTTCAAACGTCTTGTCATTATGTCAAGATTGCATTTCAAAGTTCAAAAGTAACAATTATTTTTCACATATCGTCCCAACCGCGGCCGATTTTCCCTAAAAAGATGGAATTTATATATTTTTAGGAGGGGATATGAGGTTTAGGTCAAAAATTTAAGCTATATTTGCAAGCTGAAAATTTATGTATCATCAAACCCCCTCCCTAAGGGGTACTGACCTGACAATAATAACAATTTCAAATAAAACCAACAGACAATGCAGAACAAAGGGTTTATCAGCACCATTGCCGTCCTTTTGATCCTCATTTGCGGATTTTATATCTCTTTCTCATTCGTCACCTCTCACTATGAGAAGAAGGCGCAGGAGTATGCCGCGAAGATTGCAGGAACCACGGACGTAACCAATGATGTCTACAAACAGAATCTGAAGCAGTTTAATGACTCGATCGACAAAGAGAAAGTTTATCTCGGCTACACCTACAACCAGGTGCGTAAGCTCGAGATAGGTATGGGTCTTGACCTCAAAGGGGGTATGAACGTGGTGCTCGAAATTTCAGTGCCCGATATCCTCCGTCAGTATGCCTCGGGTGAGGCTCAGTTGCGTGAAATCAACGCCGCTATCGCCAAAGCACAGGCCGAAGGCGCCAAGAACAGCGACAAGGATTTCATCTCTAAATTTGCCTCTTTCATCCAACCGGGTGCTATGGCCGGTCTGTTTGTGCGCGAAGGCGAGTATCTTGGTAAAATCAAAAGCAACTCCTCCAATGCCGAGGTGGTAGCAGCCCTCGAAAAGCAGGTAGACAGTCAGGTGGATGCCGCTTTCAATATCTTCCGTACCCGTATCGACCAGTTCGGTGTGGTTGCCCCCAACATCCAGAAACTTCAGGATAAGAAGGGTCAGATTCTTCTCGAACTTCCCGGCGTGAAGGAGCCCGAGCGTGTCACCGACCTTCTCAAATCTTCGGCAAACCTTGAGTTCTTCGAAGTCTATAATTATAATGAGATTGCCAACGATCTCAATAATTTCGCCATGACATGGGCTCAGCAGGACACCGTAAACCATCTCAATCTCATCGAGCTTCTCGGTGGTCCTCAGCGTAGCGGTTCTCCTGTGATCGGTATCGTTACTCCCCAGAACCGTGCCCTGGTGGACAGCATCCTCAATTCTCCCTTGGCAAAACAGAAACTTCCTTCTGACTTCAGCGCTGTCTGGGAAGTTAAGCCCGTGGATTATCCCGTGCTCGACGCTCAGGGTAATGTGATGAAGAAACCCAACGGTGAAGACCGCACCACTCCTTACTGGCAGCTCGTAGCTCTCAAAGGTGATGCCGCTCTCGAAGGTGATGCCGTGACTTCTGCCAACAGCGAATATGACAACATGCGTGGCAACGTGGTCAACATGCGCATGAACGATGCAGGCGCACAGGCTTGGGCTACCCTGACACGCAACAATATCGGCCGTCCTATCGCCATTGTCCTCGATAATAATGTATATTCTTATCCTAATGTAAATAATGAAATCACCGGCGGTTCTTCCGAAATTACCGGTAATTTCACTCCCGAAGAGGCCAACGACCTTGCAAACGTGCTCAAGTCAGGTAAGATGAGCGCGAAGGTGGATGTGGTCAGCAACAACGTGATCGGTCCGAGTCTCGGTGCCGAGGCAGTTCATCAGGGCTTCCTTTCATTCATTGTGGCCATCGCCCTCCTCATGGTCTTCATGATCCTTATCTATGGTGTAGTTCCGGGTCTCGTGGCCAACGTGGGTCTGATCCTCAACCTTTACTTCACACTCGGTATCCTTGCTTCTTTCCAGGCTGTGCTCACACTCTCCGGTATCGCCGGTATCGTGCTTGCCCTCGGTATGGCTGTCGACGCCAACGTGCTTATCTTCGAGCGTACTAAAGAGGAACTCAAACTCGGCAAGAAGTTGCGTCAGGCTATCTCTGAAGGCTACAGCAACGCTTTCTCAGCTATCTTCGACTCTAACCTTACCTCTGTGATCACAGGTGTGATCCTCCTTATCTTCGGTTCAGGTCCTATCAAGGGCTTCGCCACTACGCTTATCATCGGTCTGGTCTGCTCATTCTTCACAGCAGTGTTCCTTACCCGTATTGCCTTCGACCTCATCACTAAGAACGGCCGTTGCGCTAACATGACTTTCGACACAGCCATCAGCCGTAACCTTTTCTCCGGCACCAAGATCAACTTCCTCGGTCAGTGGAAAGTGGCTTCCGCCGTATGGCTCTTCCTCATCGTCATCTCTATCGCTTCTCTCGCTATCCGCGGCATGAACCAGGGTATCGATTTCTCGGGTGGCCGTAACTATGTGGTGCAGTTCGACAAGGATGTGAATCCTTCAGATATCCAGGCTCGTCTGCTCGACCAGCTTCAGACAGCCGCCAACGACAAGACTGTCAGTGTAGGTGTCATCACTATCGATGATCCTTCCAAGGTGCGTATCTCCACCAACTATAAGATCAATGATGAAGACGGCAATGTCGACAACGAGATGACAGGTCTGCTCTACAAGGGTCTTACTCCCGAGCTCACCCGTCCTGACGGCACTGTGATGGATATGAACACATTTGCCATCGCTGATGAAAGCCACGGTATCATCTCGATTCAGAAAGTAGGTCCTTCTGTGGCCGATGACATGAAGCGTGACGCTTATTGGGCTGTAGGTATAGCTGTGGTCTGCATGTTCCTCTACATCCTTATCCGCTTCCACAATATCGCCTTCTCTGTAGGCGCCGTTTGTGCCGTAGCTCTCACCGCATTCCTCATTGTCGGCTTCTACTCAATCTGCTGGGGCTTCCTGCCCTTCTCTATGGAGATTGACCAGTCGTTCATCGCAGCCGTGCTGACCATTATCGGTTATCAGATCAACGATACCGTGGTGGTATTTGACCGTGTGCGCGAGATGATGCAGGTTTATCCCAAGGAAGACCGTTACATCACCTTCAATAAGTCGCTCAACACGACATTGACCCGAACCATAATGACATCGTTCTCGACTCTGCTCGTGCTCTGCTGCATCTTCTTCCTCGGTGGTGATACTATCCGCTCGTTCACATTCGCTATGATCTTCGGTGTGATTGTAGGTACGTTCTGCTCTCTCTATTGCGCGGCTCCTATCGCCTACAATATCATCAAGAACTCCCATAAGAAACAGGCTGCGAATGAAGGTAAACCCGTTCTTCAGGGCAACCGCCGTTTCCGTTAATCAGTTTTTTATGTTATCTTTGCGGATGAATCGTGAATTTTTGCGATTCATCCGCAACTTTTATTTTTACCTATCAAAGCCTTATGAAGACTGCTTTAATAACAGGCATAACGGGACAGGACGGATCTTATCTGGCAGAACTCTTGCTTGAAAAGGGATATGATGTCCACGGCACCATCCGCCGTTCTTCAGTTGACTTCCGTGAGCGTATAGCCCATCTGGAGGGTCATCCTCATTTTCATCTGCATTATGCCGATCTCAGCGACTCCATGTCGATAATGCAGGTGGTAGGGAAGGTGAGACCTGATGAGATTTATAATTTAGCTGCCCAGAGTCATGTGCAGGTGAGCTTTGATTGTCCGGAATACACTGCCCAGGTCGATGCTACGGGTGTGCTACGCGTGCTTGAGGCCGTGCGTCTTTGCGGTCTCGCCGACACCTGCCGTATCTATCAGGCTTCCACATCGGAGTTGTACGGAAAGGTGGAACAGGTGCCTCAGAATGAAGAAACTCCTTTCCATCCATATTCGCCATACGCCGTGGCCAAGCTCTATGGCTTCTGGATAGTGAAGGAATATCGTGACGCCTACGGCATGTATTGTTGTTCCGGTATCCTGTTCAATCATGAGAGTGAACGTAGAGGCGAGACCTTTGTGACACGTAAGATAACCCTTGCCGCGGCACGCATAGCCCAAGGGAAACAGGAGAAACTTTATTTGGGAAATCTCTCTTCTCTCCGCGACTGGGGGTATGCCAAGGATTATGTGGAATGTATGTGGCTTATTCTTCAGCAACCCCAACCGGAGGATTATGTCATTGCTACGGGTGAACAACATTCTGTTCGCGAATTCTGTGAGCTTGCATTCCGCAGAGTCGGTATAGAGCTCCGTTGGGAAGGTGAGGGTGAACATGAAAAAGGAGTAGACGTGAAGACAGGAAAAGTGCTCGTGGAGGTCTCTCCCGATTTTTACCGTCCGACCGACGTGGTCAATCTATGGGGCGATCCCTCAAAGGCAAGAAGAAAACTCGGTTGGGATCCGGCCAAACGCACATCATTCGAACAACTGGTCAATATCATGGTTGATGCCGACATGGCTAAGGTAGCCGTGGAACGAGCCGGAGAGCAAGTGCGTACAAATCTTGAAGAATATCTGGAAAAGGGTATTGTAAAATGAAAATTGAATCAATACAAAAAGGGATAAGTAATGTGACCTCTTCGGTGGGTTCATTACTAAAGGCTGCGGTGATGTCCAAAGGGGTATCTCCAAAAGCTGATGTAAAAGAGGGTCGCAGTATAGTGATTATGGGCAACGGTCCCTCCTTAAGGGAAACTATCGACAAAGACAGCGAGTGGCTTCTGGCTCATGATCTTATGGCTGTGAATTTTGCAGCCAACACCCCCGAGTTCTTCAAATTGCGTCCCGGATATTACGTGTTGGCTGACGGTCATTTCTTCTCCGGCACACAGACCGACCCTAATGTGCGCAGACTCTGGGAGGAATTCCGCCGTGTCAGTTGGCCCATGACCCTTTGGGTATCGGTCAAAACTTTGCATCTTGCAAAGGCCCTCACAATGCATAACGACAATATTTCTCTGAAGACCTTCAACCTAACTCCCCTCGAGGGATACCGTAAGCTCGTACACAGTATGATGGACATGGGTCTCGGTATGCCACGGCCTCGTAATGTGATGATTCCGGCTATAATGGCTGCCGTCAGGGAGGGTTACCGCAAGATATATCTGTGTGGGGCCGATCATACCTGGACACGCACTCTCAGTGTGGACGACGAGAACTTTGTAGTGAGTGTGCAGCCACATTTCTATGAGGACAACGAAAAGGAACATGAGCGTGTAAGAGCCACTTATGCCGGCCTGCATCTGCATGATGTGTTGGGAAGCATGACAATAGCTTTCAGAAGCTACTGGCAACTTGCGGAATATGCCCGCTCTCGCGGTATAGAAATTATCAACGCCACTCCCGGTTCCATGATCGATGCCTTCCCGCGTCGGCAGCAATGATGATTACCGCTCCACAGGTTCTTCGGGCATAGCGTAAGCGCCTAAGGCGGGATGACCCGGAGCGGGGGGCGCCGTAAGACGGTCGACATCATCCATATCATACAGACATTCCGGAGTGACATATTCAGGATTGCCCTTTCCTAAGGCAGGTGAGCCGGGTTGCAGATGATAGTTGAAATAATAATCGGCACGTACTGTCAGGAAAAGAGGGTCTTCATCCCGGATACACTCAAGGAAATTGGCATCATCGGTGCCGGCGGTCTTGAGAAGGGAATTACGGACATAAACTTGCGAACCTGTAAGGTCACCGGGAGACAGGGGTGCGCCGAGACCATAGATAATGCAATTGTCAAAGAAGGCTTTCATAAGGGGTTGAGTAGAAAGCGCCGGCCCGTCAGGTGATATATGATGCAATGTGAGATTGGCTTCTGTGGGAATCGAGAACAGATAGTTGTTGGAGATGGTGCATTGCGAGAACTGATGTTCACCTCCGGTGAGGCGCACTACGGCATCGGCTGCTTCCGAGAAACAACATCCGTAGGCGTTAACTTTGGCATAGTTGCTTTCGAGTACTGTAGACCGGGAATTATGGAGCCAGCAATTTGCCAATGTCAGTTTTGTGCGTGAGATATCTCCGCAAGAGTCGATTCTCAATCCATAGCTTGATGAGCGCATATTGACATTGGCAAAACGATTGCCGAACGACTCACTGCCTATTGAAATCCCTCCCCATTGCCCCGACATTATTTCATAGCTCACCCCGGGGAGCACATCGTCGGTGCGGTCGCCACGGAAGTGGATCGGAGATTCGGGAGTGCCCTCAGCAATAAGACATCCTTCCACCCGCATGGCTGCCTTATCATGAAAGAGGAGTCGTGTGCCGGGTTCGAGGGTGAGGGTCACGTCAGGAGCCACAGTCAGAGTGTCGGATATGAGATACGGTAACGTTGCCGTAAGATGCATATCTTCCCCTATGGTCAAGCCGCTCAAACGTATGACATTCTGCCCCATGGCTTCTACCTCTACCTCCTGTGTGACGCCGTTTGTAAGGAATACTAACCGATCGGCCACACGTCTTGGTTCCACAGAGTGATCAGGTTCTATGAAACATTCTATAAATATAAAAATAGAGTCTTCTCCCCGAATTTCTACATCGTGGAATTCAGAACCGCTCACTCCGTCGACATTGAAACTGAAAGGTGAGTCGGGATTACTGAAACGGATAGAGGAAATCTTCACACCCTTCCTGTTGCGGTTTGCCACCACAAGACGGGCCGTAGGGCTTCCCAGATCGGTGAAGACTGTACCGAAATTCACAGTGTCGGTCGAGAAATCAAGTGTCGCGTCAGGAGAATGGGTGAAATCATCATTGATACATGACGAGATAATTAAACCAACTGTCACAACACACGTCAATAATAAAGAGCGCATCATATTCATGGTTAATAAACGCTCGAGACGTCTTGGAAATTGTTTAAATGAAATATATGCTTATTGCCGGCGAGGCATCCGGCGATCTTCATGCCTCCAACCTTATATCCTCATTGCAAAAGCTCGATCCAAAGGCTGAGTTCAGATTCTTTGGCGGTGATCTTATGGCCAAGGCTGCGAGAGTCTTGCCTGAGATTCATTACGAGAATATGAATGTGATGGGGTTTTCTGAAGTGATCAGGAAACTACCCCGTATTATGAGGAATCTCAGCGCTGCGAAGCGTCTTGTGAGAGATTTCAGACCCGATGTGTTGATCCTTGTCGATTATCCGAGTTTCAATCTAAAAGTGGCCAAGTATGCGCATGGACTCGGTGTGAAGGTGGATTATTTCATCTCTCCCAAGGTATGGGCCTGGAAAGAATTCCGGGTTAAGCAAATAAAAAAATATGTGGACAACCTTTACTCCATACTTCCTTTCGAGGTGCCTTTCTTTCAGAAGCATGGCTATAAGGTCACGTATGTTGGCAATCCCTCGGTGCAGGAGATCGATTATGCTCTCGGCCATTTGCCTCCGCGTAAACATTTCGTGGAGAGACAGGGGCTCAACAATCCAGAAAAACCTATTATCGCTCTGCTTCCGGGTTCGCGCCGCGGAGAAATACGCAACAATCTTCCCCTTATGATAGAAGCGGCAAGACGCTTTCCCGACTATGACTATGTAGTGGCCGCTGCTCCGGCTGTCCCGGAGAAATTCTATAGGGAAGTGGCGCAGGATCCGGGTCTGCAACTGGTCTTCGGGTCTACACCCACTCTTTTGAAATACTCACGTGCCGCCATCGTCACCTCCGGCACAGCTACTCTCGAGACAGCTCTCATAGGTACGCCTCAGGTGGTCTGCTATCGTGGCAATGGTAGTAAATTCACCTATAAGCTGATGGAGAAAGTTTTGAAAGTAAAGTTCGTATCCTTGCCTAATCTGATAGTGGGCAACAGCGTGGTGCCTGAACTCCTCCTTTATCAATGCACTCCCGCTGCCATTGCCAGGGAACTTTCACCTCTCTTGCAGAACTCACCGAAACGCGAATGGCAGATATCGGGCTATAAGAATATGCGACGCCGTCTCGGTAACAGCGTAGCGAGTGACTATGTGGCCGAACTTATCACTGATTCCTTAGGACTCTCTCATCAGGAGTCGGGGGATGATGAGGGCAATGCCCGTGATGTTACAGCAACCTCCGGGGTAAAAGAAGACACATCGGCTCAGCGACGTCCTCGCCGACGGAAGAAACGTAAAGTCAATACAGACGTTACCGCACTTCTGATGGCTCTTTTCCTTTTGTTGCCTTCTTGTAAGAAGGAGAGCGCGCAGCAAATAGATGTGTATGAGTCGTTGCGTGAAGTAAACAGACTGGAGCTTTCCAAAATGACAGTTGGAAAAGTAGGCACGGTTTCTGATCCGGAGTGGCGGGACACCAAGGACTGGGAAGGAAAAGCCCGTTTTTTCTGGAATTCCATGAAAGTAGGAAAACGTATAGGTGTCTACTCTTATGACACCTATGTTGTGGCTTATATAGATCTTTCAAAGCTTAATCCTGATGATATTACCGTTGACCGTGAGACAGGCACTGTAGATATTCTTTTGCCACAGGTTGAGGTAATGATTGATGGTCGCGAGCCGCAGCTTCATGAGGAACATTACCGTGTCACAGGATTCAGAAGCCGTATCACTCCTGAGGAACGCGCGCGACTGAAGGCACAGATGGCCAAAGAGGTGAAAAAGGAACTGGCTTCTTCCCTTGAAGGCATAGAGGCTTTGAAAAAGAGTGCACAGGCTAAGGCCCGGGTATGGATTACAGAGCTTGTCGGTAACTGGGATCTTACGGCTAATGTCAACTTCAGATGAGTCGTAGCGGCTTGGAGCAATTGTAAAATGCAATTACTATGAAAAAGTGGATAAGATTAATTGTAATTCTCGCTATCGTGGCGTTAGCCGTGATGGTGGTGGTCATGATAGCCTCACCGGATACAGATAAGTCTGATTACAAAACACGCGCGGCTCGTATCAAGAGTATCTCTCAGATGGTGGATTTATGCACGGCTGACATACACGAAGAGGTGGCCGTGAAAGATTCGACAAATGGCAAGTGGATTGTGGCACGACAGACCATCAAGGGGCATATACGGTTTGATCTTGACAGTCTACGTTTCGAGCAACGAGGTGACACAACTATTGTATTCCTACCTCCTGAAAGGGTCGATATACTTGAAAATGCCGATCCCGGAGCTTATGAGGTGCTTGATGTGTGGGATGGTCGCCGTCCTATATTTGAGCGCACCCTCACCGCGGCTGAAGAAAACGTACTCAAGACACGTTGGCAGCAACGGGCGAGAAAGAGGATTTACGCCCGAGGATATGTGAAAGACGCACGGGCCAATGCTGTGGCCTCCCTCACCCCTTTGCTCAATGCCATGAAGGGTCCCTACGGTGACGAGGGAGAGGTGATTATCATAGATCCCACCCCCGACGGCAATCCCTGAAAATAAAGGCCGGAGTCAATTTTGACCCCGGCCTTTATTTTTAGTATAAGTTCTGATTATTCTTTGCATTTGGCAGCGATGAACTGACGGTTCATGCGGCTGATGTTGGAAAGCTTGATGTTTTTCGGACATTCAGCTGAACATGCACCTGTGTTTGTGCAGTTGCCGAAACCGAGTTCATCCATCTTTGCCACCATTGCACGTGCACGACGGTCTTTCTCAACCTCACCCTGGGGGAGAAGCGAGAGCTGGCTGATCTTGGCTGACACGAAGAGCATTGCAGAGCCGTTTTTACATGCGGCTACGCAAGCGCCGCAACCGATGCAGCTTGCAGAGTCCATAGCCTCGTCAGCGTTCACCTTGGAGATGGGAAGGTCATTGGCATCCTGTGCACCGCCACAGTTGAACGATACATAGCCGCCTGCCTGCTGGATCTTATCGAATGCGTTACGGTCTACCATAAGGTCTTTGATAACGGGGAACGCAGCCGAACGCCATGGTTCAACAGTGATGGTCTCACCATTCTGGAAACGGCGCATATAGAGCTGACAGGTAGTAGCTCCGGTTGCCGGTCCGTGAGGGTGGCCGTTGATATAAAGCGAGCACATGCCGCAGATGCCTTCACGACAGTCGTGGTCGAAGACAATCGGTTCCTTGCCCTCCTCTACGAGACGCTCGTTGAGGATGTCAAGGGTCTCAAGGAATGAGGTGTCAGGAGTGGTCTCGACGTTCTCATAAGTCTCAAAACCGCCCTGTGCCTTGGCATTCGCCTGACGCCAAACCTTGAGGTTGACTTTCATTATATTTTCTTCCATGTTTGAAATTTCTAACAGTTATGGGGAATGTTGTCCACACTTCCCGGTTTATGACTTATAGTTACGTGTCTGAACCTTGATAGCCTCATAGTGGAGAGGCTCTTTGATGAGCTCGGGAGCTTTATCGTCGCTACCCTCATATTCCCAGCAGCTTACGTAGAAGCAGTTCTCGTCGTCGCGTTTTGCCTCGCCCTCTTCTGTCTGGTACTCAGTGCGGAAGTGGCCGCCACAGCTCTCATTACGGCTGAGTGCGTCGTATGCGATGAGCTCACCCATAGTGATGAAGTCGTTCAGACGGAATGCCTTGTCAAGCTCGATGTTCATACCCTCTTTTGTGCCGGGCACGAAGAGTTCTGTCTCGAAAGTCTTGCGGAGATCTTTGAGTTTCTTGAGCGCTGTCTCCAGACCCTCTTTGTCGCGAGCCATACCAACATATTCCCACATGATGTGACCGAGTTCCTTATGGATAGAGTCGACAGAACGGTTACCCTTGATATTCATGAGTTTATCCTGCTCTGCGATACATTTGGCCTCAGCTTCGTCAAATTCCGGAGTGTCAGTAGAGAAGTGAGGTACGGTGATCTGGTCACTGAGGTAATTCTGGATAGTGTAGGGGAGCACGAAGTAACCGTCGGCAAGACCCTGCATGAGGGCGGAAGCACCGAGGCGGTTTGCACCGTGGTCAGAGAAGTTACATTCACCGATTGCGAAAAGACCCTTGATAGAGGTCTGGAGCTCGTAGTCAACCCAGATACCACCCATTGTATAGTGGATAGCGGGGAAGATCATCATCGGGTTATAGTAGTTGACACCATCCTTCTCACGTGCGAATTCACCCGGATTAACGTCGGTGATCTCTTCGTACATATCGAAGAGGTTGCCATAGCGCTGACGCACGACATCGATTCCAAGACGGTTGATAGCCTCTGAGAAGTCAAGGAATACGGCAAGACCGGTGTTGTTCACACCGAAGCCGGCATCGCAACGCTCCTTGGCGGCACGGGATGCCACGTCGCGAGGAACGAGGTTACCGAATGCGGGATAACGGCGCTCCAGATAGTAATCGCGGTCTTCCTCAGGAATATCGCTACCCTTGATCTGACCTTTCTGAAGTTTCTGTGCATCTTCGATGTTTTTCGGCACCCAGATACGTCCGTCGTTACGCAGAGACTCAGACATAAGCGTAAGCTTTGACTGCTTGTCACCGTGAACGGGAATACAGGTCGGGTGGATCTGTACGTATGCGGGGTTTGCGAAATAAGCACCCTTACGATAACATGCCATAGCTGCGGAGCAGTTGCAGCCCATAGCGTTGGTAGAGAGGAAGTAGGTATTGCCGTAGCCACCGGTGGCGATAACCACTGCATGGGCTGCGAAACGCTCGAATTCACCTGTCACAAGGTTTTTGGCAATGATGCCGCGTGCACGCTCCACACCGTCCTTATCTTTGATAAGCACTACATCGTGCATCTCATAACGGTTGTAGCTCTTCACCTTGCCGAGCTGGATCTGACGGTTGAGTGATGAATAAGCACCTAAAAGGAGCTGCTGACCTGTCTGACCCTTGGCATAGAAGGTACGGCTTACCTGAGCACCACCGAAAGAACGGTTGGCGAGAAGGCCGCCATATTCGCGTGCGAAAGGCACACCCTGGGCCACACACTGGTCGATGATGTTGTTGGCCACTTCGGCAAGACGGTAGACGTTGGCTTCACGGGCACGGTAGTCACCACCTTTTACTGTATCATAGAAGAGACGATATACAGAGTCGCCGTCGTTCTGATAATTCTTTGCTGCATTGATACCACCCTGTGCTGCGATAGAGTGCGCACGACGGGGGCTGTCCTGGATGCAGAAGTTGAGCACGTTGAATCCGAGCTCGGCGAGTGTGGACGCTGCAGAAGCTCCGGCAAGACCGGTGCCGACAACGATGACGTCAAGTTTACGCTTGTTGGCGGGGTTTACAAGCTTCTGGTGAGCTTTGTAGTTGGTCCATTTCTCAGCGATAGGACCCTCCGGGATCTTGGAATCAGCCGGATTCATTACTTTAACTTTATCTAAATTTGCCATATCGCTAAATTAGTTTGCAGGTTGAGGATTAAATGAGGGTACTTCGGGAACTTGAGGTGTGCCTTCAAGATATTCGAAGAGCATTACTACGCGTCCGAGAGCCTCTGTCTGCTTCTGAAGTTTCTCCAGCTGCTCTGCCATTTCAGGGTTGTTTTCCAGATAGGTCTTGTTCTCCGGTGACTGCATACGGTCAAGCTGCTGTTTCATGCTGCTTTCCATCTGACGGATACCCTGAGATACGCCTTCATAAGGAGTAGCCTCTATCTGACGGCCAAGCTGTGCTGCGTCAGGACCGAAATCTTTCTCAAGCATAGCGGGGATCATGTCCTTATACTGCTCACGGAGTGTCTCGTTGGTCTTGTAATAGCCTTCATGTGCCTTAACTGTGAAGACGATAGCCTGGGCAATGAAGAGAAGCACAACGATGGATACCCACCAGCAGCCGATCTTCTTAAGACGCTCGATCCATGCGGTGTTGGTCCAGCCGCAAGACTGGAACATTGACCAGAAGCCATGATTCATGTGGAACCAGAGAGCGATGAAACCGATGATGTAAACGATGGGAGTCCATACGAGCTGGAAGGCCTCCTGGATGAAAAGTGTGCCCGCAGCAGGGGGAAGTGCCTCTTCAGCACCACGTATTTCCTGAAGCTGCATCTTTGCCCAGAACTGAATCATGTGAACAGCAAGGAAGGCAAGGATAACGATACCGAGCACGAGCATGTTCTGGCTTGACCACTCCACGTTTTTGGGACGCTTGGAGATGGCGTAGCGGTCAGTACCGCGTGCCTTGCGGTTCTGAAGAGTCAGCACCACCGCATAGATGATGTGGATGATGATGAACAGCGCGAGACCTGCTGAAGCAATGAGAGCATACCAGTTGGCACCCAAGAATTCGCAGATTGAATTGTAGGCGGCTGGCCAGCAGATGGCTACTGTGTTCATCAAACAGTGAAATGTGACGAATAGGACGAGCACGGCGCCTGTCACGGCCATGACGAACTTACGTCCTACAGATGAGCATGATAACCACATAGCAGTTTTTGATTTAATTAAGTTGTTATTGTTAGTTGTTTAGTCTATTGTCGTTTATAGGGCTAAATGAGATGATGACGCGCGGCACACTATATGCATACCGCGGGGATTCGTATGCAAAATTATTATAATTTGCCGATAAAGCCAACTTTTTTTAACCATTTTTTCTTATGTTCCCTAAATAAATTTTAACTCTTTTCCAACCAAAGCCGATGCTTGTGTGTTATACCTACGATTCTGCTCCTATTCTTCTGCGGCAGTTTATCTAAAGATTTTTATAAACACGACACTAAAATTCAGAATTATGAAAAAAATTATTCTTGCTTCAGCTATGATCGCCCTTGGTGCTACAGGAGCTTTTGCTCAACATGCAGGTCAGTTCGGTGTAGGCCTCAACATAGGTGTTCAGCCTGTTATTGAAGGTGATGGTAGTCCTACTAACTTCCTCCTCGGCGGTCGTCTGCAATATTCAGCTACTGATTTGATCCGCGTTGCCCTTGATCTTAACGGCGGCTTTAAAGATAAATATTGCAGCACATTTACTGCTACAGCAAATGCCGACTTTATGATTCCTTTGGCAAGCGGTTTCTATCTCTATCCTACAGCCGGTCTTGGTATTGGTAATATCCATGTGGGTGTCGGTGACTATTCCGAGAATAATACAAGATTTGTATTCAACATCGGTCTGGGCGGCGAATATGAATTTAGCCAGAACTGGGCTGCCGGTCTTGAATTCAAATATCAGTATATGAAAGATTACGGTGCACTCCCCGTATTCGTCAACGTAAGCTATAAATTCTGATCCGCAGAGACCTGTCTGCGATTCAACATAAACGGCCTTGCACACATTGTGTAAGGCCGTTTATGTTGTCGGTTATATGCTTAATCCAATGGATAATTTAACAGCTTGACATAGCTCCCAAGTTTTTTAAGTTATTTGCGGATGCGGAGCACGGGAGCTGCCGATTTTGGAGCGTCTTCCGGTAATGTCACTTTAAGTCCTTCAGCATCACGGGTAAATTTCACTTTGCCATAGCCAAGCAGCTCCACACTACCTATTTTCTTTTTATGATAATCCGAGCCTTCAGCCAACGATTTTACAGTGACTTTGCCATCTTCCGGCCATGCAAGTGAAATGGCATAGAGATGTTTGGGTGTCTGGGTGAAACGGATCTCCTCAGAAGTGGCTTTGGTATAGGCTCCCTCATTGAAGCCCTGAGCGTTCAGTTTTATGTCAGACTCGGCTATGGGACCCTCGCCGAATATATGCCATGGACGAGTGGAGTAAATTGCCTCACTGTTTACTGCCATCCAGTCACCGATTCCGTTGATGATTTCCTCCTCTTTTTCATCGAATGTGCCGTCAGCACGAAGAGGAATGCTCAAAAGAAGATTACCGTTTTTGCTGACTACATCTGCAAGCATCTTCACTACCTGTCCGGCCGACTTATACCAATTATTCTTATAGATGTTATTGTCATAGTGCCACCCTCCGATGCAGGTGCAGGTCTGCCACGGTTTCTCGAATATCTGATTAGGGGCTCCACGTTCAACGTCCCAAACCAATGCCTCTTTCTGCTCATCGTTAAGGATTTTGCCGAACATCACTGCTGAAAAATCCTTATTACCCTTTGTAGCGAGATTATGATTATAGAAATGCGTGGCTATCTTCAGTCCCGCGTCACTGATAGGGTAGAAAGGCACTCCCGTGACATCGAAATACAGCAGGTCAGGATTATATCTGTTGATCACATCGAGAGTGCGGTCATAGAAATTGGAGCAATACTCCACTGTGGGTATGGCAACTCCGTTACCCCAGGCCCACTGGCTGTGAATCATACCGTCGGCCCATGTGCCGTAGCTGTCAGGATGATTCTGAGCGTAGAGTTTCTGAGGGTCGAGACCTTCCCACCATTTTCCTTTTCCCTCCTCTTTTGTGATACGGCCGTCGTATGGCACACCGGCTTTCTCCCCTTTACGGTCATAACGGCGTGAAGGTTCATACCAGCTCCATGCATGGTCGGCATGAAGGCTAACTCCGAATGGCATGTCGTGTTTCTTACAAGCTGCCGCCCAGCCTGCAAGTATATCCTTTTCCGGACCGATGTTCTTGGAATTCCACTCCTGATATTGGCTGTCCCAGAGGTCATAGTTGTCGTGATGATTACCGAGTGCAAAGAAATATTTTGCACCGATTTTCTTATACAGGCCTACGAGATAATCCGGATCCCAGTTTTCCGCTTTGAAAAGCGGAAGCACATCCTTGAATCCGAATTCAGAAGGGTGCCCGTAATTTTCCACATGATGTTTATATTCATTTGAATCTTCAATGTAAAGCGAGCGCGCCATCCAGTCGCCGCTTCCTTCAACGCATTGCGGACCCCAGTGTGCCCAGATACCGAATTTGGCATCACGGAACCATTCGGGCACTTCATACTGCGCGAGCGATTCCCATGTGGGAGCATATTTACCCGTCATCATAGGTTCGTTCTGCTCAGTTACCGCCACCTGATAGTCTTGTGCCATTGCCGGCAAAGAGGCAAGTGCCATAATTGATAGAATGGATTTAAGTTTCATATCAGTCAAGGTTATTTATTACATTCTATTTATCCATGAGCAAAGTTAAACATAAAAACTCTTTCGTCAATATCACTTTATTGATAAAAAGTAGCACTTTATGACTATGATGATTACAGTCATCATAAGCTTGATAATAACTGATTCACCAATTTTTCAAGGTAGCATATACTCCATAAGTTTCGTCTTCAATTTCATATAATGGTTTTAATATATATTCTTGAGATCCATTTACTAAAGTGAAGATCTTTTTGCCGTCATTCTCTGCTTTAAGTCCGTCGTGTCTATCGTTCACTTTAAGCACATCATTTATATCGATTACTTTAAGTCCTCTGAGGATATCGTTGTGTGTCCCTTCTAATAAGAGTTCAGAATTATTCTCAAACGCCAGTAGAGTTGGACCGTAGAATATGGCAATCATATTTTCGTCATCCGGCATTGTCTTGATGTGGAAGTCGTAATCAAATTCCAATTTGATTTTATCGTGGTTTTTCCATTTGCGGTCTATACATGCATAGGACCCCGGAAGTATCTCCAGAGGATATTTTTCTTCATTGACATATAATGTTGTTCCGTTGGCCCGGGAGGGTATAAAAAGGTTCAAAGTGAAGGATTCCGGTTTCTTTGTTGAGACCAGAAATTCTATAGAAGATTCTATTGGAAATTCTCCGGACTGTTGCAGTGTGATATTTTTCTCTTCCCAATTGAGTTCGGAGGGAATGAACAGGTTTACCCATAGAGTAGAATCATCATGATAATAAATGCCGGAATTAAGCGAATTAAACGCTTCAATTGATGAGCCATTACAACAACGGAAGTCATTTTCTTTCAGAAAGACCTTTTTCCGGGGCGAACCTAAGGGAAGATGATAGACGCACTTACCGGTATGACCGCTTTGGAGAGGGAGCACCGCATTGTAGAAGGTGTTCATATAGGCATCGGCATATTTAGGATCGGCTGTCCACGAGAAGAGAGTTGATGTGAGCTTTTGTGTATTATGAGAGACACATGATTCCGCAATCTCTTTTGTCAATGTGTTGCTGAGAAGGCCGGGCTTGCCCCAATGTTCGGATGAAAGAGAAGTAGGAGTCACTACATTAGGCCTTGGACCACTACTCGAACCGTTTACATACGCATGGTCATTAATCAGCATATTCCAGAAATTTACTACTGCATCGTGATATTGTTTATCCGGCAGCACTGAATAATGTTCTGCAAAACCGTTCACCAATACAATATGTGTATTTGAGTGTAATCCGGATAGCATATCATGATTTTGAGATAAAGGCCTGAGCAGCCAATCTCTATCAAACACTTGTGCCAATGCCAGATGTGCCGGGTCCTCTGATATCTTATATAGCTTGTAAAGAACTTCATTCATGGCTCCGGCTTCGTTCACAGGATTTGCCTCGGCCGTATAAAGCATTTTCTCAATTGATTCTTCGTCAAGTCGGGCCATACGTTGCCCTACATAGTCAGCCATTTGTGTCACCATATCATAGGCAGTCTGATTCCCTGTACGGATATATACGTCTAATAAACCCTGCATAACTTTGTGTAAGGTATAATATGGTGCCCATACTCCTGAAAATGTAGTTTCAAGCGTGTCGAAATCACTTTCAGGGAACGCGCTTAGATATCCTTTCCCTAAAGCTTGCTGACACTTGTATAATTCTTCAACCATATACTTCAGGGTCTCTGTCAATTGAGAATCGTTATATTTCTCTACCGCAGAGGATAAAGCAGAGAGATAATGGCCGGTGAAGTGTCCTCTAAGACCTATATAAGGTGCCTCCCAGCCTTCAAGAGGTTGGGCATCTGATGGCAGTCCTGCGTTGATTCTGAAATTATGTAACAGTCTATCGGGGTCCAGAGACTTCAGGTATTTCAGATTCAAATCTTCACGCTGTTTAATCCACGAAGGCTTAAGGGTGACAGCTTTATTTGGGAAGGCCTTTGCTTTTTCCATTTTGGTGGAGGTCACCGTTTGAGCATTGGCTGCAATCTGAGAAATGGTAATTACAAATATGGAAAGTATGATTTTTTTAATTGTCATAGTTTTATATTTATAATTCTCAGGTGTAGGCTTAAGCCTACACCTGAGAATATCAAATTTTAGGCCGGAAAAGTTTTAGAGATATGATAGGTTT
>CAZPHL010000022.1:0-29199 GCA_964586465.1 uncultured Sangeribacter sp.
CAAAGAATGAAAAAGCTATTATTTATGTCAATCATGGCTGTCTCTGCATTATGCGGATGTGGAAATAAGTCAACAGCATCAAGCAACACTGAAGCTATCGAAGAGAATAATGACAGTACTCTGATTGTATATTACTCTCAGACAGGTGCGACAAAAGCTGTGGCAGAAGAGCTCCAGAAACAATTAGGCTGCAATATAGCTGTTATAGAAGCCGTAAAACCGTATGACGGCGATTATCCGGCAACTATCCAACGCTGGAGATCAGAAGTTGAAAACAACGAGAAAGTTGAAATAATCCCACTAAAAGTTAATCTTGACGATTATAATACTATTTTCTTAGGGTATCCTATATGGGGGGGAACTTATGCTCTGCCTATGGCTACTTTCCTCGATGATAATTCTTTGAAAGGTAAGAAAGTTGTTACTTTCGCAACATTTGGAAGCGGTGGCATAGAATCATCTACAGCCGATGTGGTTAAAGCTCAACCCGAGGCAAATGTAGTAAAAGGTTATGGCGTTAGAAATGCAAGAGTACACAAAGCTCCTGCCGAACTTACCCGTTTCCTGATAGAAAACGGTTATATACCCGGCGATATCCAACCTCTACCTGCCTACTCCGAGCCAATTGCTGTGACTGAACAAGATAAAATCATATTTGATCAGGCCTGCGGAAACTACCAATTCCCACTCGGTACACCTGTAATGGTTGCCAGCCGTACCACTCCGGAGGGAATTGACTATAAATATGATGTGAAATCTCAGACACCTGACGGTAAAGAAGCGTCATCAACCATATATGTCACTGTTGTGACAGACTCTGTACCCGAATTTACAGAGGTGGTAAGACATTAACCACTGAATTATTTTTTTACCCATGTGGCCCCAACTCTCTACCCTTATGCTTCACGGCGTAAGGGTAATTCTTTTAATGGCTTTTTACATCACTTTCTTTATAATTATTCCTCCATATAGACTTCTATAAAATAATAAAGTCTCCAATAAGATCGGATATTTATAATTAATAAAAAATCCTCTTTATATATTATTATAATTAAGGAAACAGTATGGATTATAAGTAACACGAATTATGTAAAGGTTTATTCACAAATAAGTTAACTAATTTTAAAAACAAAAATGGGATTAAACTTCTTGTTATATCCTCGGTCAAAAAGACGTAAACCGCAAGAAAACGGCTCTAAGAAAATTTCTGATAAGACTGTTCAATAGCGGTGAAGAAAATGATGATTTGATCAATTAAAAACGAAAGAAATTAAAGATTAGAATAAGATGAAGAAAGTATTTTTAAGCCTCGCTATTTTCGCAGCAACCTCTCTCTCTATGTTCGCTGCCAACGATGTAAACACCAACAATGCAGGTGAACGGAATAAGGCACGAACTGAGTGCTGTAAGGACAAAGGCGATTGTAAGAAAGGCGAGCGCAACGGTAAAAAAGATGAAAAAGTAAACCGTGCTGAAAAAGGTATGAAGGCGTTTGATGGCCTCAATCTCACCGACGCTCAGAAAACCAAAATCGAGGAACTCCAGAAACAGTTCAAAGAGAACCGCGAGAAGGAAATGAAGGCTTTCAAGGAGCAGAAAGATCAGAATAAGGATAAGAAAGATCGTAAAGATCTTACCGAAGCTGAAAAGCAGCAGCTGAAAGCCGAAAAGCAGCAGCGTAAGGAGGAGATGATGGCGAAACGTCAGCAGGAGAAACAGAATTTCCTCAACGGTATCAAAGGTATTCTTACCCCTGAGCAGTATACTAAATTCCTTGAGAATAACTTCCAAATGGCCCGTAACAACCACGACAAAGGAGTTAAGAAAGGTGGAAAACAAATGAAAGGCCAGAAAGGTGTTCACGCCAACAAAGGCAAGAATGGTATGAACAAACAGAAAGGTAATAAAAATCAGCAAGGTCAGAAAGGCAACAAGTCTCAGAAGCAGGCTACCGCTCTCCCCACCACAAATGCTTGATTTTTCTCTATAAACCTGAATAGTGATTGATATTTAATATATTGACAGAGGATTCTCTCCACTCGGTGAGAGTCCTCTGTCTTTGTAATAGAAAATGTATGCAACTGAAAATGCAACTTGAAGATGCCATGGTTTTTGCTCTTGCTACCGCCGGGCATGGCATGACTACCTCACGATTGGCAGAAGTTATCAACCGGGACAAACTCCACATAAGAGCTGACGGAAAGCCGGTAACTGAGCCACAAGTCTATGCTGCGGTATGCCGAAATCCTTCTACTTTTGTCAAGGAGGGAGGACGAATTCTTTTAGGTTTCTGAACCATTGAAAAAAGCCTCCGGGTTCCTTGTAAAACCACAGAGGCTGCAAACACTATTAACTGATTTGGCTTGGAGCGTGGAAATTTCTCCTTGACTGCTCCGTCATCACGACGTCGCCTTGTCCTGAGCCAAAACGAGATAAAGTGAGTTATGAAAACTGTTTCTGATTTTTAAAGATATTTCTTATAGAGGTTGGCCAATTCTTCAGGTGTAATGCCAAAAGAGATTAGACGGCGAAAGAAATATTCGGCTTCATCACGGAAGAAGATTTCCCGGCGCATATCTAATATACGCTTCAAGGCATCATTTGTGACAAAAAAGCCAATCCCCCTTTTATTAAATATTATTTCTTGTTGCTGAAGCCAATCATAAGAACGCATCACAGTATTAGCATTCACTTCGACTTTAGCCGCATATTCTCTGACAGAAGGAAGACGCTCCTCTGCGGGGTACTCCCCTGCCACGATAGCATCCATTATTCTATCGGTGATCTGTAGATAAATCGGTTTATTATCATTAAATACCATGGGCAGTTCTTTTAAAATAGTTTATAAATCACCTGACTGCGCTTGAATCTGATATAACTCAGCCAATACACTCCTATGCAGAATAATGCCCCGATAGCATATAATATAAACAAAAACCAGCCAAAAGTCATTTCATAAAATTTGGGATGCACACTAAGGATATGATTAAAATCCAGAATCACCAACATCGTACTGACTACCATCCCTAAAACCTGTAAGACAGCCCAGGTTTTGATAAATGATAACTTAGGCCATACTATAGCTCCTAAAAAGTATAGTGACTGTGATGTTATCAGTCCTACAACGACACAACAAATCATAAAACTTGTTGGCTGCCATGATCTGCTCAGTTGTTCGCTGAGAAATGTGAAAATTGTCATATCGGCAGAATAACTGCTATAGGTGGGATCATACCCTCTTAAGTTAAAGATAAGGATTCTTGTCCAGTCACCTAAAAGACAACCTAAAAACACAATTAACAATAGTAGGGGTACTGCTGCAATCCACCTGACCATATATTTTTGAAAAATTGTGGCAGGCACCATCAAACTATTAATCCTACCCTCTTTTGTCTTCATATTATTAAAAGCGAGAGAAGAGCCAATAGTCAATATCATTCCTCCGAAGAACAAAAATACGAATATCTCTGCCGGTACCACCATTTGAACGGTTCCCAAAAATGCTCCTAAAAGTATATAAGTAGCCCATATCCCAATCAGACCCAATAAGAGAGGCTTACGGTTGTCTACCAATTCTTTTTTTACGAGCAGTGTGAATGTATTTGCTTTCATTTCTTAAATATTGAAATCTTAAACATTGAAATGTATCTCATTTTTTTCAAAAGGATTTTCTATAACCCTGTCTCACCAGTTCGAAGAGACTTTCGAGATTGACCTCCGTCTCATCATCTCCGTCTGCAGGTTCCACTATATTGTATCCGCCGGGAGCATCAAGTGCTATCAGGGCTTTGGAAGCTCGTTGCCTGTCGGATGTAAACAGGAAGCGCCACCTTTGCATTATCTCAAGCATAGAGGCATCAAGCATCACTCCATCGGTATCTGTAATGATTACATGGTCAAGAATCTTTTCCACATCATACACCTGATGTGTGGAGATAATTATTGTCCTCTCATCACTCATACTGTTGAGCACTGCCTTTCTGAAAAGACGCTTCCCGGGAATGTCAAGACCGTTGGTCGGTTCATCAAGAATGAGAAGAGAGGTCTTGCATGCAAGTGCAAAACTGATAAACACTCGCTTTTTCTGACCCATTGAAAGTTTACCGAGATGAACATCAGGTGTCAACTCAAATGTGGCGAGATGTTCAGTAAGTTTATCCATAGAAAAATTGGGATAAAATGGAGCGGTAGTGGCTATATACTCTCTCAAAGTGACATTTGGAAGCGCAAACTCCTCGGGTACTATAAAAATATCGCTAAGGAAAGCAACAGTTCTTTCCTGGGGAATCATACCGTTATAAATAATGTTTCCTGTCTGGGGACGTAAAAGGCCGGCAATAAGATAAAGAAGTGTTGATTTGCCGGCTCCGTTCCGTCCTAAAAGACCGCAGATGGTGCCGGGAGCAATCGACAGAGAATAATCCTGAAGCACTGCCTTCTGCTTATTGCTGTAGCTATAAGTGATATTGTTTACCTGAAGCATATTTAGAATATTAGTGTATTAGTTTATTAGTACACTGCAAAGGTACAACAAAATTTTAATATCCACCAAATTTTTAAAAGAAAAATTTAAAAAAGATGGAAGAAAAACGTCATTATCCTCCATCTTTTTTATATATAGCAGATTATAACAGCAATTTATTGAATAGCGTTGTACTGCTTTTAATTTTCAGTATCAAAGCTACATAATTATTCTACAGTGGGAATATACATTCCTATCAAATAGCCCAGGTAGCTTTTTTCCAGACATATTCAAGTGGTCCATGTGTACGCGCTTTCATCCACCAACGGCACGCAAGCCATTGAACAAGGAAAATCGCAATACCTATAAGTACACTCCCCGTAATCCCCATCTGAAGATGAAGGCCCCAATGATAATAAATGGCTGAGCCTATTATTCCTTGTGTAACATAGTTGGTCATACTCATACGTCCGTATGGAATTAGTAATGATAATTTCCGGCTAAAGCTTTCAGTGCGATAGTAAGCAAACAGCAATCCTACAATTATCATAAGCATCAGACATAAATTGGTGAGGGAACTTACAAGAATGTTAAAAGGAGTCATGAAATTCGGATTCTCGATATAATTACCCATCATATTATATATGCCACTTAAGGGGAAATACACAAGTATCGCACATGCTAACACTCTACCCCACTTAGGTAGATATTCTTTATTGAACCATCCTGAACGTCCTATGAGCATGCCGAAGATAAACAGACCGGCAGTCTGGAAAAGCCGTCCATGCTCCCAAGCCCATGCAAGACTCGCAAGTTGTCCTTCCCAAAGATTCACTTTCACCATCTCAAGGAATGTACCCTCTGTCTGAGCAGCAAAAGTGGCAGCCCAATATGGACCGGAATTAATGTTTATAATTTCATATCCCGGATCTATTGCCGCACGCACCATCTGATACAAGCACATTGGCTGGAGTATAAAGATACCACCGATAATTATGAGGACACGGGTAGAAAACCTGCAGGTAATGACCAGGACAAATCCAACAAGTGCGTAGAGCACGAGTATCTCTCCTGTGAAAAACATGGCGTCAAGCTGGCCGAAAAGGAAGAGTAAGAACAAGCGCCAGCAAAACCTGAGACGAAAATCATTGCCACGCATCTTCTGGTTGTCATCTTGAATAAAAAAGCTGAAACCAAACAACATGGCGAAAATGCCGTATGCCTTGCTTCCGAACGCAAAGAAAAGGCCATTCCAGATGGCTTTGTCACAGAAATTCAACCAAGCTGATTGACCCGAAGTGTCAGGGAATGAATAAAAATTGAAGTGTTCGATAGAATGTAGAAGGATGATGGCCATCACGGCAAAACCGCGTAATACATCGGCTACGTCCACCCTCGCATGCCGACGTAAGCCGACCGGTGTCTGAGTCTGTGTCATAAATGTCAGGTTAATACGGTATTAGTTATTTTTATGGAGTAATTTGCTCCTTTTACCCTCAAAGTTAATGATTTTATCCGGAATAAAAAAATGGCGTCGGGGTCCTTCGCGGACACCGACGCAGAAATAATTCACGATGTAGGTCTAAATAGTTGTTTAAATAGTCAACGAATGTTCAAAAAGTATTCTTATATCTTCGTCTGAGGAAGAATCTTCCTCATTTAACTATTTACTAATATTTTTATGAGGAAACCCCCTAACTGCCAAAAGGGTTTCACTCCGCTAAGTTAAGTATTAAATTTAACACACACAACTATTTTTCAAAAAATTTATAGATTTTTTGATTTAATCTTCATCATCCCCAAAAGAAGTAGGCTATTACTACCGCTGCCACCGCTCCTGTAAGATCTGCTAAAAGGGCGTATCCTGCGGCATAACGGGTCTTCATGACCCCTACACTTCCGAAATAGACCGCCAAAATATAGAAAGTTGTATCTGTCGAACCTCTTACAGCAGCGGCAACCCGACTGACAAATGCATCAGCGCCATTCTCTTTCATAACATCAAGCATCATGGCACACGATCCACTGCCACTCAATGGTTTCATAAGCATGGTCGGAAGCGCTCCTACCCACTGTGTGTCGATGCCTACGGCAGAAACTCCCACCTCTACCCATCTGGTGAAAAGGTCAAGAGCCCCGGATGCTCTGAACATGCCTATAGCCACAAGTATAGCTACAAGATAGGGTATAATCATAACCGCCGTCTTGAATCCCTCTTTGGCCCCTTCTATAAATGTGTCATAGACATTCACTTTTTTTCTGACTCCGGCGATTATAAACGATATTATGACACTAAACAGAATCAGGTTGGCGGCAAACGTGGAATAGGCTTCCATTTTATCTGCAGGCAGAGTTGAAAAGAACCATACTACCAATGCCACGAATCCCGCTATGCCTAACAGCCACCCACATATCACACGGTCCATACGTATATGCTGTTTCACACATAATGCTGTAAGTCCCACAAGAGTAGCTATAGCTGTCGCTATGAGTATGGGGAGAAATATATCGGTCGGATTAGCTGCCCCACCTTGTGCACGATACATCATGATACTCACCGGGATAAGGCACAAACCGGAGGAATTAAGCACCAGAAACATTATCATAGCGTCTGTTGCCGTATCTTTCTCCTTATTCAGACTCTGCATCTCCTGCATGGCTCTCAGGCCCATAGGAGTAGCAGCATTGTCGAGACCGAGCATGTTTGCCGAAATGTTCATAAAAATGGCACCCATGGCGGGATGACCTTTAGGAATACCGGGGAACAGGCGAGAGAAGAACGGACTGATCAGACGACCGAAGAACTCGATCACTCCCCCTTTCTCACCAATTTTCATTATGCCCATCCATAATGTCAACACGCCTGTGAGACCTAAGGATATTTCAAAAGCAAATGAGGCTTGTGAGAAGGAGCTGTTCATGATATCGCTCCAAACGGAAAGGTCGCCGGAAGCTATCGTGCGTCCGGCGGCCATTAAAAATGCAATTGCGAAAAACGCAATCCAAATCCAGTTGAGTACCATCAGATCCTACGGATACCCATTATTTCCCTTACATCTTTCAATGTGTCGGCAGCGTATGCACGTGCTCTCTCAGCTCCGCTTTTAACCACTTTTGAAAGATATTCATCGTTATTTCTTATATCGAGTATGCGCTCCCTTATAGGCAACGTCACCTTTAGCATGTCTTCGGCAAGCTGTTTCTTCATATCTCCATAACGTATGGAACAATCTGCGTAAGCCTTACGGTAATGGTCGGCCACTTCCTTACCTGAAACGAGGTCAAGCAACATGAACAGATTTTCCACAGGCTGACTCACCGGTGAATTCGGTTCCTTAGGGCCCTCATCTGTGACAGCTCGCATCACCTTCTTGCGCAATGTCTTGGCATCGTCTATCAGATATATGCAATTTCCCTCGCTCTTGCCCATTTTTCCGGAGCCATCCAGTCCCGGCACCTTTATGGCCTCACCACCGAAGTTGAAGTTGACAGGTTCGCCGAAATAGTCAGTCTTATAAAAAGAATTGAATCGACGTGCGAAACGACGTGTCAATTCAAGGTGCTGTTCCTGATCTTTGCCTACAGGCACATAGTCAGCATGATGGATCAGAATATCGACTGCCATAAGGGTCGGATAGGTAAGCAGACCCGCATTCACACGCTGATTGGTCTGGTTGCCTATGATTTCTTTCTCTATCTCATCGCTGTCGGAAGTGATGCCCAAGGCTTTGCGGGCTTTATCCTTGAAGGAGGCGGTACGCATAAGTTCACCTATTCCGACATGCATGTTGAGAAGAAGATACATCTCGGATATTTCGGGTATGTCGCTCTGAACATAAAGAATGTTCTTCTCAGGATCAAGACCGGCTGCGAGATATTCAGCTAAGATGTCTTTCACGCTTTCGTGAAGTTGTTTAGGATCCGGATTGGTAGTGAGGGCATGCAGATCGGCTATGAAGAAACGGCAATCATAATCGTCTTGCATACGAAGGAATTTGCTCAATGCTCCATAATAATTGCCTAAATGCAGGTTACCTGTAGAGCGGATGCCGCTCAAGACAATCTTCTTATCTTTATTCTTTTCCATATTCCAATTCAATATTTTTTACAAAATTAGCTAATTTCCTTTTTAAAGCCATCTGTTTTATTAAAAAATTGAAATTTGTTAATTTTTTGTTGTATTATAAAACCGTTTACATATTTGTTTGTTTATAAGACATAACAGAAAGGTTAAAAGGTCCGCATAAAGGCCGCAGTTAATTATTCGGCTTGATAAGATTCTGTTATACTAAAAGTTATGAATTTTTTAAATCAAAATATCTCAAGATGCCCCAAATGGCTGATGACTTTTGTGGCATTTTTTACCATTCTCTCAATTGGAGGTAAGGCCAATGCACAGGGAATGGACAATCAATTTGAGCCTGTAAAGAAAGTCCTTTTTATTGGAGACTCTATGACCGGTTGGATGGCAGAACGTCTTAACGCCTACGGCGACGAGAATGATTTTGAAGTTGCCACTATCGTATGGGACGGTTCTACTCTACAGAAATGGGCTGACACACCTGATCTTTCAGAGATAATCCGCGAGCATAATCCTGACGCTGTTATTGTGAGTCTTGGAATGAACGAGATGTTCGAAAGTCGTCCCGAACGTCTTAAACCGGAACTTGATAAGATCACCTCAGCAATAGGAGACACTCCTTTTCTTTGGATTGGCCCACCAAGTTGGCCGGGTCATTCTCAGGGCGAAATCTTCAATAACTGGATAGCGGAAAATTTAGGTGAAGGCAACTATTTCAATAGTCTTGATCTCAACTTACCCCGTCAGAGCAAAAATAATCCTCATCCTACCAAACCCGGTATCGAACAATGGATTGATGAAGTAGTGGCTTGGATGCCCGAAAACTCCCATATCAACCTTCCTATAAGCACTAAACCTGCTGAAGGAAAGATGACACGAGGAAAAACATTTATCTACAAGCGAATGAATGAAAAATTATAATTCTGATATCTTATTCTTCTTTTACAGTTGATTATTCTATAGTTGAATATTGATGTCAGTCAAAAATTTGAAAATTTCCGGCTTACATAACTCGAGATCCGGGTCAAGGTGGTGATCACCAGGGCCCGGATCGTTCTTTATTATCTTCGTTGATTCATCCAATCAATAGATCAGGATTCTACAGCTGATGCCACGACTTTTGTTTCGCCATGATTCTCAGCCCCTCTCTTCTTAAGCCTTATCTTCATTGTATCGAATCCTTTACCATACACACCATTAACATTGGCCTGTGTAATGAATGCATTATCATCAATGCTTTTAACTATCCTGAATATTGTGACACTCTCTATCTTACGGCACCATACCATGAGAATTTTCACAGGTTTCTTTGAATACCATCCCTCTCCATCAAGCACTGTCACCCCACGTTGGGCCTCCCGGTTAATCAGATCGGCTATCTCCGCCCATTTAGATGAAAAGATGATAAACTGCGTGGCCTGACGGTTTGTATTGATTATCATATCAGTCATGTATGCTATAATATAAGTCACTACAAGACCATATACGATTATAGGCACTCTCGCCTCAAGACGCTCATTGAATGGGCCGTTATAGGGAAGGAATATTGAACTCATCACTATGAGCATGTCCATATAGATCATAGTACGTCCTATACTCACATTGCTCACTTTCGACACCATAGCTGCCACGATATCAGTACCTCCGGACGAACCGTTATGTACGAAAACAACCCCTACCCCTGTGCCACACAGGATAGCTCCAAGTATAGCACTCATCGAAATATCCGCAATCAAAGGATGTCCGAGACTCATAAAGAAATTCTCCAACACGCCAATTCCAAGTGAAAGAACCGAAGCGCCGAAAATTGTGCGCAATACAAAGGTTTTTCCTACTATCTTGAAAGCAATGCTCAACAGAAGCAAGTTGGCGGCATACTGAGTCACAGCCACAGGAATCACTCCACGGGTAGCGAAATACACCAGAGTGCCCACACCGCTCAGACCGCCTATCACTATTTCATGCGGAAGAATGAAAGCGGTAAAACCTAAGGCATAAAGGCATAAACCGAAAACAATAAGGATATAGTCTTTCAGACCTGTCATCAGTCCAAGAGGTTTTATATGTGTCATGTTTCTAATTTAAGGTTAGTTAATGAGTTATGAAGGAGTTCTTGATTTTCTTTGAGGTGAAATTTTCTGCAAATTTAAATAATAAATTTTAATTGCCGATATTTTTATTTAATTTTGCCCTTCGGAAATAAAAGATGCTATTCGGTCCGTCAAAGCATTTTTTCACACAGGCCCTTTATATACTACTTTTTTGAATTGAAATCATAAATTATGAAATCATTAAGAATAGTTTTACTCTTATTAGCTTTCGCTATACCAACCTCTCTTTTCTCTCAGGATTTTTTCTCAAAGGAACCACCGACACATCTGTTCAATATTGGATTGCGTGCCGGATTCAATATTTCAAACCGCACATTTCCCAAATCGGCTTTCAACCGTTGGAATGTTAATAGCTGGGGTATGGGTGTGACTGCAGGATGTGTCGTAGATCTTAATATCCGTGATTACCTTTCTATTCAACCGGGGATATTCTTTGAAAGCAGAAGCGGTAATTATTCCTATGCCGACACTTACCGGGATAACGCGACTGAAACAAAAGATTTGACACAATTAGGCCATAACCGCTACTTCGATATAGCCATTCCTGTGCTCTTGTCTTTCAAATTCAATCTTGGTCCTAAACTGAGACTCTCGGCAGAAGCCGGGCCTTACCTCCAATATTTCTTCCATGATTCTTCTTCTGACAAAATACATGTCGTTACATCTCAATCAGATCCTATAGTGACACAGACCGCTCAATCCAATAAGCTTGACGCCGGATTGAAAATAGGCACGGGATTAACTTTTAACCGCCGTTATTCCGTATTTGTACATTACATGGCCGGAGGGAAAAAAGTTTGGAAACAACCTGTGACAGGCGGTCACAACAAAGCGTGGCTCTTTACTGTCGGTTATGATCTGTAATAATTCTTAAAGCATTGTCAATGGGTTTGGTCTCAAAGTCAAGCCACATAAGTGACTCATCGCGTTTATGCCATGTCAACTGTTTTTTGGCATAGACGCGTGTATTTTTCTGTATACGGGCCACTGCTTCTTCTTTTGTGAGATTTCCGTCAAACCATGCGAACATCTCCTTCAATCCGACTGTATTGAGTGAATTGAGATGACGAAGTGAATATACCCTTCTTGCCTCATCTTCCAGTCCGGCTTCCATCATCCTTACCACTCTATCATTTATCCTTTCGAACAGCCGTTCACGCTCTCCCCCTAAAGCCACTTTGACAATACGGAAATCGCGCTGACATTTTCTTCCGGTCAGGAGAGAGCTATAGGGAGCACCAGCAGTCAAAGATACTTCAACGGCATGAAACACTCTCTTGAGATTGTTGAGATCTACTTTTGTATAATATGCCGGATCAAGATAGCGAAGTTTATCAAGAAGCCATGCATCACCCTTGATGAGCCAATCTTCTGTAAGTTGGCTTCTTATTTCTTCCGGGACTGTAGGGATATCATCTATACCGTTGCATAGAGCATCGATATACATCATCGATCCGCCACACACCACTGCACTCTCTTTATTAGAGAAAATGTCATTGGCAAGACGAAGAGCATCTTGTTCAAACTCACTTGCGCTATAATAGGCGTCAAGAGGAAGAATCTCAAGGAGATGATGGGTTACCCCTCCTCTCTCCTCTTCAGAAGGCACTGCTGTTACAACCGGGATACCTTGATATATCTGGCGACTGTCTGCCGAGATTATTTCCGTTTCGAGAAGGCGTGCCAGCTCCACGGCAAGGGCCGACTTCCCGGAGGCAGTCGGCCCTGTTATCACATACAAAGTCTTATCTTTCATTGTGCCACCAGACGGCAAATGTTAACTATGACGTCTGTAGCCTTCTCCATACTTTGGATTGCCACATATTCATAACGTCCGTGGAAGTTCTCGCCCCCTGCAAAAATATTGGGGCAAGGAAGCCCTTTGAAAGAAAGCTGCGCACCATCCGTACCGCCGCGTATGGGCTGCACTTTTGGTTCTACCCCCGCTTCTCTCATAGCCTTCTCTGCAATCTCTATGATATGCATTACGGGTTCTATTTTCTCCCGCATATTATAATACTGGTCCTTGATCTCTACTGAAGTACTACCGGGAAATTCCATATTGGTCTTTCTTACCAGATGCTCAAGTTCACGCTTGCGGCTCTCGAAGCGACTGCGGTCATGGTCACGTATTATGTATGTCAAAACCGTTTCCTCCACACTACCTTGAATACCGATGAGATGATAGAATCCTTCGTAACCTTCCGTATGTTCCGGAGTTTCCCAACGAGGGAGCATAACGATAAATTGGGTTGCTACACGCATTGAGTTAATCATCTTATGCTTCGCTGTACCCGGATGAACATTACGTCCCTTTATCGTGACTTTAGCACTTGCGGCATTGAAATTCTCAAATTCCAGTTCTCCTACTGCACCACCGTCCATAGTATACGCGAAGTCAGCACCGAAGAGTTTAACATCAAACTTATGTGCACCTTGCCCTATCTCCTCGTCAGGATTAAAAGCTATACGGATTTTACCGTGTTTTATTTCCGGGTGAGACTGAAGGTGAGCTACAGCTGAAATAATCTCGGCTATACCGGCTTTATCGTCTGCTCCGAGTAATGTCGTACCGTCTGTCACAATAAGATCCTGACCCAAATAATTTGCCAGTTCAGGAAATTCTTCCGGAGACAGCACAATATTCTTTTCTTCATTAAGTACAATAACTCCACCGTCATAATTTTTTACTATCCGTGGACGTACATGCTTACCGCTCATATCCGGGGAAGTATCAAGGTGAGCGATAAATCCTACGACAGGCACTTCTTTTTCGATGTTTGACGGAAGAGTGGCCATAACATAACCATTCTCATCAAGCGATATCTCTTCAAGACCCATTTTTTCGAGTTCCTCCTTCAGGTAGCGTGCAAAAACCATCTGTCCCGGAGTGGAGGGATTCATGTTTGTCAGTTCGTCGCTTTGAGTGTCAAAGGCCACATAACTTAAAAATCTATCAGTTACATTCATATTATTAGATGTTGGTTATCTGATTTTACCGCGTATGGCACCCGAGACTGAAGCGATGCCGAATCCGCACCCCCAAAATTAATAAAAAATTTGTTATAACCCGTCATAAACTTCGTGAAATCCATATAATCACATTTGCTTGTGTTTATCGCGCTCAGCTTCTTTAAAATAATTTGCTGATTACATTTCTGTTTTGTAATTTTGTAAATAATCGATTTCTATATGAGCGCAAGCAATAAAGGCAAGATTATGGTAAAAGCGCTGAAAATATTTGGATGGACTCTCTTTTCAGTTATTGTGGCTGTGAGTGTCCTGCTTTTTTGCGCTATAAAGTTTCTTGACTCCAAACGCCTCTCACCATTCATTGAACGTATAGCCGATGACCATATAGATGGTGAAGTAAAATTAGACGATATAAGAATCGGGTTTCATCCCCGATTCCCAATTTTAGATGTGAAGATTAAAAATCTTTCCGTTATCTCACATGCCTTCGATTCGCTGGCTATAGAAGACCGTGGTCTTTTGCCAAATTATGCCGATTCGCTGCTCAAACTTGATTATATGAGTGGTTCTCTCGACATCAAAAGATTACTTGTCAATAAAGAATTGTCACTTCGTGATGTGGTCTTGCGTGGCCTTAGTGTTAATCTGGTAATAGCTCATAACGGTAAGGCCAACTATGAAGTGATGAAGACACCGCCTGATACAGTGAAGTCGAAAAAAAGTAAGATGTCAAGATTCCGTATCAACCGATTTGCCCTTGAGCAACCAAAGGAGATACATTTCTACAATGCTGCTGATTCCACCTCCGCTTCAGTGTTGTTGCTGACTGATGCTGCTGTAGAGAGCGATAAGGAACCTACTTATCGTCTTATAATCAATGGTAATGTCACTTCTCCTAAAGCCTCATTGCTTACCAACCTCCAACAAATCGACTTTGGGTTAAATGGTAAAGTTTACTGGGATTCAAATCAACCCGGTCTGGTAGCAATGGATGAAATGGAACTCAGAAGTGCCTTTATTAAAGCTATTGTCACCGGTGAAATTGATTTTAGTAATGTTCCGATTGTCAGAAAAGGTATTGTAGAGCTCTTCCCTATAACAGTGAGCGATTTGTTGGCCGCCCTACCTGACTCGATTCGGCATGAATATGATCTTTATGAACCCAATTTCTCTACCGATCTTTCAATAGGTGGACGATTTGAACTTGTCAAACCGATGGATCTGACTACCGACACCATTCCTACCGCTATTGTCCGTTTAAACATCCCTCCCTCAAAACTACAATACGGGGAAGCCAAGTTTGAAGATATCTCATTGGAAGCAACTATTAAGACTCTTACTAATTGTCCGGACAGCACAATTATCGATATAAGTCAATTCACGGTTGCAGGGCCGGCTACCAAACTCAACGCGAACGCTACTCTTTACACCCTCTTCTCTGACCCTTCCTTCATTGCCAGTCTGCAAGGTCAGATCAATCTGGCTAATTTACCTCCGATTATCCGCGAGAGAATTCCCGGGTATATTTCCGGAACGGTGTCAACCGATCTCCAGACTAAGGGTAGTTCCTCAATGTTCAAGCCGGAACATATCCACCGCCTGATTGCAGACGGCAATGTAATAGCTGATGACGTTTATTTCCTATCAGCTGATACCAACAAGATGGTGGAGATAAATAAGGCAAGAATCGATCTCAACTCCAAACAAATTATTGACGGCAATCCAATATTAAATGCCAAACTGGATGTTGACACAGCCACTGTGCTTGTAGGAGGTGTTGATATAGCAGTTGGTTCACTTTCATTAGGAGCCGGAGTTGAACCTAACTCTCACAATGCCGACACAACCCGGCTTTTCCCGATCGGTGGCAAGTTGGAAGTAAACCGCCTCAACATCATCTCCATTACGGACAGTGCAGGAGGTCGTATCCGTAATCTGGAGGGTCATGTTTCTCTCCATAGATTTAAAAACAATAGCAATATATTCAACATTTTAGCTGACTTACACACCGGTCAAGTGACAGCGGGCTCCCTTTCTGACCGTATTCTCCTTAATGAGACAAATATTAATGCCACTCTTCATAAATTGCCTTCAGTTCATAAAAAAAAGAAAGTCGGCAGAAAAACAGTCAACAGTCATAAAAAATATTCTTACATACCGCCTGAATCCGTATTTAAATACGTTTATGCCAAACGTCACCATAAACCGGGCCAGAAACGCACACGGCGGGTTTATGGCGCTCAAGCAGCCAACGATGATGAGGTGCTCGTCTGGAACCTTGCTAAAGGCTTCAGCAAGTTCTTGAACGAATGGAAACTGAATGGGTCGGTGACTTCGCATAACGCACGATTGCTCACCCCTCTGTTTCCTCTTCGCAACCGTTTCACAAATCTTGACGTGAAATTCAATAACGACACTGTTAATATCTCGGATATAGCTTTACGTGTTGGAAAATCAGATATAGTATTATCCGGACTGGTTACCAATGTGAGAAGAGCTCTTACTGCTAAGACAGAGAATACTCTCAAGGTGAATTTATCATTATTGAGTGACACTATAGATATCAATCAACTCTCGGTCGGGGCATTCACCGGAGCGGCATACGCAGAACGACGACGTCATGGAAACAACAATATTATTGAAACAGCAGATGATGCAGCTTTGGAAGCTCACCTGGATGCTCTTGCAAAAGCAGGACCGGGGAAGTCATCTCCATTTCTCATCCCGGTTAATGTAGAGGCTAAATTGGACATCGGCGCCAATATTGTTCTCTATAGCGACTTAATGCTGCAAAATATGGGTGGTGAACTTTTAGTGTACGACGGAGGAGTCAATCTTCATCAAATGAAAGCAAATTCCGATGCCGGAAATCTCACTCTGTCCGCGCTTTATTCAGCACCTAACCCGGACAATATGCATATAGGATTCGGCCTGGAACTTACAGATTTCAATATAGGAAAATTTGTAAAGCTCGTGCCGGCAATTGATTCCATAATGCCATTAGTACATGACTTCTCGGGCACCATAGGGGCTGATATCGCAGCCACATGCCGTATTGATTCGGGTATGAATCTCATGCTTCCAACATTGAATGCAGCCATTAAAATAGATGGTGATAATCTTGCCTTCATCGACCCAAAGAAATACCGTACGTTAGGTAAATGGTTGGGATTTAAGAATAAGACAGACAACACTATCAAACACATGAATGTTGAGATGACCGTAGACGACGGTTTTATGCGGGTATATCCCTTCGTCCTTAATATCGACCGTTATCGCCTTGGCATCTACGGCTCTAACGATATAGCCATGAATTTCAACTATCATATTTCTGTGTTGAAATCACCGTTACCTTTCAAATTCGGCATCACACTTTCGGGAGATCCAAAGAAATATAAAGTGAGATTCGGCGGTGCCAAGTTTAAAGAAAATACTGCCATCGAGAGTGTCAATGTCGTGAATGATGCACGTATCAATCTCATCGATCAGATTGAAAATGTCTTCAGACGAGGTGTTCAGAATTCACGTTTCGCTAAATTACAGATTTCTCGTCCGATTGGTTTTGAAGCAATAGACGACCCGGGATTAAGTGCTGCCGATTCACTGCAACTGATCAATGAAGGTCTGATAGATGCCTCCACCCAACCGGGAGCAGACATAAGACACGATAAGGCCAAGAAGAAAAACAAGAAGAAATCAAAGGAAGAATCAGAAAATGACAAAGACCGACCAAAGAAAAAGAGAAAAAGATTCCTCTTTTTCTGACCGCTGAAAAACAACTTATTTCATTTTGCCATCCTGCTGTTCAGATATTGTTCAAAGGCTGCTTTGTATAAGTCAGTAACACGAATCATTGTGTCTGCAATGTAGATACATAGGTTGCGGTCTATGGTACGTATATGAGGTAATGCTACTATATGACTTCTGCTCACACGCATAAACCGAGATTTCGGAAGCAACTCTTCTGCGTTTTTCATGGTTAAATGGGTAGTGATAGGAAGAGCTCCCTCTATGAAAAATCTGACATAGTCTTTCATGCCCTCGACATACAAAATTTTATCCACATCAGTTTTCTTGAGTTCCCCGTTAGCCCGTAGATAAATTTCTTTACAGTCCGTTTTTGTAGCATTGGCTGTATTTTCTTTGGCATTGAACCATTCACGAGCCTTCTCAGATGCTCGCAGGAACTTATCATATCTGATCGGCTTCAAAAGAAAATCAATTGCAGATACATCATAGCTCTCAAATGCATATTCTTTAAAAGCTGTAGTGAATATCACCTTTGTCTCGGAAGGCAACATTCTGGCCAGTTCCATGCCATCCATATCAGGCATCTGAATATCAAGAAAGAGCACATCCACAGGTTGCTGCCGAATTGCTTCAATAGCCTCAACGGAGTCAGTGTATGACCCTTTAAATTCAAGAAATGAAAGACGGGCAACAAAACTTTCCAGCAAACGCACTGCCAAAGGTTCATCATCTACAATTGCACAGGTGATTGTTCTCATAATTCGATCTTTAGAAAGATGTTAAAATTCTGCTCGTCAGTATTCTGACTCCATTCATATCTTTTGCTGTAAAGCAAATCAAGACGTCTCTGCATATTCGTTAGTCCGATACCGCTTCCACTGTTATTTTCTGTTCCTTTGGCATAGTTAGTATTACTGCAGCTAAACGAAACGACACCTCCTTTTTCTATCATTGAGATGGAAATAACCGAGGGACGGTTTGCACTTACGCCATGTTTGAAAGCATTCTCTATAATACTTATGAGTAAGAGTGGCGCAATCCGGGCATTGCCTGATTCTATAGAAAAATCAGTATTGATAATTGTCTTGTCGCTACAACGTAAGCTCATTAACGAAATATAATCTTTCATAAAATTCACCTCCATCTCCAACGGTACCGAAGGCTTCGATGATTCATAGATGGCATAACGTAACAGATCGCTCAGATTACTGATGGAATCTTGCGCGCGGTCAGCATCAAAAGCCACAAGTGCGCTGATATTATTAAGAGTGTTAAACAGGAAATGAGGATTAAGCTGATTCTTCAGCCAAACAAGCTCTGCTTCGGCATGTCGACGTTTTTCTTCCTGCATCTGCTCTTTCAAGGCTTTAGTACGCCGTGAATTTCGCAGAGCGAAAGCAAGTGATGCAGAAGTGAAAAAGAAAAGTATATTGCCGATAAACAATGCCGAGATTACATAAATCAGTTTCACATTATCCATTGGATTGTTTTCATCGGTTGGCCAACTACATAATTGTAAACCGATTATCAACATTGCAAGGCATAAATTCAAGGCAATATAACGAATATATTTTCCCTTATGACTAAACTGAGGCACAAGCCACCAGTAATTGATCATGAAAATCAGATAGCATATTCCGATGGGTGAAGCAAGACTCAGGAAAACAGTAGTCGCATAGTCAAACTCTCCTGTAAAGGTATATATTATGGCTGACGGAAGCAGCAGCAGTCCTAATGAGACTGCTGTCTGCGAAATGGCTAAGATAATATCCTGTCGTGCTGCTCTCATGGATTTGCAAGAGGTGATTTTTGCAAAATTAGCAATTTATTTTTAAATTAACTGCCTGTCATTAAATATTGCCTGTATTTGTGATAGTCTCAGCTTCCGAACTTCTGTCAATATAGTCATTATTTATGAAATTACTTTTGACCTCCTTTATTTTTGAACTGCTTCCGAATTTGAAGGTCACTCCTAAGTTGACAGACGCAATAGAAACCCTGATCTTGGTAATATTGGTGAATACCGGTGTTTCAGTATAAGTATCCATCTTTATTTTACCCCCTTTTGACAGGCCTGAATTTACTCCAAGACTCACCCCGAGACGGTCATCAAGGAATGACTTGGATAAATTTAGTCCAATCATCTGAAACCCGGTGCTCCATCCCTGCAAAGTACGGCTCTTTGAAGAACCCACAAGAAAAACATTGCTACTAATCTCACCCGGAAGTTGCTGCTGTAAGCCTAACATTATGTTTCCTTGTAAGCCACTGTTAGAAGCATTGAGTTGGTTTGACCTTATATCAAGATAGCTGACATCTCCATTTATAAATAACCTTGTCTTTGACCCTATTTGCCAATTCATGTAAGCATTGAGTGTGGTGGTGGTGCGTTTTACGACATTACCATAGGTAGTGTTGAGCACACCATCTTCCATAAAACTATACTGTTCTATACCGTTCCCGGTGTAGGCATTGCTTAATGTGGCATTGAACATGAAATTTGACTTGAATAAGTTGTACACAAGGCTTACATTATGTGTCTTTTCCACACCAAGATCGGGATTGCCATAAGTTATTTGTGTAGGATCTGACTGATTTACATAAGGATTCAAGTATGAAATACCGGGTCTTGATATACGCATATTATATGTCAGTCCAAGATTTGATCCCTGAGTCAGATTGTAACTGATGCTTGCCGACGGTACAAGATTACCATAGTTATCGCTATAATCATCTATATTGCTCATCCTGTATTTCACTCCATGCCAGGTATGTTCATAACGGATTCCGGCCTTGGCTGAGAATTGGGTGTTACGGAAACTGTATTCGCCATAAGCGGCTCCAATTTTATTGTCATTTTTATAGATGACGCTGCCATCTGAATCATAATCCGCATCTACGAAATAAGAATTGTCAGCTGTTGCAGACCGGAACGATCCTTTTAGCCCTACAGAAAGCGTATTATTATCATTAAACTTCGAGGTTAAATCTGCAACCAGAATTTGTTCTGTTGTTCGTGCCTTGCTATCGCTCTTGCGGTCCGGCATAACCATACCATCCGGTAAAGTTACATTGAAATCATTATCACTCAGAGTATTTTGTGTTTCATGAGAAATCTGGTAAGTGACTTGAAATAGATTACGTCGTCCGGCACCAAAACTGCGGCTTAAGTTGACACTTCCGTTTATCCCCTGTCGTAGAATATCATTATCTCCAACAGTGAAATATGAAAGTGTATTGTTGCCGGCATGTATGATATCGGTCGTAGAAATACCTTTTGTACCCGCAGACAATCTGTTGAGTGCAAAAGAGGCTCCCATTGTTGTGAGTGAGTCAATTGAATATTCAAGGCTTAGATTACCCATACTGAAAGGAACGTGCAATTTAGTTTTCGAGTTTGTACCTGTTGTTGTGTTACCTTGTGTTGTGACATTAGAAAAGGATGTGGATCCCGGCCGCATATCATTATGTATTAAATTAAGACTTGCAGACATTTTTCCAACTTGTCCGCTTGCATATATGTTTCCGCCTAACCCACGGTTACCACCCCTTAGACTTGCCGAGACATTATAGCCTTTCATATCGCCGGTTGCGCCGCCAACCTCTTTATTCATAACAAGATTCAACACACCTCCTACACCCTCAGCATCATATCGGGCGCCGGGATTGGTAATAACCTCCACCTTCAAAACAGCTGATGCAGGCATCGATTTGAAAATCTGACTCGGATTGCCCGAAAATAAAAGACTTGGTTTCCCGTCAACATAAACTTGAAAATTAGATGATCCGTTTACTGTGATGTTATCTTCTCCGTCAACAGTAACCATAGGAACCTTACGCAACATCTCAAGTAAAGAGAACGTTCTGGAGTCAGAATCCGAAGATACATTATAGGTCATTTCATCTGCACTCATCTGAACCAGAGGACGGCGCCCAACAACTTCTACTTCATCAAGATTTTGTGCATCTTCTTTCATGATGATTTCACCGAGATCAAGATTTTCGTCGTCACTCATTGAGATTTCACGGATAATTGTTTCTTTACCAATAGCCGAGAACTCAAATCTAAAATTTCCTCCTTTATCTGTATCAACCAAAAAATTACCCTTACTGTCGGTAAGCACAGTGGTCAACGGTTTATCACTGTTTAGATTGAATACCCTGACTGTAGCATAAGGTTCACCTTCGTTAAAAGTGGGATCGTAAAGTATCCCCCTTACAGTAGCAGCTTCGGATATCAAACCTATCATTATTGATGAGAGAGTGAGTATTATTTTTTTCATAACATCGTGTTTTTAATTCGCTTGTTTTTAATTACACGACAAAGTTATGTCACCCTTCCCCTCTATAAAAGGATTTTTCGACCAACTACCTATTTCCTTAGACGAATTTCATTCCGCTGCTTCCTCTTCAAGCTCTCGTATGTCTCTTAAGAGCGTATCGTTAGTGCGCTGCATCTTACGATAGAGTACGAGCATTACGACTACACCAATTATGCCCCCTATTATCCCTCCTGCCAACCCCCCGGTTCGAGCCACCTGTTCCAATTCACTTGATGTCATATCTATATTTCTCATCATAGCTGTCAAAAAAGCTATTACCCATAGGACACAAAGCGGACCGGTCACAAATATCTGAATATGCCGCTCCCTCTTCTGCCGTAACAGAAATTTCTTAAGCTCAAGTATCGAGGCTGAACCAAACAAATCAGATGGAATACGTACCGTGCGCCAGTCAAGCGCAGTGTCCAATCCACCTATTATAAAGAAGATAAAGGCATACCATTGTGATATACCATAGACGGCGCTTATGATGACAAAAAGCAGGTAGACCAAAGGGAAAGTGATAATTTCAAAGTTGACATACCTATTAAGCCAGGAGGCTTTACTGCGCATCACCTTGCGCAAGAGCTCCTTATTAACAATCTGCTGTGTATCAAGTTGTTTCTTCAACACAACGAGCTGCTGACGCATTATTTCGATTTCTTCCATTGTTTCAGTCAGTTAAAGGGATTTTAGTTTCTCTTTAATTCTCACAAGACGCACTCCCACTGCCCGCACCGAGATACCCACTATAGCTGCTATCTCGTCGTAGGAAAGATTTTCGAGCCAAAGTAGTACAATAGCACGATCTACAGGCTCAAGGAGCGTGATACGCTGATGGAGCTGGGCAGTCTGTCGGTTTTCGGCAGAGTCGCCATCAAGCACATTGGGCGCGATTCCAAGTGGTACGGTCTTGATGCGTTTCTTTCGTTTGTAAGATATACAAGTATTCATGCTCACACGATAAACCCAGGAACGGAAATCAGCCTCTCCACGAAACTTCTCAAAACCATTCCAGAGATTGATGAGCACCTCCTGAAAAAGGTCATCAGTCTCAGCCCTTGTCTCTACAAACATATAGCATACAGAATAGATCGTACTCTTATGCTCCATCACCATCCGCTCAAAGTCTATTTTCAGATTGGAATCCATATCTTGTTAATAAGTGGAGGTTACGAGTATACGTTTTGATATACCTTTCAAAATACGTTTTGACCATTAGACGCAACTTTCCAACAAAAATTACATGCTTCCATCAAAAAATAACCGTAAATATGATGGAGCTGATCTAATCACTCTAAACAGCCTATCTCAAAAGACAATAATGAATCCTCCGGAGAGTTTATAGTATGTGAACTCTCTTGAGGATTCATTATTTAACCAAATAACGAATACGTAGCCATAATAATCTGAAATGAAAGAAACAACTGTAGATATCTCCTTTTTGGTAGATATTCTTCATAAAGAAAAATGCTCCTGTGTAGTGTGCAAGAATGATAAAGTCTCTTTATTCCACCAACGCGGAATAAAAGACCTGTTGCTTTTGTATAATTCTTCGGATTCCGAACTTGAAGACGCACTTGTTGCAGATAAAGTAGTTGGAAAAGGGGCAGCCGCGTTGATGATTCTCGGTAAGGTGAAAGCTATACATGCCGATGTTATAAGCATTCCGGCTCTGAAATTGCTTGAAAATGCTCATATAGAAGTTGAATATGCCTCTCTGGTGCCTAATATCATCAATAGATCCGGCACAGGAATCTGTCCGGTTGAAAAACTATGTAGCGACTGCCGGACTGCAGAGGAATGCCTTCCCCTTATTAAAGAATTTGCAACCAAGAATAACTTCTTTCAATCCGGTAATCAGTAGGCTGCACTACCCATAATTTTCACATCCTCTACACTCGATTTCCTAAGAATTTACTAATTAACAATTCCCTTAGTTGAAAACCTTCTGTTGATACAGAAATGACATCCCTCATCAATAAGACATTCTGTGATTTCTTTAAAACAGTTGCGTACATCAGAAGGTAGAGGACAAACTATCTCATTCCATTCCGACATAGAATTTGCAATATTCAACGGAAGATTCAATAGTGTCACTTTAAGCCGCTTTGCAAGTCTTGCCGCTTCGTGTTTGCTCAATATGGCATACGTTGCACAGTTATAATCCGGTTCATCATAATCTGTATGTTCACACATAATGACAAGATTAAGATTAGTATCATATCCGACATATATCACCTCAAACACAGAGAAATCTTCGTGAGAGTTGAACACACATACGCATCGGATTAAATCATCTGATATCGGTAATTCCCTTTTCATAGTTCGCTTTAGAATAAAATTGTCAAAATAGATCTTGTTCTACTCGGACAACATTATTATACAGTTCGTCGCTATCGTCTTCTCTCGTTATTCTCCAGCTTACGAATGCACACACATCTTCACACTTCTCGAAGAGGCAACGCTGCCGTAACAGATTTTCGTGAGATGTTGATGCTACATAGATATAAATTAAGTGATTGAAAACTGTAAAAATATGAGTTGTGCCATGTAGGGACACATCCCATCATGGCGCAAAAATAACAAAAATTCACTATCAAACCAAATGAATTATCAAAAAGATCACAAATAACACATATTAAGCGCTTCCGGTACTAACGCCATAGTACATCACTGTACAGTAGATCAGAAGGTATTTTTACTGTGCTACCAGTTCTATTACAGCACTTGTATTGTGATGCCAAGTGAAAACATTAAGACCCACTTTCATCAAATAGTCTCCCGAGAAGATCTTTCCATTTTGTGCAAATGTTGACTCTGTCCCGGGCATCAGATTTATTTCCTTGACAAGATATTTCTTGTCCGGATCAAGGCCCTGTAATTTTACAGCCGGGAGTTTCTCTTGAAAACGTGGAGACAGATCATACGCGAACAAAACTGCCATATCCTTGGATTTGTCAACATACTCTACGGCGTAAGGGGAGGATATATTGGTGATAGTATTAAGGTCTTATACTCCTTCAAACGGAGATTTAATAAAATAATTATCGTATATTTGGCTGTTATGGTTTGTCATTATTGTTGTATAACTCATATAGAAAATGTAAATTTGCAGTAATTCTCGTTCTCTATACAGAGGTAATAAGAAAATGGATGTATTACGTAAAGAGCTAAATGCCTTCTATGAAAGACAAAGGCTTGAGGAAGATGTGCTTGACTATAGTGTATTGACTGAATGTAAGCACAAAATAGAAACTACCGTGGAGGTGGAAAGAGATTGTCGTGTGATTACTGATGCGGCCGCCGACAGCTGCTACATATTCGGAGGAGACTTGGCATTTCTGATTGGCTTGAGCGACTCCCGTTCTTATATCCGGGAAATCAATTCGAGTGATGAAGACGAAATATACATTCGGATTCATCCGGAGGATCTTGTTGAAAAGAGAATGCTTGAATATGATTTTTTCACATTTGTAGATTCATTAACAAGCGACAGGAAGCTCTCTTATAAAGCCACCTGCCGCCTGAGAATTATGGATAGGAAAGGAGAATATGTTTACATTAATAACACTACACGGATTTTACATCTTTCTCCCTCCGGAAAAATCTGGCTTATTCTTTGCTGTTATGAACTCTCACCTCTGCAAGACTCAACCCATGGTATTGAAGCAAGTTTCGTCAACCTCTCTTCCGGAGAAATCAGGCATCTTCCGATGTCAGAAAGACGACTGCAGATCCTGACACAACGAGAGAAAGAGGTACTCACACTTATCAAAGCCGGAAAATTAAGTAAAGAAATAGCAGAGCTTCTTGGAATCAGTCTGCATACGGTTAACCGTCACCGTCAAAACATCCTTGAAAAACTGAGCGTGGGAAATTCAGTTGAGGCCATTATGGCTGCTACAGTAATGAGACTTCTTTAACTCACTTTAATTTTCCGTATTGTTCATCATTAACAGGTTCAAGCCATTCGTTAGAAGTATTTTCCCCGTCAATCTCAAATGCGAGATGAGAGAACCAACTGTCGGCTGCGGCACCATGCCAATGCTTCACATTGGCGGGAATATGGATTACTGTGCCGGGAAGGATTTCTACTGCCGGCTTACCTTCTTCCTGATACCATCCTCGACCGGCAACTCCCACTAACATCTGACCCCCACCTTTGGTAGCCTTGTGGATATGCCAGTTATTACGACATCCGGGTTCGAATGTAACATTAAAGAATTTGACCTGTTCGGTTGAGACAGGAGCCAGATAGCTCTGCCCTATGAAATACCGGGCGAAAGCGTCATTGGGTTCTCCGATAGGAAAAATCATCTGTTTCTGAAATTCAGCCTTCGCGTCATCGCCCTTAATATCGTCGCTCCATACATCTTTTGCCAAACGGAATGCCGCCCAAGCCTTTGGCCAGCCTGCATAAAAAGCTATATGAGTGATAATCTCAGCTGCTTCAGTGCGGGTGATACCATTCTTTTTCGCCTCCTGCAGATGGAAAGTTAGCGAAGAATCGGTAATGCCCTGAGAGATAAGTGAAGTAATTGTCACGAGACTACGGTCACGTAATGAGAGCAAATCATTACGACTCCAAACCTCTCCAAAAAGTATATCGTCATTGAGATGAGCGAACTCAGGTGCAAATTCGCCGAGTTGACTACGGCCTGCCGTTTGTACTATTTTTTGTTGTGCCATAACGTTTAATGTTAATGTCATTATTAAAGAAAAGATACCGAATCTGATCATAATGATAATAGTTGGATTCTCAAATTTTTAATACTACAAAATTAAGAAGGATATCATTAACGATACCTACCAAAGATAAAGAATTTCTTATCAATTTTCCCTATTTCGAGATTATTGATAAGAAATCCTCTTATTCTGAAAAGAAAGTATCTTTTATCTTTTCACTCCTACTTGTGGAATATTCCTATGTGCAAATTATAAAGTGTGAATAAAAACGACAACACTTCCACTTAATCAGGAGTCTCTCCGTTTTTCTTTCAGACAAGTTTTTCTTTCAGACAAGTTTTTCTTTCAGATAAGATGTAAGAGCTTTTCAGCATTGAGATGACTGATTTTTTCTTTGTCTGTATCTGAAAGTGGAGCGTTGTCTACAAAAGACCGGGCATCTGTCATTGGCACGTAAGGCCAGTCTGCAGAGAAAACCAATTGGTCAATCCCGAGTTTATCGACACAGAAACGGAGTGCGTCGGTATCATATACCCCACTCGGTGAGATCCACACATGCTTCTTGTAGATATTCGTAATAGTATCGGAAAGACCTGTTACCTCCGGTTTAAACATCTGATCAAGACGGGCCAGGAAATACGGCACCATTTCCCCCCAATGCCCTGAAAGAACCTTCAGAGTAGGAAATTTCTCAAAAACTCCGGCAAGGATCATTCTTATCACTTGAATGCCGGCTTCATAATGCCAGCCATATCCGTATGCACTCAGAATGGTGTCAAATTGAGGATTCAATCCGGAATAATATGCATTGCAAGCATCGATGGAGGTATAGTTGGGGTGTATATATACCGGAAGATCAAGTTGTGTGAGAGCTTCCCACATAGGATAGTACATGGCATCATCAAGGAAAACATTGCCTGTTTGTGGACGTCCTGAAATAAGCGTACCAACGAAACCGAGTTCATTAACGGTTCGCTTTAACTCATCGGCAGCTGATGCGGCATCATTCCATGGTAGAGTGGCAAAAGCTCTGAAACGGTCGGGATATGCCTTAATGTTCCGGTACAGGGCATCATTGGCTTGTTTAGCCAGAGTTACAGCCTCATTGCCTGTTAGCCATTGTGTCGGATTTGTATACGATACCACTTCCATGTCAATACCAGCCTTGTCGAGTTCATTTATTCGTCTTTCTCCTAACTCAAAGAGATCCGGAGTGCTTGGTGCATCGGCAGGTGCCGGATGAAGAAACTGTTGGGCATAGGGATACACTTCTTGGATTGTTTTGGCCACAGCAGCCCCTATCGACTTGCTGACCATGTGCTCTTCTAATGCTATAATTTTCATAAACTGTGTTGAGTAGAATTTGTTTTCACAGGCTTAAACAAACAAATAGTAAAATTTGTTGATATATCAACACATTAAATTATTTATGAAATGAAAGTATTGGTAACATCCTCAACAGGTCTGACCGGAAAAGCAGTTGTGAAGTCTATGGCTGAAAAAAATATTGAAGTCAGGGCAATGGTACATGTATCGGAAAAATCCGAAGAAATGCTCAAATTAGGAGCATCTGAGATTATTGTAGGTGATATTGCCTCTAAAAGTGATATTCTATCTGCACTTGAAGATATAGATGCGATATACTATATATGTCCCACTGCAAGAGAAGATGAAGCAGAAATCGGTAAAATGGCAATTTCAGCAGTGAAAACAGCGGGAGTAAATAAATTCGTTTACTAGTCTGTACTTCATTCCATTGAACCGGAGTTACCCCATCATCGTCAAAAACTTGAAGTTGAACAAGCTCTAATTGACTCCGGCTTATGCTACTCCATTGTCCGTCCGGCTCCCTTTATGCAAAACCTTCTTAATGCTAAAGATGCACTGGTTCATAAAAGAGTATTTGTGCAGAAGTTTTTCACAGACTCTGACAGTATAAATCGTATCAATCTGATTGATGTTGAAGATTTCGCGAATTGTGTTACAGAAATCGTTGGTGAGAATCGATTTGAGTATGCCGCCTTGGAGCTTTGTGGGCCTGAGAACCTATCGGTCTCAGACATGATCTCAGCACTGGAAGAAGTGTTAGGAGGAAAGATTGAATTCAAGTACATCTCTGATGATGAATTAAAAAAATCAATGTCGGCGAAAAATGCCTCAGATTATTCAATCGATACATTGCTCCGTATGTTCCATCATTACAATGAGGGAGATTTCTGTGGAAGTGATTTCGTTGTCTCAGCCATACTTAAAAGACATCCTCATACTTTTGTTGATTTTCTTAAAAGAGAATTACTATGATACAGCCCGATTATGACCTGTTGGGAGTCTATCTTGATTTTGCTTTCAACTCACTCGTAGGAGAATTAAACCGATCGCTCCATAGGGTTGGATTGCCTCTTAATCATGCTCAGTTTGTAATAATTCAGAAACTGTTTATTAAGGATGGGCAGAGTCAAAGCGAAATTGCCAGAAGCATAGGGAAAGACAGAGCAGGTATCAGTCGTTCCCTGAATACCTTAGAGGAGAATGGCTTTATTCGGCGTCAAGCAGTATCCGGATCAAAAAATGGAATATTCTTGACTGAGAAAGCTATCGGGAACCGAACAAAAATAGCAGATGCAATAAATATTGCAACTGCTAAAGCACGTAAAGGAATGACGGAAAAGGAATACGAAGAGGGAATATTATTCCTTAAAAAAATACATTCCAACCTATTCTGAAAACAAATCCCGAGGTCCAAGAACAGTACTATACAATTTATTTAAACAGGCTTTTGGGGTATTCACCGTTGGCATGCAGCTCAGCAAA
>CAZPHL010000023.1:0-2456 GCA_964586465.1 uncultured Sangeribacter sp.
GTGAAACGGGCCTTTTCATGTTTAGCAAATTTAAGTATCTCTTAATAGGAGATTTGAAATTTTGCTAAACAGCTCATTCACAATAATATGACAGGGACGAATAATGGCATTTGCTAAACATTGTTTAAAAAATCGCCAAAATCGCGTTAAATTGCATTTTCGGAATTTGGTGATTATTAGTTTATTTTGTAATTTTGTGATACGATTGAGTATCTCCTATTAAGAGATTTTAATTTTTGCTAAACAAAATAACGGCTTCGGATTCCGCAAAATCATGGAATCTGAAGCTCTTTTTCTATTTGGGCCGTACCCGGTTTTATTCCTAAATATCTCTGAATTTATTCCCAATTCCTCCGATCAACTATTGTTACAGTAAATATAATTGCTTATATTTGCAAAAATTATATCTAACGGTAATGACAATCAGAAGGTCTTACTGATGTTTGCGGTGAGATTGAGGTTGTTTTTGATTTATTATGGCGGCCATGAAAAAAAAGAGGAAAATTCCTGATAATATGCCCCGGCTCGACTTTATGCCGGAGCCCGTTACCTTGCCGCAATGGAACGCCGGCAATATTATCAACATGGTGGCTAAAGGCAGAAAAAACCTGAGTGCCGAGGAGGTGGAAATCATCGCCGCCGTGGTACTCCTTGTCAAAAACAATCTTGAACCGGACGATTATGAGATTATCTTCCGGATGCTGAGCAACAGCAAGCTCCTTCTCAATTACCAACCCGTACCTCCTCCGAAAAAATCATCAACCACACGGTCAAACCGCGTGACTATCCAACAGGATAAGTTTGATGATGAGGACTATCTCCCCTTCTCATTTGATATTGACCAAACCGACGAGTAACCCGGCACACCCATTACTCACTAACCTGGAGAATAACTGTCATGAAAAATTATCTGTTCTTAGTAATAGCTGCAACCGCATCCATATACGCCCAAGCCAATGACCTGACCTTGAAATTCGACCGTCCCGCCGACTTTTTCGAGGAAACTTTCGTGATAGGCAACGGCTCACAGGGGGGAATAATCTATGGTAACCCGACATCGGAACGAATCTCCCTGAACGATATCACACTCTGGAGCGGCGAGCCATACACGGAAGCCTACAACAAAGGTGCATCAAAATATCTGCCTGAAATTCGCGAAGCTCTCGACCGTGGCGATATACGCACTGCCGAAGAATTGCAGAAAAAAATGCAAGGTACGAACAGCCAATATTACATGCCTCTCGGTAATCTCTTCATCGATTTCAAAGACGCTACCGTGCCTTCGGAATATTCAAGACAGCTCGATCTGAACACCGCCACTGCCACCGTAAACTATACCAAAGGGGGAAACGATATCACCACCACCTACTTCGCCTCGGCCCCTGACAGTGTGATAGTGGTGAACATTTCTGCCAAGGAACCAATCTCCTTCACTCTGAGATTTGACTCACAACTACCCTTCTCCACTACCGCCAAAGGGAACCGACTATCGGCTGATGGATACGCACCTTACGGATTTGACCGTGTGCAGAAGGATGGCAACTGGCAGGAAGTACTTCAGTTTGACCCGGACCGTGGAGTGCATTTCCGTACAAATGTAACAGCAGTGACCGCCTCCGGAAATGTAACACCCGGTGCGGATGGAACTCTTACAGTGAGCGACACCAAGGATGTGAATATCCTTATTAATATAGCGACAAACTTCGGAGGGGCCCACATCTTACCTGCTAAGACCGGTATTGACGAAAAGTTGGCAGCCGACAGGCTCGCAGACAAAGCGGCCTCTAAATCACTCGAGGCCCTCGTGGAAAACCATCTCAATGACTACAGGCCTCTCTTCTCAAGAGTGGAGGTGGATTTCGGTGACAGCGGAGCCACACTCAACTCCATGCCTCTGGACAAACGCCTCATAAACTATTATGACAATAAAGCAAGCGATCCCGACCTTGAGGAGATGTATTTCCAATACGGACGTTATCTCCTGATCGGTTGTTCGCGCACTCCTAATGTACCGGCAAACCTTCAAGGACTCTGGAACGAACACCTCTACGCACCCTGGCGCTCAAACTACACCGCCAACATAAATGTGGAGGAAAACTATTGGCCGGCGGAAGTGACCAATCTCAGTGAACTGCATCTCCCGCTTTTAGGTTTCGTAAACCAATTGCCGGAAGCCGGTAAGATAACCGCCAAAGAATATTACGACATAGACCGAGGATGGTGCCTGGCCCACAACACCGACATCTGGGGGATGACCTGTCCCGTGGGTTTCGGTTCCGACGACCCGATGTGGGCCAACTGGAACATGGGAGGTGCCTGGATGTCGTCGCATATCTGGCAACATTATCTCTTCACACAAGACCTCGACTTCCTGCGCGAGTATTATCCCGCACTCAAAGGAGCCGCAGAATTCTGTCTGGCCTGGATGACAGAGGACGAGAACGGAAACCTCATCA
>CAZPHL010000023.1:2556-12106 GCA_964586465.1 uncultured Sangeribacter sp.
GCCGCAGAATTCTGTCTGGCCTGGATGACAGAGGACGAGAACGGAAACCTCATCACCACACCCTCCACTTCACCCGAAAACCAGTTTATCGCTCCTGACGGGAAACCGGCCGCCACAAGCAAAGGGGGATTCGCCGACTTAGCAATGATACGCCAATGCCTAAGCGACACACGAGACGCTGCTCTCACATTAGGTACTGACGCCGCACTCATAAAAGAAATCGACACCGCACTGTCCCGTCTCGCTCCTTATAAGATCGGCGCACAAGGGCAGCTTCAGGAATGGGCCACCGACTTCACGGAGAGAGATCCGCAGCACCGTCATCAATCGCACCTTTACGGACTTTTCCCCGGCAACCATATAACCCCTGAATCTACCCCACAACTGGCCAAGGCGGCTGCCAAGACTCTTGAAATCAAAGGAGAGAACACCACCGGATGGAGCACAGGCTGGCGCGTGAATCTGCTCGCCCGTCTCAAGGACGCGCCAAAGGCTTATTCCATGTACCGCAGACTGCTCAAATATGTGAGTCCCGACGGCTACAAAGGTGAGGACGCTCGCAGAGGCGGAGGCACCTACCCCAACCTGCTCGATGCTCATTCACCATTCCAGATTGACGGTAATTTCGGTGGAACGGCCGGTGTGGCAGAGATGCTCATACAGTCGGAACCGGATGTAATAACCCTGCTGCCCGCACTTCCGGAGCAATGGAGCGACGGAAGTTTCAAGGGTCTGAAAGCCCGCGGCGGTTTCGAGGTGGATGCCGAATGGCACAACGGTAAAGTGACCGAGATGACGGTAAGCGCACCCAAAGGCGGGGCAACCACCATCATAGTCAACGGCAATTCCACACCTGTAGACCTGCTTCCCGGCGAGACGATCACTATCAAACCCTGACCTCCTAACCCAAATCAGTTATCTTAAATGCGCGAAACACTGAAGAGACTCCGTTCGGAGTTGCGCCCCATTTATGGTGAACGGGAAACCGAAGCCATCATCAAGATAATTTTCCATCATCTCAAGGGGTGGAACACTGTGGACATGCTCATACATGAGCCTGAGCCCTTGTCGCCTTTTATCAAATCGGAAGTGGAGAAAATACTCACACGTCTGCTGCGACATGAACCGATTCAGTATATCACCGGGGAGGCCCGTTTTCACGGTCTCGAACTGCACGTCACACCCGATGTGCTAATTCCCCGTCCCGAGACAGCCGAATTAGTGGACATCATAGCCGATGATGCCGGTGAGCGTGAAGATGTGAAAGTGCTCGACATAGCCACCGGCTCCGGTTGCATAGCGATAGCCTTGGCACGGACCCTCCGTTTTCCCCAAATCACCGCCCTCGATATCTCGCCGGAGGCGTTGAAAGTGGCCGAGAAAAATGCCAAAAATCTGAAAACCAATATAAGATTTATCTGTGGGGATATATTCACCTGGTCAGGCAACGGAATCTATGATATAATTGTGAGCAATCCACCCTACATAGACGAGTCGGAGAAAGAGTCGATGGACCCCAATGTGCTCGACTATGAACCACACGGGGCCCTGTTCGTACCCGATGAGGATCCGCTCCGCTTCTATACCCGTATTGTGGCACTGAGCAAGACAATCCTCACACCCGGCGGGATGCTCTATCTTGAGATAAATCCCCGTCATGCCACAGAATTAGCACAGTTAATCACCTCGAGAGGATTCACACAGACAGAAGTGATAAAAGATTCCTACGGCAAAGACCGATTCATACGCGCAAAGAGAAGACAATAAAAAATGGAAGAAAAGAAACCGATTACAGAAGAGGCGGCAAAGATAAGGATGGCCGACCTATGTGCACGATCCGAACAATGCGAGGCCGACATCCGGCAGAAACTTTACCGACTCGGACTGTCGTCAGGACAGGTGCAGAAAATAGTGACCGAACTGATCGAAGAGAAATTTATCGACAACGCACGGTTCGCGCGCAGTTTCGCACACGATAAATGCCGCTTCTCCTGCTGGGGACGCCATAAGATACGCCTCGCTTTAGCTGCCAAAAGAATCTCTCCCCACGACATAGCCCAAGGCCTCGATGCTTTGGAACCGGCGGAATATACTGACGCCATAAACCGTACCGCTACCGCCAAGGCACGCTCACTCGACCTCAACGGACCTAATGCACGGGAGGAACGCATGAAACTTTTCCGTCATCTTATCTCAAGAGGGTTCGAGAGCGAACTCGCATCAAAAGCCGTAAAGGAGGCCATAAATCCTAAACGGCCCTCATGACAGATCCTAAACGGCCCTCATGACACTGCTCAACGATCTTCTCAACATACTCTTTCCTCCCAAATGCCATGTGTGTGACGGTCAGCTCGCAACGCATGAACGGTTCGCGTGCACCCGCTGCCTCTCGAAACTGCCCCGTTCAGGCTTCCACCGGCGCAAGCTCAACCCAATGGAGGAACGTTTCGCCGGTATCTTTCCATTCAGACGGGGCACAGGTTATTTTCTCTATTCCCGCGGTTCGGCAGTGTCAACCCTTATACAGGATATGAAATACCGGCGCTTCCCCTCTATCGGAAACATGTTGGGAGAGATCGCCGCCACCGAACTCATGGAAGAGGGATTTTTCACAGGAGTGGAGGTGATAGTGCCCGTGCCTATGCACCGTTGGAAACAGATGAACCGGGGTTACAACCAGACACACCGCATAGCCGCAGGCATCAGCAGCGCGACAGGCATACCCGTAAGTCTGACCCTCAGAGCCATAAGATCCCACCGCACACAGACGGCTCTTTCACGCGACGAACGCCTCGCCAACACATCAGGGCTCTTCAGGGTGAAAGATCCCGAAGAAATAAAAGGGCGCCACGTGCTCCTACTTGACGACGTATGCACCACCGGCTCCACCCTCATCTCGGCGGCAGAAGCGATATGGCAATCAGAGCCTTCCGACCTGACGCTATTCACCTTGGCAGTGACCTTCTGAACTGTCCATTTCATTTTTTTATCCACATTAACATAATTTTCATAGCCGGTCTCTTACTTTTTCACTCCCTTTTTTGTTTTTCATTTGGATATATTGAGAGATAAATGTAATTTTGCATTTTTAGTGACCCCCATAAATAATTATGGGGTTAACCCGGAATTTTCGTGTTTTTTCGTGGGGAGCTTACTCCCCGCCGTAGATTTCACGCCAATTCTCTCCTATAAGTGAATATATCATACACTTAAAAATTGTATTATTATGAAAAAACCGGAAAGAATTCTTGCCGAGAAACTCCTGCAGATAAGCGCGATAAAGCTTCAGCCGGAGAATCCCTTTATATGGGGTTCGGGGTGGAACTCGCCTATCTATAACGACAACCGCCGAATCCTCTCTTATCCTGACATAAGGAATTATGTCAAGGTGGAGTTTGCCCGCGTCATCCTCGAGAATTTCCCTGAGGTGGAAGCCATAGCAGGCGTGGCCATGGGCGCCATAGCATTCGGTGCAATAGTGGCCGACATATTGGGTATCCCTTACGTTTATGTACGCTCGACGCCCAAAGATCACGGTCTGGAGAACCTTATCGAAGGAAACCTCAAGCCCGGCACTAAAGTGGTGGTGCTCGAAGATCTTGTCTCAACCGGCGGCAACTCACTGAAAGCTGTCGACGTAATCCGCACATACGGTTGCGAGGTGGTGGGCATGACCTGCCTCTTCAGTTATCAGTTCCCTATGGCCGTCAAGAGATTCAGAGAGTCAGACGTGACACTCGTGCCCCTTTGCAATTACTCCACCATGATAGAGGTGGCTGAGGAGACTAACTATATCAGTCAGGCAGAGGCGGAGGCACTCCGCGAATGGAGAGAGGATCCGGCCGACTGGACTCCCCACAACAGTATTTAGAATAAACTTCATAGACAAGAATAAGAAATGTCAGTATATAAAAGCGACAAGATAGAGCTTTCCTCTTCTGCGGAAAACGTCTACAACAAACTGTCGAATCTTGAGAATCTGCGCTCCATGTTGGAGAACGTGCCTTCGGAGAGCGTGCCCGACGACAAGAGAGAGATGTTTGACAGCATTTCAATCACTCCCGATTCCATATCCGTGCCCGCGGGTCCGGTGGGGAATCTCACATTCAGGGTTGTGGAGAAGACCGAGCCTTCACGAATAAAACTCGCCGCCGAGAACTCCCCCATACCCTTATCCCTTCAGATGGATCTACAACCCGTGGATGCTTCGGCATGTGAGGCTCAGGTGGTGATAGACATAGCCTTACCCGCCATGTTGGCTCCAATGATCGGAGGTCAGATCCAGAAGATGGCCGATCAATTCGGCCAGGTGCTAAAGGCTATTCCTTTCTCCTGATGCGGTCGGAGAGAAAGCAGGGAGCGCGTGGAGCAAAAACCCTATTGATGAAGTTGGCCGGCCTGCTGGCCCTATCGTTGACAGCGGTCCATATCACCTCATGCGAGACGGTGGATGATGACCGGATACCGAATATGGCCGTCAACGTGAATATAGGCGACACAGGATTATGGAACACCTACGGCGTGGCCGGATTCGGTTCACACCGTAATTTCATATTTAAAGGCAACCTGCGCGAGCCGGCGGGGTTCACCTATAATTCGCAGAGTGCAACCGGTTTCGGAGGCATTCTGCTTATCGACGGCATGGACCCTTTCACCAACGACACGGATGTGCCTTTGGCATACGATTTAGCCTGTCCTGTGGAATGCAGGCAGGATGTGAGAGTAGAGATCGAGGGTGACCTTTATGAAGCCGTCTGTCCGGTGTGCCATTCCCGTTATGACGTAACCATGGCAGGGGGTGCCCCGAAGTCAGGTCCGGCCGCCACAGGCGAACATAAATATGGTCTGCGCCGATATCAATGCCTTCCCACAGGAACGGGAGGTTATATAATTACCAATTCATAAAGCAACTCATAAAGCGGACAATGAGCTTTATCGAAAGTCTTTTCTACATGATATGGCGAGGGATCGCCATCGGTGTCCTCATATCGGCCCCTATGGGTCCTGTGGGGATTCTGTGCATTCAGCGTACCCTTGACAAAGGTAGGCGCACGGGATTCTACACCGGTGTCGGGGCTGCCATATCCGATCTGCTCTATTGCCTGCTCACAGGATTCGGATTGTCATTCATCGAGGAATTTCTCGAACGCAACCAGAATATCATACAGCTGATCGGAAGCGCCGTGCTCATAGGATTCGGTATTTTCCTTTTCAAAAAGAATCCGGCACAAGCCCTGAGAAAACCAGCGATAAAAGACTCCTCTCCGAAGAAAGACATTTTAGGCGGCTTTCTCTTCACTTTCTCCAACCCCTTGATACTCTTCCTCATAATCGGTCTGTTCGCCAGATTCAACTTCCTGATGCCCGACATCAAGTTCTACCACTATATCGTAGGTTTTATCTCCATAATCACAGGTGCTCTCGGCTGGTGGTGGCTCGTGACCTACTTCATAGACAAGGTAAGGGCACATTTCAACCTGCGTTCGATGTGGCTTATCAACCGGATAATAGGCGGGGTAATTTTCCTGTTCGCCATCGTGGGAATCGTGACGAGTCTTTCCAACATCACATCCGCAGCCACTCCCAACCGTCATTGGAACAAGGGACGAAGCTACGAGCCATTCCGAAATGCCGGCAGCGACGGAATACACTTGGCCAACTCTTCAGACACTCTGCTCATTGACAGCGTGACAGTAGCCCCGGCCTCTGACTATGCCGTGACTTTCAGAGTGGACAACCTGCACGGACATCCGTCGCGCAGATACCACTATAAAGATTCTTCCGACAATACACGTCAGCGCCGGCGGCCACCCTGGGCATTCTTTATAGAGGATTCGCAAGGCAAGTGTTGCTGGGTGACAATAAATAAGAATGAGACAGCTGATGATGCCCTCTCCTCCTCTTCCGCCACAACAGTCTCCGTCAGTCAGGATGATCTCGAGCATCCGTTGGCGGAGAAATTTATTAAAGAGCGCGAGCTGCCGTTCGCGGGAGAGACACTCTGGAGGATAGAAATGGCTTCCGGGAGAATGCAGATTATTGCCGGTGACAGAGCGCCCGTATCGATAGTGGAACTCCCCGTAAACCTGGCGGCCATCCACAGTTTCGGCTTCGCCGTGGCACCGGGAGGAGAAATCATGGTGAGCGATATATCATATCTCCCTTCCGAGGGTCTTACAGACGATCAGGGAACCTGCCGTGACACATTCACGGAGGAAGAACTCTTCCAACTGAAACAACGGCTTGACGACTCAGAAGACCCGTTGGAGGGTATCTGGGTGATATTTGACCGTACACTTGACGAATCACTATTGAAATTAGGGGGAGATTACAAATTAGCGATCGTGAAAAATCACGACCGCTACGACATAATTTATCTTGAGGGAGCAAGAGTAAACGGGAATGCATGGAAACCGGGTATGACAAAGGGCCATTTGCTCCCCACCCCCTTCGACGGACTTTACAATTTGAGATGGAAAGATTCCGAGGGTAAAGTTCTGTCAAACTCAATCACGGCCCAGAGCGGCGAGGGCAACACATTACTGCTGCAGTTTCCTTACCATTCCTCAACCATAAGGCTCCGACGGATAGATTGATTCTCACCAGCCACCCGAAGCGCCGCCACCGCCGGTGCTACCGCCGCCAAAACCTCCACCGAAGCCCCCGCCTCCACCGAAGCCTCCGCCATGACGGCCCGAAGAACCAAGGATAGTGCCCGCCGCTATCGCGGCAGCTGCCGGATCAGGTTTCTTGGGTATCCTATACCGACGGCGATTCTGATGATGACAGAACTGACATTCATATATCTTCTCTCCGGTGCCCTCGCTGCGGGTAGTGGCCGGAGTAAGCGTATGGTCATATACCTCACACATAGCCACCGTGTGGCAATTAGGACATTCCGAATATTTCAACTGTTTGGCACGGAAAGGATAACGCTCCACAGCGCCGCATGCCGGACATTCCCACACGTCATAATCGACAGTCTTCAGACGCTCCTCGAGATCTTGCGACGGACTTAGAAGAGCATTGTCTTCCTCCTCGTTAAGCTTGCGCATCTTCGTGCCGCATACGCCACACGTGATGGGTTTGTTACGCGCACGATAACGCATCCACTCCGCGATGCCGGCAGGGATGAGACCAAGACCCAAAGAACAGGCCGCAAGTATCCAATAGGCACTGCGATGATTCTGCCATATCATGGCTTTACGGTAGCGATCCTTGCCCCTTACGCTGAACATATCATAGATGAGAAGGCCGAGAGAGAAAAGGAAGAATATCCATATCAGCCAACGTATAAACGTAGAGATATCTTCACGGGTGATGCCGCCTGAGGATGTCTCCCAGGCATCGTGCTCTGAACTTTTCAGTTCCTCAGCCGCGGCAGGATCGGTGAGGACCGTCGCCACATCATTGACCGAGGCTGTGACAGCCGCATCAAGATTACCCTCACGCATATTGGAGATTATGGAACGTTCCACGATCTTCTTGGCCGATATATCAGGCAACACGCCCTCGACACCGTAACCTGTCTGTATACGCGCACGACGCTGGTCGAGAGCTATGACTATCAGGACCCCGTTATCCTTATCTGATTTTCCCAGACCCCAGCTTGTGAAGAGTTTCTCCGAGAATTCCTCGATGGGCATATCCCCTATGGAGGGCACCACCGCCACAGCCACCTCAGCGGAAGTGGCCTGACGCAGACGAGCGAGCACATCATTGACCTCAGACCTGGTCGTAGCACTCAGACGTCCCTCAGGATCGGCCACATACACCCTACGGTCGGCTACATTCGGATTGGGTATATCCCCGGGACTATAATCGCGGGCGATAGCGAGCAAGCTCACCAGCACCATCATCATCAACAACTTGAATCTCATATCTATCATATTAAAGAAGACAAAAACAAATATCAAACCGCGGGCAGAGAATGGCCGTTGAGTTTACGGAAAAGGTCGAGAGCGTAGACATCGGTCATGCCGGAGATATGGTCGAGCACACTCTGCAGTCTCTCATACAATCCTTCGGCATTCACCTCATATTGATGAGGCATTCTGGAAAGCAAAAGCCGGGAGGCATTTCGTTCCGGATGAAGCACCGCCTCCATGAGAGAATCCATCAGATAAGTAAGGATACGGTTGCCGGCTATATCCACATCCACTACATCAGCGGCATTGTAGATTTTAGCACAGGCGGTGTCGGCACACTTCACGTAGGCTTCACGCAGGCGCGGGGTCATGAGCTGCACAAGCGGTCTCACCATCTCCCCCTCGAGCAGAGGCGCCTCCATTTCGGTGAATACCTCGGCACAGCTACCCACCATAGCACCTATGGCATTGGAACGCAGATAACCCACCTTCTCATTCGGATCATCAAGATGAGCCATAGCACGCTCCATACGTTCACGGTCATTAGCCTCGAAGAAATCAAGGAAAAGAGTCTTTACCTCCTCCGTAGAAAGTATTCGCAGGCGATGGGCATCCTCTATATCCATAATCTGATAACAGATATCATCGGCCGCTTCCATGAGATAGACCAAAGGATGACGCGCAAAGACGCCCGGTGAGAGTTCGGGCACCCCCAAATCGGCCGCCACCTTACGGAAATGCTCCTCTTCGGAAGCAAAAAAACCGAATTTTCCTTTATCACCCGCCGAGAGAGAGGTCCAGGGATATTTCACTATGGCAGCCAGCGAACTGTAGGTCATGGCGAATCCTCCCTTACGCCGTCCGGCAAACTGATGAGTGAGCAGACGGAAAGAGTTGGCGTTGCCCTCGAAAGAGGCGAAATCAGTCCACTGCTGAGGTGTGAGCCGTGCCTGCAATTCCTGACCCTTCCCTTCGGTGAACCAAGTGGAGATGGTGCGTTCGCCCGAATGGCCGAAGGGGGGATTACCCAGATCGTGGCAGAGGCAAGCCGTAGCCACGATATCAGGGATATGTTCAAGAGCCTTACCCGCGGGCGTAGCGTCATAACGGGGAGCCATACGAAGCCAGGCCTCACGCGCCATAGAACGGCCTACGGAAGAGACCTCCAGACTATGCGTAAGACGGTTATGGACGAAGATACTGCCCGGCAAGGGGAATACCTGAGTCTTGTTTTGAAGACGCCGGAAAGGGGAAGAGAATATCAGACGGTCATAATCCCGTTGAAAATCACTTCTTATATGCACCCGGGGATCATGGAATTCCTCCATGCCCAGACGTTTGTCGCTTATGAGTCGTTGCCAATCCATAATATACTTTATGCAAAGTTAACGTTTACTTGCGGATTTAACCCAATCTATCACAAATTTATTTTGCAATATTGGCCTATTTATTCGCGTTATAACTACAATTATGAACCGTATTCGCCGTAATATTGTTTCCCGGAGCGTTTTGTGCCGGATAATCTCAGCAATTCTCGCCATACTTGCCACAGGTCTTGCAGCGCAGGCAAAACCGGGTGACAAACCGTTGAACCGTCCATACGCCGACCTGAAGCGGTGGCATCTCGGTTTTTCGGTGGGCGCACACGTGCAGGATCTGTCGTTCACCCACAACGGCTACAC
>CAZPHL010000023.1:12206-24805 GCA_964586465.1 uncultured Sangeribacter sp.
TCGCAGGAGAGTATAGGGCTTTTCTCCAATCTCCTGATCGCGGCACAAGGTTCATATAAACTGAAATTCCTCAGAGGCACCTTAGGTATCGGTCTACAGATAGGATACTACAATTCACGTTTCAAAGGCTCCGAAGTCATCCTACCCGATGCCGATGATTCCGGACAGCCCGATGATCCGGCCATCCCTACCAGAGATCTCACAGGCAATGCCGCCGATTTCTCCATAGGGGTGAACTATCTCAACAAATATCTGCATTTAGGCATCTCGGCACTACATCTCACATCACCGAGAATCGGTATGAGTGTGGAAGGCACCGAGACAGAAAATGCGCAACAATATGAAACCCAACTCAAAAGAACCCTATATTTTACCGCAGACGGCAATATCGGGCTTCAAAATTCGTTATTTCAAGTGCAGCCATCGTTGCTGATGGCCACAGATTTCACCACCTGGTCGACCGAAATATCGATGCGCGCCATCTACAACCGATTTCTAAGTGTCGGAGTCGGTTACCGCTGGAAAGATGCCATAGCAGTGATGATCGGAGCGGAATATAAGAATTTCTTTCTCGGTTATTCCTACGATTATCCCCTTTCGGCCTTATCCAAAGCCTCTTCCGGAAGCCATGAGTTGGTGGCAGGTTATCAGCTGAAGCTCGACCTTTCCGGGAAAAACAAGCATAAACACCGTTCCATCAGGATAATGTAGCGATAATGATGATGATAAAAGCAATTTCAAAATATCTACCTGACTTCTCCTTACGCAAATCACGCTTTCTGCCGATAGCGTCAGCATCACTGTTGCTGCTGACGTGCGCCTCATGCTTCTCCTCGAGAAGCAATTCCGCCGGAGGAGAGGTTACGGGCGTAGGAGGCTTCTCCTGGGCCGAGCCGACACCACACGGAATGGTGCTCGTAGACCGTGGCGCTATCGCCATGGGTCCCGCCAAGGATGACTCCGTATGGGGTATCAAAGGAGATCCTCGCGGAGTGTCGGTAGACGCATTCTGGATGGACGAGACTGAAATAACCAACTCAGAGTACAAGCAATTCGTATTCTGGGTGCGCGACTCTATAATCCGCGAACGTCTCGCCGATCCGGCATACGGTGGGAACGACGCTTTCAAGATAGATGAAGACAGAGAGGGTAACCCTATCACCCCCTACATCAACTGGGCAAAAGCCATACCCTGGCGCAACGCCAACGAAGACGAGCAGAGAGCGATAGAAAGCGTGTACCGCACCAATCCCATAACGGGCAGACGCGAACTCGATCCTACCCAGCTCAACTACCGATATGAGGTATATAATCATACGGCTGCTGCCAAACGCAAGAACCGGCTCGATCCGCGCACCCGTGAATATAACACCGATCTTCCGGTCCCTACGGAGACACCCGTTATTTCCAAAGACACAGCCTATATCTCAGATGAGGGTGAGATCGTGCGCCAGACAATAAGCAGACCACTTACAGGCGACTTCGATTTCATCAACACCTACATAGTGAACGTATACCCCGACACCACCTGTTGGATCAATGACTTCGACAACGCCTATAATGAGCCTTACACCAGAATGTATTTCTCTCACGCCGGCTACAACAACTATCCTGTGGTAGGCGTAAGCTGGGAACAGGCGACCGCCTTCTCCAACTGGCGCACAGATTTCCTGCGACGCTCATTAGGTAAAGACGGCATATATGTAGAGCCATACCGTCTTCCTACCGAGGCCGAATGGGAATATGCCGCCAGAGCGGGAAACTCAGAAAGTTCCTACCCCTGGGAAGAGACACTGCCCTACGATGAACGCGGCTGCTTCTATGCCAACTTCAAACCTATGGACGGAGACTATGTGCGCGACGGACATATAATAACCTCAGCTGTGGGCACATACGCGCCAAATGACTTCGGGCTTTACGATATGGCCGGAAACGTGTCGGAATGGACCTCGACAGCCTATACCGAAAGCATAGACAAACTGACCTCAGATGTGAATCCGGAGTTCCGTTATGACGCGGCTAAGGAGGATCCCTACAAGATGAAACGGAAGATCGTGAGAGGAGGCTCATGGAAAGATGTGGCCCATAACCTCAGAAGTGACCTTCGTACATGGGAGTACCAGAATGAGCAACGGTCGTACATAGGTTTCCGCAACGTGCGTTCACAGATAGGATTTGCCAAAGGCACCCAAAAGAAAAAGAAATAATACTCTCCCAAGAACTAAGTTTATTTTCCCAAGATGGTTAAGATCAGAAAATACACCAACTGTATAGAGCGTTTCATCCACGGAGAGAAAGGACAACGATTCTTTAACTTCACCTACTCCATAGGCGCCGCTATCGTAATCTGGGGCGCACTCTTCAAGATACTTCACTTGCCCTGGGGAAATACCCTTCTGTGCATAGGCATGGGCACAGAAATAGCCATGTTCATTCTCACGGCCTTCGACCGGCCGCCTAAAGATTTCAGCTGGGATGAGTTTTACGAACACGTAGGAGATCATCCGGGTCACCACAACTATATGGAAGGCCCTGTAAACGTAGGTTCATCCGGCTATGCGGCACAACCCGTCAACATGGATCAACCTGTCACGTCCGGTTTTGTCGGACAATCAGATTTTGTCGGACAACCGGGGTATGCAGGACAACCCGGTTATGTCGGGCAGCCTGTCGTTGTGGAGCAACCACAATACACGGAGGCATTGGAAGTGATCTCCGAGCAGATGCGTCAGCTTCAGGAGACAACACGTGCCCTTACGGAGATGAACTCCATCTTGCTTCATTCGTATGAAAGCGTCAACCGCAGTCTGAACGATATCAAGGAGATGTATGAGAAATCTGCCGGAGAGGCTACAGACTATTGTGAGGAGATGGCACGGATGACCGGCAATATGCGTGAACTGAACTCCATATATGAGAGGATGCTCGGGGCCATGACCGTAAACATGGGAGCCTCAGGGCGGAAAGAAAGAGAACAGTAAGCAACCGAGCAACATTATTTATCAATAATAAGAAAAGAGAGAGAAAGTGGCAGGAGGAAACAATGTAATGAGAATGTCGCCGCGTCAGAGGATGATAAACCTTATGTATATCGTCCTCACGGCTATGTTGGCCCTGAACGTATCAAGCGACGTGCTCAACGGCTTCAACCAGGTGCATGACGGACTCCACCGCACAAACCTCAGCATGTCGGCAAAAAACGAGGTGCAATTCCGTTATCTTAAAGATCTGTATGAGAAAAATCCTCTCAAGGCCGGACCATGGTATGAAAAAGGGGTCGCCCTTAAGAATTTATCCGGTCGCCTCACTCAGGAAATAGATTCACTCAAGACAAGTATAGCACGTCAGGCCGACGGACCGCAGGGAGACCCCGCATCACTTGTGAATGTGGATGATCTCGAGGCGGCTTCAGTGACTATGCTCAACCCTTCTACTTTGCGAGGTCAACGGTTGCGCGAGAATGTAGATCTCTTCAGGGAATTCGTGGCCCCGCTCATCAACGACTCCACAAAGAGAGAGGCCATAGAAATTCTTCTATCGACAGAGGTAACGAATAAACCCGGCACCATAGGTCCTACCAAATGGGAGGAGAAGATGTTTGACAATATGCCGGCTATAGCAGCTGTGACACTTCTCACAAAGCTCCAGAACGATATCAGGCAGGCCGAGAATGAAGCGCTCTCCAACCTTATAACCGGTGTAGACATGGGAGATGTGCGTGTAAACGAACTGAACGCCTATGTGATTCCCCATTCCAACATGGTGATGCGTGGGGGAAAATATACCGCTGACATCGTATTGGCAGCCATAGACACTACCCGACGCCCGACGATATTCGTAAACGGTAAACCGTTGGCCAACGACAAAGGTGTGCTTGAGTTTACAGCAGGCGCCACAGGACGCCACGAGTACTCAGGATATATAGAGGTGGCCCGCGGAGACGGTTCCGTCGACAGGCGACCTTTCAGTTCGTCATATACCGTCATGGAACCTATGGCTACCATCTCCCCCACCATGATGAACGTGCTCTACGCAGGTATCGACAATCCCATCAGTATATCTGTTCCGGGAGTGCCGATGTCGGGCGTACAGGCTACAATGACCAACGGCACGCTCACCCGCACCGGCGATCATTGGGTGGCACATCCGGGAAAGGTGGGTTCGGAATCCGTAATATCCGTTTCAGCACAGATAGACGGCCGAAGTCAACCGGTGGGCTCCATGACTTTCAGAGTGCGCAAACTGCCCGACCCTGTCCCATACATCCCTGTGAAAGATGCACAGGGTAACACTATCCACTATAAAGGGTCGCCGAAAAGAATCTCAAAAGCCGCGCTTATGGCAGCCGAGACACTTGGAGCAGCCATAGATGACGATATACTTGACGTGAAATATACGGTGGTGTCATTTTCCACCGTGTTTTTCGACTCCATGGGTAACGCCATACCCGAGGTGAGCAACGGTGCTTCATTCTCGCAACGCCAGAAGGAGCAGTTCAGACGGCTGAAACCGGGAAAGAGCTTCTTCATTTCAGATGTAAAAGCAAAAGGCCCTGACGGTATCACAAGAGACATACCGGCCTTGCAGGTGACCCTCAACTGATTATAAAGATATTCCTATAACGAGACAAAGAGATGATGAATTTCTATAAAACAGCAGCAGTAGTCATAACCCTCTTCATATCCACAGCAGCGGTGGCACAGGTGGAGGATGCCGGAGGAGTGCGCCGGCGTTCCGCAAACGACAGCAAGACTACGGAAACAAGCGTGAAGGTCTCCGACAGAATGCAGGATGTTTACAACACTCAGCAACCGCACGAGGCCGATCTTGCCTATATGCGCCGCATTTACCGTCAGCTCGACCTTACAAAAGCTGCCAATACTCCCCTTTACTATCCTGAGGATATTATCGACGGGCAGGAAAATCTTTTCAGGATAATACTGCGTCTCGTGGTGGATGGAAAGGTTTCAGCATACGAATATCTTGACGGAAGAGAGATTTTCACCGACCAATACAAAGTGAATGTGGGCGATATGCTTGACCGTTTCGGCATATACGCACAGAAAGCCAAAGGCTCCACCGAGAAAAATCCGAAATTCGTGATTGAGGAGGCCGACGTGCCGACAGGACAGGTGCTCAACTATTACATACTTGAGAAATGGGAATTCGACCGTCGTTCAAATCAAATGAAAACACGGGTGGAAGCCATCTGCCCTGTGCTCAACCGCTACAGCGACATAGGGGACGGAGAGGCTAAATATCCTATGTTCTGGGTGAAGTATGATGCTTTACGTCCCTACCTTGCCCAACAGTATGTTTTCCTGACCGACGACAACAATCTGCCTCAATATACACTTGATGACTTCTTTACCTTAGGCAAGTATGACGGAGAGATTTACAAGACCCATAACCTGCGTAATCTTTCCATGAACCAGATGTTTCCCGATGAAGACGACCTTAAGAGGGCTCAGGACAGTATAGACCACCGCCTGCGCACTTTCGGGAAGGACCTTTGGGTGCCATCGCGTGAGGAATACCTGGCAATGAAAGAGAAGCAGGCCAAAAACAGAGAGGTAGAAGAAGATGAGGTGCTTCCCGAACGCACGGAAGTGAATGCCTCTTCTGCGAAACAGGCGCGGGCTGCAAAAAAACGTACCTCCACAAAGAAGACAAAGAAGCCGAAGGTAGATAAAAGCAGCGATTCAGGAAGCAACAGTAATGCCGTGAAATCAGTGCGCCGACGCAGAAGATAGTAAAATTTATGCGGCCATCGATTTCTGTAGTTATTCCCCTGTATAACAGGGAAAAACTTATCGAACGCACTATCCGGAGCATTTACGGCCAGACCTATCGCCCGATACGCCTTATTGTAGTTGACAATAATTCCACTGATAAAGGTAGTGAAGTGGTGAAGAGTTGGGCCGCCACACATACCGGTCCTGACTTCACGATAACACTGTTACATGAACCGCAACAGGGTGCTCCGGCAGCGCGCAACAGAGGTCTGGAAGCAGTGACAACCGATTGGGTGATTTTCTTTGACTCGGATGACGTGATGCTGCCCCCACTTATAAGCGAGGTTATAGAGGCGGCCACCCGAGAGGAGACGGCTAACCTTGTGTATTGGCCTTCCGCTTTGATCTCACCCGACGGCTCCGCACACCGACGACGGTTCGGCACAAGGAATCTGCTGCGCAGACATCTATTCAACGCACTACTCTCGACGGCTAACTTTGCTGTAAAAACAGAATTCATAAGGAAGGCCGGAGCATGGAACCCGGAATTGACATGTTGGGATGATTTTGAACTCGGTCTCAGACTTTTAAGCCATAATCCCCATTCTATAGCATTGACTGCCACCCGAGTTCATGTGTATCCACAGAAAGACTCTATAACCGGTAGTGACTTCCATTCAAAGAGGGGAGAATGGGAAAAAACCCTGGACACCATGCAAAAATATGCCCACTCCCTACCACCTACATTACGTGACCGTATAACACGATATATCACTTACCGACGTATCAACTTAGCCGCTTTGTATGCTAAGGAGGGAGCGACCCTCCCGGCCACTGATCTTCTCAAGAATACGCTTGAGGAGTGCAGTCACCCTTCGTCTCCTCTCTATCTGCCACGGTGGCGCCGAAAGCTTCTGAATGTGATTTACCATTACACACGTCTCGGAGGACGTGCGGCCTATTTGATGTGGCGCTGATTCACTCATCAGCATTATCAAGGAGGTATATTGCCGTAAGGTTACGAGTAGGTGAGCCCCCACTTCGACGATGACTGCGATAAATGTAACTTCCGTCAGGATTTACCGACCCGTATGTACATCCATCGTGCAGATGAATATTCTGAAGTTTTACGCCACGACTCAACAATCGCTCCTTATTTACACCCTGGAGATCTATATGAGGCCTGCCATTTTCTCCGTCCGGATAAAAAACGCAGTTGCCAAATCCTGCTTCTATGAATTTATCCGCTAAATCCTGACCCACTTCATATTTTGCCATACTGATAGAGGGTCCGAAGGCCACAATAAGTTCAGAGAGATCAGCCCCATAGTTTTTCAGCAGGTCAAGAGTATTATTTACAATGCCACCCAGACTACCTTTCCAACCGGCATGAACAGCCGCCACCCCTTCAATATCAGGAGCGTAGATTAATATGGGAACACAATCGGCTGTCTTCACGCCAATAGCGAGACCGGGCACAAATGTGACAAGCGCATCCGTATCAGGAAACAATTCACCCGGACCGGTAGCGACAGCCACATTAAGAGAATGAGTCTGGTCGGGCATCACGGCGTGGCTTCTGTAGATTGACGACTGTTCATCCACAGAGACTATGTCATTATCCGGGAACATACAGAATCCGCATGCTCTACCGGTTTTCAGGAGTGGTTGGTTGATAAAATGTGTGGTCATAAACGAATCTCGATTCTATTTACAGCGTACAAATTTATAACATTTCTCTTATCCTGACAACAAAACCGGTAGATTAGCGTAAGATAACCCTCACGGCAATTTTAGAGAAACCGGAACGTTTATTTGGTAGGAAGATTCTATTTATCGGCCATTTGATATGAGGATTCTATTTATAGGTGATTATTCCAACCTGCATGCCTGTCTGGCAGCCGAGCTGCGCAAAAAGGGGCATGAAGTGACCGTGGTCTCTGACAAAGGTGGATTTATGAATACATACGCTGACATATCGGTGATACGACAACCCGGCATAGTAGGAGGATTCAAATACCTTAACCGTCTTTTCTCCCTTCTTCCCATGCTTAAAGGTTACGATGTAGTACAGCTCATTAACCCCAATTTCTTTAGTCTGAAACCGGGAAAGATAAAATATTTCTTTGAAAAGATCCGGCATCAGAACGGCTCCATATTTCTCACTCTGGCAGGAGACGATTATTACTTTGTTAAAGCATGCCGGGAAGGCAAAATCTTTAGATTCTCAGAATTTAGGATAGGTGACGAACCAACCGAATATTATAAATCCTCACCGGAGAAAATGGACGGTTGGTTTACCCCCGCTAACAGACTATGGAACAGTTATCTCTATGAGCATATCGACGGTGCCATGTCTGTACTTCCGGAATATGACATGGCTGCCAAGCCCATCTTGGGAGGAAAAGTCACGTTCACCAACCTTCCTATCGATCTCTCCACTCTCCCCTACGCCCCATTGTCAGACACGGAGAAGTCGCTTAAGATTTTCATCGGTATAAAAACCGGAATGGAGATACAGAAAGGCACCGCACGGATGCTCGCGGAAGTCAAAGAACTTGAAAGAGAGGCAGGGGGGAAAGTGGAGGTGGAATGTGTGCGCAACCTGCCTTTAGAAGAATATTTACAACGAATGCGAGGCAGCCATATCGTGCTTGACCAGATGTATGCCTATTCCCCGGCCACAAACGCTTTGCAGGCAATGGCACTCGGACGTATCCCGGTCACCGGGGGAGAACCGGAGTATTACGAATATGTAGGCACTCCGGCCGAACGCCCCATACTCTCCATCTCTCCTTTCACACCATCCCTAAAGGAGAGACTCCGTGAACTTGCCGAGGATCCCACACCATTGATCGGGATGAGCAGGGATGGCAGGAAACTTGTGGAAAAGAATAACGACGTACGTATCGTGGCCGGACGGTTTATGAGAGTATGGGAACGATGAATGGAGAACTGTGAACTTGAAATATTGATAAGCACTTCCGGCTTGGCAAGACTGCAGCGATTGTCGGAAATTTCTCTTCCTCAGACGGAGGGAGTCAGATATATCGTATCATGCCAATGTCCGGACCCTACATCACTGAATATCCCGTTAGCTCTTCGACGACCGGATATAAAAATAGTGTTTACCTCAACCTGCGGAGTCGCTGCCAACCGCAATAATGCCTTACGACACGCCACAGCTCCGTTGTGCCTTATCGCCGATGATGACCTCACCTATACCGAAGAGGCCTTCTCTATAATACGGAATACGTTCAGACAACACCCCGATTTAGACATAGCCACGTTCATGTACACCGGGCCGGAAGGAATAACTGAAAAGACATATCCTCCGCATCCGTTTCATCTTTCACGGCCTACGAAAGGTTACTATGTAACAGCTTTCGAGATTGCGTTCCGACTGGAACCGGTAAAACAAAAAGGGATATGGTTTAATGAAAACTTCGGTGTTGGCAACACACGTTTCGGTGCAGGTGAAGAGGACCTTTGGATATATGATTTACTGAAATCAGGTCTTAACGGATGGTTTTTTCCACACATCATAGCGTGTCACCCACGAAATAATACTACAGGTATCAGGCAGATGGCTTCTCCGGCGGTGCTACGTGCCCAGGGAGCCGTGATGAGGCGTCTTTATCGTTTTACCTCCTTACCCCGTGTCATTCTTAAAGCCAGGCGAGTAACAAGACTTTCCAACACAACCTTCTTGGCAACTCTCTCACCATTGTTGTATGGATGGTGGCATGCGACTGTAAACGGCCGGAAATTATTTAATTATGAAAAAGAAAGATGAGAATTCCTACCGTAACATCATCAAGAGCACATCTCTATTCGGAGGAGTGCAGGTGTTTCAGGTGCTCATCAATCTGGTGAGGGGTAAATTTGTAGCCATGCTCTTAGGGCCTGTCGGGATGGGTATTTCAGCATTGTTCGCCTCCTCGGCAGCCACTATCCAGAGATTCGCCTCATTAGGGCTAAATTTAGCCATAGTAAAAGAGACATCTGTAACGAGAGAGAATCCGGGGGATACAGCGGTCATACTGGCGGTAGCGCACCGACTCGTTATAGCCACGGCCTTTATCGGCGGTTTAATCTGTATCATTCTCTCTAAATTTCTGAGTAAACTGACTTTCGGGGATGAATCCATGACATTTCAGTTCATGCTTCTCGGAGGGGTGGTGGCACTGACGGTGGCTTTCAACGGAAAACTCTCGATGTTGCAGGGTCTACAGGAGGTAAAACGTATCTCCAAAGCCTCTCTGGTGGGAGGATTAACCGGCCTCCTGACAGGGGTGCCGCTATACTATTTTTTCGGTGACAGTGGTATCGTGCCGGCAATGTTGGTTTTAGCCACAGCCATGTATATTTTCTATTCCGTATCTCTCGCCAAGTCAGTAAGACTACCCGAGGTAAAATTTCTATGGAGCCGGCATAAACAAATTGTAAAGACACTTCTTTTGGCGGGGTTATTGCTGATGGCAAATGACCTTATCGTCTCATTAGTGGAGTATCTTATCAATATTTTCATAAAGTATGAGGGTTCCACAGATACGGTCGGTCTTTACCAGGCCGCCAATTCAGTCACCAATCAATACGCCGGTGTGGTATTCACTGCCATGGCTATGGATTATTTTCCACGTCTCTCAAAAGATGCCGGGAATAACCGGAAGATGAGAGACACCGTTAACCGACAGACGGTGATCGTGGCACTGATGATTGCCCCGGCAGCCGCACTTCTCATACTTACGGCACCTGTGGTCATACGGATTCTTCTCACTTCAGAATTCCTTGCCGTCACACCCCTCATGCGTTGGATGGGACTCGGCATACTGATACGCGCCCTGACATTCCCAATGGGCTACATAGCTTTCGCCAAAGATAACCGCAGACTCTTTTTCTGGTTTGAGGGAATAGGTTGCAATATGCTTACGTTAGGAATAACATGCGTTTTCTTCCATTTTTTCGGTCTCATCGGCCTCGGATATGCTTTGGTAGTGGATAACCTATGTTGTTTGGCGCTCTACTATGTGGTCAACCGACACCTGTATGGCTACAGGCTCAATAAAGAAGCCGCCTCCAATATGGCTATAGCTATAGCAATCGGAGGCGGAGTATTCAGCGCTTCATTCATAAAGGCTGCAACGATATCTTACGGTCTAATGGTGGTAGTGACGTTATTCTCCTTATTTTGGTCATTCAGAATCTTACGCCGGAAATTCACCACAATCAGTGAATCCATTCAAGAGGATTGAGTTTCTCGCGATTGCGCCACACTTCAAAATGGATGGAGCTATGCCCGCGGTTATCCTCATCCGGACTCAGTGAACCAAGACCTTGTCCGGCCTTTACCTGATCGCCCACCTTCACTACAGGAGAGGCAATATTGCCATACACAGTGTAATAATTACCATGATTTACTATCACCACAGTGTTATAGCCGGGAATCATATACACACCTGAAACTTTCCCTGCATATACAGCCAATGCGGAGACACCCTCACCCACTTCTGCATCTATGCCGGGATTATCATAAACAATGTCAGGCAACTCCGGGAGAGACTGGCGTCCGAAGCGACTGGTAATTCTGAAAGCTCCGGAGACAGGGCGAGGCAGACGACCACGCATATTGGCGAAAGAGGCTGTCATATCGCCACCGGAAGTTGACCCCTTAACCGTAGAGCTTTTCTCGTCGCGCGGTTGACGTTTCCGGGCATTGGCATAATTCTGATTATCCGCTTTGGTTTCGGTTTCAGTAGCTTTACCCTTCTTATTATTTGACTTGGAATCCTTTTTATCAGATGCTTTGGAATCCTTCTTGCCTGACTGTTTATCTTTCTTATTTTCTGTCTGCTTTTTCTTATCTTCAGCCTGTTTATCTTTCTTATCTTTTTGAGCCACCAGCTTCTCATCCGCCGGCTTCTTGGCTTCTTTCTCAGCGGCTTCTTTTTCGGCAGCCTCTTTGGCTGCTTTCTCTTTTGCAGCATCAGCTAAAGCTTTTTCACGTGCCAGACGTTCCTCTTCAGCCTTACGTGCGGCCGCCTCCTTACGTGCTTTCTCCTCCGCCGCTTTTCTGGCAGCTTCCTCTGCACGCCGCTGTTCCTCGGCTATCAGTGTTGCGATACGATTCTTGAGTTCATTAGCCTCAGCCTGTTTTTTTGAAAGGTGATTTTTCAGGGTCTCACCGTTCTGCTTGAGTTGCGCCACCAAGACATCCTGTTTTTCAAATTGCTTCTGTAGAGCCGTTTGTTCAGCCTGCTGGCGCTTGAGGACCTCATTATGTTCATTCTTGGCTTTAGCGAGAGACTCGCGTTGGGTCTTCAGCTGAAGTGTCTTACTGTCTATAGCAGCCGACTGACGGTCTTTCCATTCGGAGAACTGACGAAGATAGCGCATACGACGCAGAGCCTGATTAAAATTCTCGGAAGCAAAAATGAAAGTAAGTGCGGAATTTCCCCTGCGGGTAAGACGCATCTTTTTCACCGCCTTAAGATATTCATCCCTCAAGCGCTGCAATTCTTTTTCGTTGGTTGTGATATCGGTCTCAAGTCCTGAGATTTGGTTGTTCAGATTGGTGATGCGTGTGGCTGTAGAGGCGATTTTACTTTTCGAGGCACTGATATCAGTCTGCAACTTGCCCAATTCATTGAGCCCGTTTTTTACCTGACGCTCATTCTCCTTGATCTGTTCTTCGGTGAGACGTATTTCTTTCTGAGTAGCCTCCTGCTTTTTTTTCACATCAGAAGAGGTCTCCCTGGCAGCAGGTTTAGTTCCGGTAGATTTCTTTTGAGTAGCAGTGCCCGTTTTGGCAGCACTCTGTTTAGTGTTCTTAGCCGGTGCAGCCTTATTTGTGGTTTTTGCAGG
>CAZPHL010000023.1:24905-29143 GCA_964586465.1 uncultured Sangeribacter sp.
GTGGTTTTTGCAGGGGTAGTCTTAGCCGGTGCCGGTTTAGCGGTTTTATTACCGGTATTCTTGGCCGGGGTAGTTTTCTTCTGAGTGGTTTGCTGAGGGGGCTGCGAAGGTTTTCCTATGGCAGCCTCCGGGGCCGACAGCCAAAGGGCTACAACCGAAAATAATCCGAAGATGTAAGACAGATTAGCTTTCATATCTCAGAACGACTTCATAAAATCCTTTAAATCCACTTTCCTGTATTTGGAATTGAGCTTAATCCTGTCGAAGGGATTGCCATCCCATACGGGATTGTCAAGTTGAAGGGTGGCTTGAAAATTTTTAGTGTCAGATTTATAGGAAAGAGAAAGGTCATAACCTTTGTCAAAGTATTCATAATCCAATCTGACGACCACATCAGGATTCCTTTCAGGGAGCACCAGAAGAGTCACGGGCGAGAACTCGTTATCTATGACATAGCCATAATTGAAACCCGGTATGGCAGCCTCTTCCTCCACCACAAGCGACATAGAACCGTCAAGAGCTTGGTAAAGCTCCACTTCTTCCTCCACCTCATGGCTGAGGAGCCCGAGGCCCGGAAGAGAGATACGGCCTAAAATGATATTCTGTATATCAGAAAGGCCACCCGGATAGGCTGAGAGAGCCTCCCTGATAGGTTCCTCCACATATATCTTCTTCATTTTGTTAACCACAAGAAGGGTGCTGTCGGTGATTTCGGCACGTCCGACCTCCCCCACAAAAGGAGCACGGAGTGAGATCAGTATACTGCTGTCACATTCCATGAAAATTTTCACATTAGGACTGAGCGGCAAGCCGGCCATCTTAAGTTTTCCGTTGACAGCTACCTTGGTCCAGGGTTGCCACGGGGAGATGATAGAATCCACCATGGCCTGTCTGGTGTCAGGGGCGACCGGAATCTGAGCCTTTATCTGCCCGACAAAGGATAGGATCATTGCGACAAGTATCCCTACTGTCCGCATAATCATTATAGAAGGATATTTCACTTTTTATCTTTTTGATTCTAATAATTTGACCAATAACTTTCTGTGCGGTTTAACCGATAAAGATCCGATTATAAAAGATAAAGTATTGTAATCGGATGTTTCGGTACCGTTCAGTCATTTCACCGCTCCATCATTCAAAGAAGAATGTCTTGTGAGTGACTTTCTTTTTCAGCAGTGCATTGTCCGGCTCAAGCTTCAATGCCTTAGACCAATTCTCAAGAGCCTCAGCGGGTTGATGATTCATGAAGAGGATATCTCCGAGATGATTGTAGAACTCCGCTGCCGTTTCTCCTTTTTCCTCGGCGATTTCTATGGCCTTAAGTTGAAACTCAAGAGCTTCCTTATATTCTTTCTTTTTAAAAAGCACCCAAGCCATCGTGTCGAGATAGGTATCATTGTCCGGCTGGAGCTCTATGGCTTTTCGGGCCATATTCTCCGCCTTGTCAAGATCACCTTCATTCTCACTTAAGAAATAGGCATAATTATTAAGCGTAAGGGGATTCTCGGGATTGAAAAACAAAGAATTGTCGTAAGCACCGTAAGCCTTCTGAAGATCTTCGGCAGAATAATACATGTCGCCGAGCATACTATAGATCGAACTCAGGCGCTCCAAATTTTCAAAACTGAGATTCTGAATAGAGGTACCGTCGGGAATCGGTTCATGCAAAGGGAGATTCTCGTCATAATAGTGGAGCAGATCACCGAATATCCTTTCAGCCTCGTCAAACCTCTTGGCCATTGTAGCCGCTGATCCATACATGAGACGCAACTGATCATTGATCGCCACGTGAGATGAAGCCCTGTCAAAAGTAGCCATGGCATCGGCTCCCTTGTCATCGGCTATCTGATAGCCCATAAGCTGTTGCCAGTACATTGGATTAGCCGAATCAAGGTCAATGGCATAGCCGATCTGCTGGATAGCGGTGTCATAATCCCCCTTGGCGCTGCTGTAGCGTGCAGCCAGATCGAGCACATGCGGCTCATGAGGATATTGTTCCATCAGCACATCGAAAAGATGATCGCCACGCGACGTGTCGCTGCGGTCGTCAAGAAGAGTCTGCAGATATTCACTCAAGAGAGATAGTTTCTCGTCCATCTCAAAGTCTTCCGACAACAGAGCTTCATAAACTTTCTTGTCATACTGCACACTGTCACCGACATTTTTATAATAGTTGGCCAAAGAGATTTTGGCAGTGCCATTATCGGGATTCAACTCTTCCGCTCGGCTATAGGCTGCGAGAATAGAATCATTGTTACCTATCACCTCATAGAGATTGCCTTTCAGAATATGATAATAAGGTTCGGAAGGGTTGGATGCTATCAATTCATCGGCCTCTCTGACAGCGTCAAGGGTATCGCCTTTCACCATCAGGTAAGACATCTTTCTGAGTGAAAGCTGAGGAGACTTGCCATCTATTTTCTCAAAACGGTTAAGAGTGGCGATAGCCTTATCCTCCTCGTGAGCCATCATATAAGCTTCCGCAAGCTGCAGGAGGGTCATGGTGGTGTTAGGACGCAAAGAATCGAGTTGCTCATACACTCTGATTGATTCCGCGACAGTGTCGAGACGTCCGGCTATATATGCGTAAGTGCGTCCCTCATATAAATCGGCGGGATAGGTATCTACATAAGGCCGCATGAGAGACAGAGACTTCAGCAGTTGTGTACGAGACTGCATGGAATCTGTAGGAATCATTATCCGGGTCATACCGTAGGCCGAGGCAGCCTCTTCGTATGAAGGGTCGATCAGATAGGCTTTCTTATAATATTCGAATGCCTCCGGCATGTTGTCCATGGCTTGACGCCGGGCCCCCTCCAGATAGTAATAACGGGCCTTCTCCCTTTGGACGGAGCGAGGAGAGGCAGTAGCCACAAATCCGGATAAAAGGATTGCGCAAGCGAAAAAGATGAGAATTGGCGATGTTTTCAACGTAGTAAATTTATTTATCGGACAGAGGGTGCAGAAATGAGGTTAGGGATGAGGCTCATGCAGTGCCGGTGTGGCCGAAAGAGCCGTCCTCCCTCTTGGTGCGGTCAAGTTGCTTAACCTCTTCCCAAGTGACATGTGAATATTGCTTGATGACCATCTGGCAGATTCTCTCACCATCGTTTACCACAAAATCATTTTCTCCGAGATTGATGAGAATGATACCTATTTCGCCACGATAATCGGCATCGACCGTACCGGGAGAATTGGCAATCGATATTCCATAATTAAGAGCCAGGCCTGAACGCGGGCGGATCTGACATTCATAACCCTCCGGAAGCTGTAGGAACAGTCCGGTGGGAATAAGGGCTCGCTGCAGGGGCTTCAGTGTCACCGGACCGGCCGGCAGATAAGCTCTCACATCCATTCCGGCTGCTTCAAAAGTGGAATATTCCGGGAGGGGATGATGACTTTTATTTATAACTTTTACTTTTACTCTATCCATAGCAAAATAACTCTTAAAAATAGTTCCAAAGGTAGGGGATGTCACTCATTCTTTGCTGAGCTTGACTAACCTGACCGCATATCACTGCATGGGGAAACAGGTCATAGGCTATATATGATCCCATACAGTTTGATACAACTAATAGTTTAACTGAAAAACAAGGATAAAAGTTATATCTATCTCCTTGTTTTTCCTGCAAAATTACTAAAAAGAAGATATAAACCCGCTATAACAGGAAAACAATCTGTGTGGACATACAAAAAAAATCGGCCGCCATTAAAATAATAAGGCAGCCGATTTATCCTTTTTGACAAGAATAGCGATTAACCTTCGCTGATTGCGTCGTTAGGACAAACCTGTGCGCAGCTTCCGCAGCTGATGCAGGTATCGGGATCGATGTGATAGATATCGCCCTCTGAAATTGCGTCTACAGGGCAAACAGACATGCAAGTGCCGCATGCGATACAGTTATCGCCAATTACGTATGCCATAGTTGTAAGATTTTTAAGTTTTAATTGTTGTTGGTTTTATTGGTGCAAATTTAAACCATCCCTTTCTTTTAGGCAACTAATTCGGGCGCATTGTGCCTTAATTTATATTCAATCCAAATTAGACCCTTACCCTAATTTATAATCATTTTAAATTAGCGTGGATAATTATTTCATTTGTCTTGACTGACATCTTCAAAACGGGGTGTAATTCCCTAATGTGAGCATAGCACTTACTACTGTTTTTCTTTAATGTGAGCATAGGCGCTTACTACTGTATTACACTTGATATCATAAGAAGGAATTATTATTACAGA
>CAZPHL010000024.1:0-29007 GCA_964586465.1 uncultured Sangeribacter sp.
TATTATTAAGATAAGACCAAAAATCAACTTTTTCATTTCGCAAAATTATATATAAAATAATTCTTTATCAACCTTTATATGTAAATTCTCTCTTGAATTTCTGTTTTACAAATATATTAATTACCCCTATCCCCTTTAATCTTACTTAATATCTATACAAAAAATGATATTAACCTTGCTTTAAGTCATCATATTAAGCTCGTAAAATGACGTTGTAGCATAAAATCAAAGAGAGAATATCAGAATCAAGACTAACTCTAATATTCCCTCAAGTTTTATCTCATATTACATAGAGAAGAAACTATATCCAAACAGTGCCGGATTATTTAATACCGCCCGTCTGAATAATGCAACACTACGTAGCATCAGAAACCTTTCCAACGCGAGCGCCAGTAGGCATTGCCAAGCTCATCCCAGCGAAGCACCGTGGCTCCGAAAAAGTCTTTAGTATAGTCTGTGAGAAGCTGAGCCGCAGCCTCAGTATCCCCTGCTTCTGTCAGACGTATGTACTCCTGTTCAAGCATCGGAAGTTCACGTTTCCCTTTCTTCAGGAAGTAATCACGTGCCGGTTCAAGTGTCTTACGTGCATCACCCCAACGTACGGTAGCGAGCTTATTAGGTTGACGGAAATGCCATAAGGCTGCATCTTCGCGGGTGCGGTGCTGACCGCATATCTTTAACATATCGGGCACATCAGTTCCTCCTGCAAATACCGGGAAACGCGGTGACTGACCGGGATTGTCAAGACAGATCCACGCTACACCGCCTACGCCGTCCGGCAACCAATCGCGACATTGTATAATCGTCGAATAAGAACACCAGGGAACACTCACTGTGCGAATATTATGCATTGCGCTGTCGCCAAGTGCCTCGTAAACGGCAATCTCATCAGGCTGCATCCAGGGATTCGCAACCGGGCTTACCACGCTGTCGGGCACTTCCGGTCCATCACCCTCTTTCTTATCCTTGTTCTTTATCAATAGACGTCCACTGAGATTTTTGGGAGTGCCTTCATAATATGACCCCAGCAGACGTGCAACCTCCTCTACACTCACCGGCTTCTCCGGCTTTATGCTCAACGGAAGCTCCTCCATATCTTCATTCAATCCTGCGTTAGGCGCAAGCTGCTGCATGATGTAAAGTTCACGCACACTATAATTCTTTGGCTCTTTTAAATAGTTGGTTTTACTGTAGGCCTTCCAGAAGGAAAATTCCTCTTTACCATCCCACAGACCCATTTTCTTGGCAACTTCCTTCACATTATCAGAAGCCATATAGTTATCCTTATCTTTTAAATCGAGCTTACCGATACGGCTCACATTAGCAGAGACAGCTATATGGTCATCAGGGATACGCACGGCAGCCCATACACCACCTTTATTGCCCTTACCCTCTCCTTGCACCTCGAATATCCAGACCTCTTTCGGATCAGCGATTGTAAGACATTCTCCGCTATCTCCATAGCCATATTCTTTAATCAGTTTTCCCATAAGAGTAATGGCCTCACGGGCGGTGGAGCAACGTTCGAGCACGATTCTTTCCAGTTCTTCAATCATGAGCATTCCCTCAGGATTACAAAGTGTGTCAAGACCTGTATATGTTGTCTCTCCTATCGCCAGTTGCTTCTCGTTAAGACAAGGATAAGCTGTGTCAAGAAAACGATAGGTATGTGAAGCCTGGGGTAACTTACCGGCTTCGGTCATACCATCTTTACTGTCCGGATATTCGGTATGCATCCGTCCTTTGTAGACACTCATCACTGTGTCTTTGGCATAATCTTTCGGTGCCACCGACTGCATCCATGTGCGATACCAGGAATCACATGTGTGGCTCGTCATGACAGAGCCATCGGCAGAAGCCTTTCGGCCAACCATGATGCTTGTGCAAGCATCACTCGGATTCTGCGCTTCAATGTCAGATATAAAGCAACCTGCCAAAGCAAGCAGAGCCGCAAAACGATATTTAAATAAATGTGTCATAGTTCAATTTCTTATATTTTTGCCCTGCGGCTATCCCAGATAAGATAGGCTATCAACAACATGTAGGCTATACAGCCCAAAATCTGACTTGTAATCTCACTCAGTGGATTCACATATTCAAATCCTGCAAAACGTGTTATTGCGGCAAACACTCCGAAAAGTGCACCGCCGGCGATAAGGCCCGAAGAAATAAGTGTGCCACGATCACGACGAGCGTCGTTCACTTCTTTATTATCAGAAGAGTTGCTTACATACCATGCGATTGCACCACCCACAAGCATCGGTGTATTGAGACTGAGGGGGATGAACATACCAAGACAGAATGCCAGAGCGGGAACACCAAGCCAGTTGAGAATACATGCCAAAATCGCTCCAACCATATAAAGAATCCACGGGGTGTCACCACCCATCATAAGGGGCTCAATCACCTTGGCCATGGCATTCGCCTGAGGGGCCACTAAGGCATCTTCTCCGGTAAATCCGTAAACTTGATTCAGCACCATTATCACACCACCTACTGTAGCAGCCGATACAAGAGTGCCGAGAAATTTCCAGCTCTCCTGTTTCTTAGGAGTTGATCCAAGCCAATACCCGATCTTAAGGTCAGTCACAAACCCACCGGCCATTGAAAGGGCTGTACAAACGACGCCACCGATTACCATTGAAGCCACAATACCCGAAGTGCCGTTCAGACCGATTGCCACAAAAATTGCTGATGCAATAATCAATGTCATGAGAGTCATGCCTGACACGGGATTCGACCCTACTATTGCAATTGCGTTGGCGGCTACCGTAGTAAAGAGGAATGCAATCACAATGACTACAAGCCATGCTATCACTGCCTGCCAGAAAGTATGGATAACACCAAACCAGAAAAACAGCAACACCGCCACCAATGCCAAGGCAATAAAGAAAACAATATGTTTCATGGAGATATCCATTTGCCAACGCATCTCTTTGACGCCGGAGCTTTTACCTTTCAACTCACGTCCGGCAAGACCGACTGCCTGTGAGATTATCGGCCATGATTTAATAATGCCTATCACACCCGCCATTGCAATACCGCCGATACCGATCATTCGGGCATAATCACGGAAAATTGCCTCCGGTGCCATAGCTGCGATCTCGGCATTGCCGTATGTGCCTAAAAGTGGAATAACAAGCCACCACACGAAAATTGAACCTGCGAAAATAACAAAGGCATACTTCAATCCTACAATATAGCCGAGGCCTAAAAGGGCTGCACCTGTATTGCAGCTTAACACAAGTTTGGTCTTCTCCGCCACAAACTGTCCGGCACTCGAAGCCATTGAAGTGACTGTCTCTGACCACCAACCGAATGTAGCCACGATATAATCGTATATACCTCCTATCAATGAAGCTAAGATAAGTGTCTTTGCCTGTCCCCCTCCCTCAGCTCCGGAGGATTCTCCTGAAATCAATACCTGAGTGGTTGCTGTAGCTTCAGGGAAAGGATACTTTCCGTGCATGTCCTTTACGAAATATTTACGGAAAGGAATGAAAAAGAGTATACCGAGAATACCACCCAATAGTGAAGATAAGAATATCTGATAGAACTTAACTGTGATGTCAGGATATTTAGCCTGAAGAATAAAAAGAGCGGGGAGTGTGAAAATAGCACCCGCTACAATTACGCCCGAACAGGCACCAATACTCTGAATTATCACGTTCTGTCCTAACGGACTTTTTTTCTTTAGGGCCTGGCTAAGCCCCACTGCAATAATGGCAATCGGGATCGCTGCTTCGAACACCTGCCCTACCTTGAGGCCAAGATAGGCGGCCGCAGCAGAAAACACTATTGCCATCAACAAGCCTATTCCCACGGAATAGGGCGTCACCTCCTGCTGATCATGTGCGGGGTGCATCACCGGTATATATTGTTCATCGGAGGCGAGCTCGCGAAACGCGTTCTCCGGAAGTCCGGTACCGGTTGTAATGTTGTCGTCGGTTTCTTGCATTTTTGTTAGTGTTAATTTGAAAATTTAGTGGCGAATTTACTAATTTTTTATAAAAAGTTAAAATATATTTTTGTAAATTCGCACTTTCAATTACTGAGTTTTTACTAACATTAATTTTTCATTCATTTTTTCAATAATTCATTATTATGGATAATGTAGCTTTTATGCGTAAAGCCAAGATGCAGCTTGCCAATCACTGGGGCGACGCTGCCATCGGTTCGCTTATTTATATAGTTATCTTGGCGGCTGCAAGTTGCACCTACGTAGGTGAACTCATCCTGACCGGTCCTTTATCCTTAGGCTATGTGCTTTTCATAGGTTGCTTGATCGATACTAAAGTCAGCAAACTCGACCTTCTCTTCTCAGGCTTCAATCGATTTGTCGAGACTCTTATCGCCGGTCTTCTCCTTACTCTTGCCGTCTCTATCGGTACGGCTCTGCTGATCGTCCCGGGCATCATTGCCGCTTTAGGATTCAGCATGACTTTCTTTATCATGGCCGATGACCAGAATATTTCCGGACTTGACGCTCTCAAACAGAGCTGGGCTATGATGGATGGTCACAAATGGGATCTTTTCTGCCTTGAGTTTCGTTTCATCGGCTGGATTCTTCTTGCCGGTCTCACATGTGGAATCGGCTTTATCTGGCTGTATCCTTATATGCTGACCGCTACAATGAATTTCTACCGTCAGCTGCGCTACGGAACTTTCTGATGATTATCAACTTATGTTCAACAGTCTGCTTTCCGCAGAAGTGGTTGTAAACGCAAAATGCCCGGGTTTGTCCTAACCCGGGCATTTTGCGTTTACAACCATCTCCACTGTTTCTTCAGGATGAAAGAATTTTTCTTCCTATTAAACCTTTTACTATAATCTAAGGTCATATTAACTGAGATTCCATAATTTATAACAAACAAGTTTCTACAGTTAAAACGCATTACATTATATTTCAGTCAGTATGAATCTTAGGCTTCTATTACCTTTATGTGTCGCCATAGCATCCGGCCACGCTTTTGCTGCCGGCGATATCTCAGGGAAAGTACTCAATAAAGCAACAGGTGAACCGATGGATTTTGTCACCATACAGCTTATCAATGCTAAGACAGGCAAACCGCTTCCGATCGGTACCAATACAGATGAAAACGGAGATTTTATCTTGAAGGGTGTAAAAGATGGTAAGTATCTTGTGAGAATTACTAATATAGGTAGTGTCAGTCAAGACCGTGAAGCGAACGTTGCCGGAGGAGATATCAATATCGGTGATATAAGACTTGCAGACGACACGAAGCTACTTCAGGAAGTAGTGGTGGAAGGAGTCAGAAGTCAGATGCGATTTGAACTTGACAAGAAAGTTTTTTCAGTTGATGCCAATGTAACGGCTGCAGGCCAGTCAGCTTCAGAACTGCTTGAATCTATTCCATCGGTCGAGGTGGATCAAGATGGAGAGGTCTCTTTACGTGGCAATTCTTCTGTGACCGTATGGATTAATGGAAAAGAGTCGGGACTGACTGCTGATAACCGTGCTCAGATTCTTGAACAGATACCGGCGGAAACCATCGACCGTATCGAAGTCATTACAAACCCTTCCGCAAAATATAGTCCTGAAGGCACTGCGGGTATTATCAATATTGTCCTGAAAAAAGACAGAAAAGCAGGTTATTATGGTAGTGCGGAGGTCAGCGCAAATTCTCGCGGAGGTGGCAATATAAGTGGAAATATTAACTATAATTCTCCGAAATTTGATGCATTCGCCGGCCTTGGTTTTAGAATGAGACGTAACTCAGGCGGTTCAAAAATGAACAGAGAGTTTATGAATGAAGACCGGACAGAGAACGGTCTCTTCACACGCTCCGAAGGAAAAAGTTCCAATAGAGGTAACAATATTTTCGCTCGTCTCGGTTTCACCTATCATCTTACTGATAAGGATGACATAGGACTTAACGGCTTTGGAATGATGGGTCGTAATCACAGTCGTTCCACTACCCTCTACACTTCTAACTTACCCGATAACTGGACTCTCAATAATGACATTTCGCGTAGCAGGGGCGACAACAAAGGTATGCATGCGGAACTCAACTATACTCATAAATGGAATGACAATCACTCACTTGATGTGATAGCAGGCTTTAATCATTGGGGCGGCCCGTCTTGGAGATCTTATCTTGAAGAAATTGATTATCCGGAAAGAAGCGATCAGAAATATCAGGAACAGAATATGGATATGAGCAACAATTCCTGGGAAACAAAAATCGATTATACCAATAAACTTACCGACTGGCTTAAATTAGAGGCCGGTTTCAACGGTCGATACAGCCATGAAGATAGTCCGACTGATACATATAGCGGTTCTACTCAGGAGGATATGATTCAAAACCAACAACTTTACAACCGCTTTATCTACAATAATAACGTATCGGCACTTTATACAACACTCGGCGGAAATGTAAAGAATTTCAGTTTCTCTGCCGGATTACGTGCAGAATCATGGCAGATAAAGACCCGCTCTTTAGGCTACGGTGAGGCAGAAGCGGATGTCAAACCTTTCAAAAAGAATAATTTCGCTCTATTCCCAAGTATCTTCCTGTCATGGAGTCTTCCACATGACAATGAGATGCAGATAAACTATACACGTCGCATACGACGCCCCTGGGGAGGACAGTTGAACTCATTCCACGATATTTCCGATCCCACCAATGTGAGTTACGGTAATCCTGAACTCCAGCCCCAGTACTCCAATTCTTTTGAGTTGAACTACATAAAAAGCTGGACTTTCCACATGATCTCTCTATCGGCTTATATGCGCACCAGCACTGATATGATGAACCGTATAAGTTATCTTGACGGAGACGTTATGTATTCCACATGGGCCAATATAGCGGATGAGGTGAATTCAGGTTGTGAGATTGTCTCGAAAAATTCTTTTTTCAGGAGTCACCTTGATCTTACCACTACCCTTAACCTTTATAACAACCATATCTCTGCCTGGAATTATGACTTCAGGGCGGAAAGTGGTCACCTTATTCCACTGAGCGGAGCTAAGCAGAATAGCTTTGCCTGGAGTGCAAGGATGATGGCCAATGTGCGTTTACCCTGGTCGCTGTCATTGCAAGCCACAGGCAACTATAATTCTAAGATGCTTTCAGCTCAGGGCTCAAGGCAGGGAGGCTGGAGAGTCGATCTTGGCGTGCGTCGTGTGTTCGGTCCCTGGTCGTTCTCTCTCAACTGCCGTGACCTTTTCGATTCAAGACGTTTCAAAAGCACAACCAACGGCCCGGATTACACCCAGTTTAACGAACGTTGGAGAGGAGGACGAACTTTACGCCTCACTATAAAATTCTCATTCGGGAATATGAATACCAAACGTGACAATGATAGGGATGACAGACCTTCCGATTCATCCGATTTCGATAACGGAGGTATGTAAAAACGAGAGCCTTGTGAAAAATCAAGGCTCTCGTTTTTTACATAATCACATTAAAATATTTTTTTAAACAAGTAAATTCCTTATTAAATGGGGAAAAATACACAATCTAAACGCATGAACATCTTAAAGATGTAACCCTATTAAAGATTGAAATAATAGGTGCCCGTGCTGAGCGGAGCATAGAAATTATAAGTCTGCCCATGAGTATAATAGCTCGTGTTATATGCCGGCATGTTAACGCCTATATTCCATGTATTAGACCATGGATTCCAGGCGTTGAGCACAGTTACATCATACTCAAAGCCATTATAACTGTATGCCACGTGTAACGGTAGCGTACACCAATTGCCCTGTGCATCATAGCCACAAGCCATTACTGTGACAGTGCCTTGATTCTGCCAACCAAAATTGTTCCAGCCCGGGCCCATGCCGGGACCCATTCCCATACCCGGCCCCATTCCCGGATTATTGAACCCCGGACCGGGATTCCATCCTATACCGTTATTGCCGAAGCCGGGACCTGGCCTACCACCGGGATTTCCACCACCTACAGGAGCCGGATTAAAACTGCCCCCTGTGCCCGGAGCAGGAAGGCTGTTCTGTGCCATCATTCCTCCCACTGAAAATAACCCCGCTACGGCCGCAATTGTCAGACGGCGTATCCAAGTGCTCACCCTATTCCTCTTTATCATTGTGTTTTTCATAATTAATTTCTTTAGGATCTTCTATCTTTTTATTACTAAAACAATTAGACTCTCTATTTGGTTTATAATGCTTTTTTTTGTAAATTTGCAAATTATTGTTGTAAACAAACCATGGCCTCGGAGGCCAAAATATTAATAGCTAAAACAATGGCAAAACAAGAAGACGTTTTCAAGACTATCGTGGCCCATGCTAAAGAATATGGATTCGTATTTCAGTCAAGCGAGATTTACGATGGTCTGTCAGCCGTTTATGACTATGGGCAGAATGGCGTAGAGCTTAAAAATAACATCAAACGTTACTGGTGGGAGGCAATGACAATGCTCCACGATAATATCGTCGGAATAGACTCCGCGATTTTCATGCACCCCACTATCTGGAAGGCCTCCGGCCATGTTGATGCTTTCAATGATCCTCTCATTGACAATAAGGATTCTAAAAAACGTTATCGTGCCGATGTCCTCATAGAGGAGGAGATTGCAAAATTTGATGACAAGATCAATAAAGAGGTGGCGAAGGCCAAAAAGCGCTTCGGCGACAGTTTCGACGAAGCAATGTTCCGCCAGACCAATCCTCGTGTGCTTGAACATCAGCAGAAACGTGACGAACTTCACGAGCGTTATTCAAAAGCCATGAATGCGAATGACCTGGCCGACCTGCGTCAGATAATACTTGATTATGAGATTGTCGATCCTATCTCCGGCACCCGCAACTGGACTGACGTCCGTCAGTTTAATCTCATGTTCAAGACTGAGATGGGTTCTACAGCCGATGGAGCTATGGAAGTATATCTACGACCCGAGACTGCACAAGGCATCTTTGTCAACTATCTTAACGTGCAGAAAACCGGCCGTATGCGTATCCCCTTCGGCATAGCTCAGATCGGTAAGGCTTTCCGAAATGAGATTGTTGCCCGTCAGTTCATCTTCCGTATGCGTGAATTTGAACAGATGGAGATGCAATTCTTTGTGCGCCCCGGTGAAGAGCTTAAATGGTTTGACTTCTGGCGTCAGACCCGTCTGCGTTGGCATAAGGCTCTTGGCCTGGGAGATGCAAAATATCGTTTCCATGATCATGAGAAACTGGCTCATTATGCAAATGCAGCTACTGACATCGAATTTGAAATGCCTTTCGGATTCAAGGAAGTGGAGGGTATCCACTCACGCACTAATTTCGACCTCTCTCAACACGAGAAGTTCTCCGGTAAAAAAATCCAATATTTCGATCCTGAGCTTAACCAAAGCTACACTCCTTACGTGATTGAAACGTCGATTGGCGTTGACCGCATGTTCCTCAGCGTGTTGTGTAGCTGTTATGAAGATCAGCCTCTACCCGGAGGAGATCATCGTGTTGTGCTTCACTTCCCGGCTCCTCTTGCTCCGGTAAAATGTGCTGTCCTTCCTCTTGTCAAGAAAGACGGACTCCCGGAAAAAGCCCGTGAAATACAGCATCGTCTTCGTTTTGATTTCACATGTCAGGTTGATGAGAAAGATTCTATCGGCAAACGCTATCGTCGTCAGGATGCCATTGGAACTCCTTTCTGCATAACTGTTGATCACCAGACTCTCGAAGACAATACAGTCACCTTACGCCATCGTGATTCAATGGAACAGCAACGTGTGAGTGTGGATGATCTGGAGAAGATTCTTTCCGAAAAGGTTAGTCTCAATAATCTTTTGCGCAAACTCCTCTAATTTTCTAATTATGAAACTTTTACATAAATTATTTGCTGCTGTTGTGGCGTTTGTGATGACCTCCTCACTCAGCTCCTGCAATTATAATTCACTTGTCGACAAACAGCAGAATGTGGATCTGGCATGGGCTAACGTTGAAAACCAATACCAACGCCGCGCTGACCTGATTCCAAATCTCGTGAACACCGTCAAAGGCTATGCCACCCATGAAAGTGAAACACTTGAAAAGGTTACGGAAGCGCGTGCAAAAGCCACATCTATAAATATCGATGTCAACGATCTTGACGAAGCTAAGCTTGAACAGTATCAGAAAGCTCAAGGAGAACTCTCCCAAGCTCTCGGAAGACTCTTGGCTGTCACTGAAGCTTATCCTGATTTAAAGGCAAATGAAAACTTCATGAACCTGCAAACACAACTCGAAGGCACGGAAAACCGTATTTCCACCGAGCGAATGAGATATAATGAGACAGTGCGTGAATTTAACGGTTCTATTCACAAATTCCCGACTGTTATTTATGCGGGTTGGTTCGGATTTAAGGATAAACCCCTCTTCAAAGCAGAAGCAGGTGCTGAAAAAGCTCCGGAAGTGAAGTTTTAAACAACTAATTCTGTAACATGAAACTAAAAAAATTTGGTTTTCTTCTGTTGCCGTTGTCTCTCGCCATTTTAACATCATGTTTAGATAACGATGATGAGTCAACCGACTACACGGAATGGCGTACGGAGAATTCTGCATATATCACTGCAGCCGAGGCTGAAATGCTCAACGGCCAAAAGAGATATGTAAAAATTATTCCGAAGTGGGACCCTGCAACTTTTGTACTCATGCAATGGCATAAACGCGGTAATCCCAACAGCATCACCCCTCTTGACAATTCTACACTGAATGTAAAATATTTGCTTACCACCATCAAGGGAGATACTATCGATTCTTCTTATTCTAAAACCGACAGTCTCTTCACTTGTAAACCATGTGATATGATCACAGGTTTTTGGGCAGCTACAACTGTGATGCACCAGGGCGACAGTGTAACAGCCGTTATACCCTATACCAGCGGTTATGGAATAGGTGGTAGCGGGGCAGTACTCCCCTTCTCTACTCTTATATTCCAGATAAAGCTTGATAGTATAATAGCATACGACAAGCAACCCTGGCGGTGATCCGTCTGATATCTCTGAATATTTAAAATGCCATGCTGTATCTTCTTGGAGAACAGCATGGCATTTTAATTTTTATGTAGTAACTACAAACAAAGATAAGGCAAGACTTGTTTCTTTTATAGAATTACTAATTAAAACTATTCAACTCAAGACTTCAACTTATCAGTGTATGAACTCATCACTAAAATATATGAAATCACTGCTTCTATTTTTCCCCTCATTATTGATGTTCTCGGCTTGTGCTAAGACTGAAAGAACGGAAGCTATAACAGCTGAAATCACAGCCGCCCAAATGGAAGGACGCAATGCTGCAAGTGATATTGTAATATATCCCTGGAATGATACTACCGGAATAAACAAAGAGATTACAAAAGCTCGTTCACCACGCCTTAAATACGACTCACTGGGTCATAAGGAAGCTTCAGCTGCCTTTGATTCAACTTTCAATAAAACCATACGGATAGTGCGTCCCGAACTGGCCAAAAAACTTGGCATTTAAATCATAATTTTTCTGAATCTGATTTTTTCGCGGAACGTTCAACTCCTATGCCGAACAGAGCGTAATCATAGATACAGGGATCATCCGGCCGTAATGTACGCAATACCGCTGTAAGTTGGTCCACACTTTTACGATCGTTGGATTTCCTCGTTATAAGGCCCAATTCGCGCGATACATTTCCAACATGCACATCAAGGGGGATATAGAGTTTACTTTTGGGAATTGACTTCCATACGCCTAAATCGACAATACCGTCATCACGAACAAACCAACGGAGTGCCATATTTATCCGCTTCAAAGCTGTTTGCTCAAGATGCACCGGTAAGCATTGGCTACATGTAGCACCATTATTGACATCACTCATAATCTTTTGCATTTCCCCGACAAGTTTCCAAGCCGGGGCCTCGTCTTCACCGGCCTTTATTGCTGTTGAAAATGCGTCCAGACTGCCATAATCCTTATATATCTTATGCATCCCTCTAAGAAAATACTGCAAGTCTTTGGCAAAAAATGTGCGGTGCAGATTCATCTCCGGATCAAGGTCTTCATACCCCTCCTCCATGACGTAATTGTATGGTTCATTATCCATCAGATTCATAATGCGGTCGGCATCCCGGCAAATCATCGTTCTCTTTCCCCATGCTATTATGGCAGCCACTAAACCCGAGATCTCAATATCCTGCAATTTCTCGAAACGATGCGGAAACTGCACGGGATCTTTGGGGATAAAATTAACATTATTGATTCTTGCCGCCTCTTGGTCGAGAAGGTCAACTATATCCTTATCAACTTTTTCCATATCTACACCATTAATAATTTGAAAAAAACTGTTTATTTATACTCGAACCGTCTGATCCTCACCCTTAAAGACTTTTTATACTCTTATCGGGCAGTCACGCTACGGGGTTCACTTTCCCGGTTCATCCTGTCAATCGAGGTTACCACAAACCGACATCCTTTCAATGAATCATCATCGAGAAGAATCCGTGTGTATGGTGTCATCGCTATTATGGTCTGGGAATCGTCAATATTGGTGTCTTCTCCGGGAAAGAACTGATACACCACAAATTTCACTGCATCAGTCTCGGTTTGAATCCTACCTCCTGCAGGAGCATCCCAAACCAGATAATTATCATGTCCCTCTTTCTCGATTCTCAGATTGTTCACGGCAATCGGTTTGAGAGTCTTGTCGCCGTAGGCGGGCGGAATGGCAATGGTAGACTGATGTTTCAAGGCAAGAGAATCGGCAACCCCGCGCAGATTGTCTGTAACCCAATACCCGTGCCACCATACATTTCCTTTCACATTAGGCAAGTCTCTTGATAGTTTCACCTTAGTGGCCAATTCATTCTTATCCCCGGTTTTGGGATCCGCATTTGTCATTGTGCGCTGAACATCCTGGCCGATGTATACATCAACGCCCTCACAATTGTCATTCCACCAATGAGCAAGATGACGGCTCGGAGCCGCTTTCATGTCAAGGGTCCAATAAAGTTGTGGTGCAAGATAATCTACCCAGCCATTCTTTGCCCACAACAACACATCTGCATAAAGGTCATCATAATTCTGAAGACCCGAACTGTCACTTCCACGCGGATCACTTTTCTTATTTCGCCATATACCGAAGGGACTCACGCCGAATCTTACCCAAGGTTTTTCACTTTTAATAGTGCCGTAAAGTTGTTCTATGAGCAGATCTACATTGTTTCGACGCCATTGATTGCGGTCCATGCCATTGCCGAATTGCCAATAACTGGCATCATCACCTGTAAACTTCTTACCGTTTGCCGGATAAGGATAGAAATAATCGTCGATATGAATGGCATCTACGTCATAACGCACTACAATATCACGAACTATATCACAAATGAAATCTCTATTCTCCTTATATGCCGGATCAAAAAACGTCTGGCCGTTAAACTTCACGAATCTGTGGGGTTCTTTATTGGCGATATGAGATCCCGGCAAAATATCCTTAGCAGACGATGTGACCCGATAAGGATTTAGCCACGCATGAAATTCCATACCTCGTTTGTGAGCCTGCTCTATGGCATATTCCATCGGATCCCATTCCGGTGAGGGGGCTTTGCCACGTTTGCCTGTCAGCCATGCGGTCCACGGTTCAAGTTCTGATTTATACATGGCATCAGCGGTGGGACGCACCTGAAATATTACGGCATTACATCCCGCATCCTGAAGCTTCTGAAATTGATCGTCAATATAAGCCTTGGCCTGTTCTGTCGTTTTATTCTGCCATTGTGTCTGGCCGATAACATGTAGCCAAGCTCCCCTGAACTCTCTTTTAGGATTTTGGGCAAATGCCGAAACACAACATATTGCTGCCATTAAAGCAGTCATCAACATTTTCTTATTCATCTGATTTTTGTTATTGCTTTCTTAAGTTAACTCACGATTATCATAACCGATTTATTATAAGAGTTATTTCAAGGACATGACCTCTTTTTCAATATTATTAATAACCAATCCGGCCAAAGTCAGACCGAAGATCGCAGTGATATGCATCAGCGAGCCATTGATAGAAGCTTTGATGGAATCACCCTTCGTTTCGATATCATTCCTCGGTGTTCCCTTGTTTTCAAGCAACTCATCGCTATAAACGCACTTGAACTTACGAGCCGGCCAATGTCCGGATCTTTTAAAACGCTGACGCAACGCTCTGGCAAGGGGACATCCTGTAACATTCCTGAATTCCGCCACCTTTATCCGTGTCGGATCAAGTTTTAATGCTGCTCCCATCGAAGAGAAGAACCCGGCTTTGGTACGCGTAGCCAAGTCAATGAGCAGAGCCTTATGTTTTAGCGAATCTATAGCATCTATTATATAATTATATGATGAAAGATCAAAGTTTTCTGCCGTCTCTTCAGTAAAAAGTTCGGCTCGGGTCTCTATCCTGGCATGAGGATTCACTGTAAGTAAATGACGTTTAAGCGCCTCCACTTTCAATTCACCCACAGTAACCGTGGTAGCCATCAGTTGCCGGTTGATGTTACTGATACTTACGCAGTCACTGTCTACGATAGTAAGATTCCTCACTCCCGTGCGCACCAGACTTTCAGCACACCATGAACCAACTCCACCGACTCCGAAAACAATGACTCTCACCTCACTCAGGCGTCTCATTACTTCATCACCGAGCAATAACCTTGACCTGCTGAATATTTCTTCTTCCGCAGGACACTCTTCTCTCTGCATATCTACTAATTTTATTTCAAAAATAGATAAAAATTAGTAATTTTGCAAAAATTTACGAATAATTCTCATAATCCTATCATGAGCGAATTAGCAACAAAATACAACCCGACGGAGGTTGAAGACAAATGGTATGCTTATTGGATGGAACACGGACTCTTCCATTCCGAACCTGATAACCGCGAACCCTTCTGCATTGTAATTCCCCCACCGAATGTGACAGGTGTGCTCCACATGGGCCACATGCTTAACAATACTATTCAGGATATCCTCGTGCGAAGGGCACGTATGCAGGGTAAAAACGCTCTCTGGGTACCGGGCACCGACCATGCCGCTATTTCCACAGAGGCTAAAGTCGTGGCTAAACTCGCTCAGGAAGGCATAAAGAAAACCGATCTCTCCCGTGAGGAATTTCTCAATCATGCCTGGGACTGGACTCATAAATATGGTGGCATTATCCTCGAACAGCTTCGAAAACTCGGAGCATCATGCGATTGGGAACGTACTGCCTTTACTATGGATGAGATACGTTCCAAGAGCGTCATGCATGTCTTCTGCGACCTTTACAACCGTGGCCTCATCTATCGCGGGGTGCGCATGGTAAACTGGGACCCGAAAGCACTGACAGCACTCTCCGATGAGGAGGTAATCTATAAAGAGGAACAAAGTAAATTGTTCTATCTTAAATATATGGTTGAGGGGGAGGATGGTAAATACATTGTGGTGGCCACGACTCGCCCGGAAACCATACTTGGTGACTCTGCTGTTTGTGTCAATCCCAATGATGAACGCTATACCTGGCTCAAAGGGAAACGTGTGATCGTTCCTTTGGTTGGACGTTCTGTCCCCATCATAATGGACGACTATGTAGAAATGGATTTCGGCACAGGTTGTCTGAAAGTCACTCCGGCTCATGATGTCAATGACTACATGCTCGGTGATAAATATGGTCTTGAGAGTATAGATATTTTCAACGACAACGGCACCATCTCCGAAGCCGGTGGCATGTATGTAGGCATGGACCGATTTGATGTCAGAAAACAGATAATGGTTGACCTTGGCAAAGCCGGACTCGTTGAGAAAGTTGAGGACTATGTCAATAAAGTGGGACATTCCGAGCGTACGGATGCCGTTATCGAACCTAAACTGTCAATGCAGTGGTTTGTAAAGATGCACGATCTCGCCATCCCGGCTCTTGAGGCAGTAGAGACAGATTACATTAAATTCGTCCCCGCCAAGTACAAGAATACCTACCGCTATTGGATGACAAATATCAAAGACTGGTGTATCTCGCGTCAGCTTTGGTGGGGCCATCAGATTCCGGCATGGTATATGCCGGAAGGTGGTTATGTGGTTGCCGAGACAGAAGAGGACGCCCTGCTTAAGGCTATTGAAAAAACCGGCAATCCGGAGTTGACTCTTAACGATCTTAAGCGTGACCCCGATTGTCTTGACACATGGTTCTCTTCTTGGCTGTGGCCAATCTCACTTTTCAATGGTATTCTCGAACCGGATAATAAGGAATTCAAATATTACTATCCTACTTCTGACCTTGTGACCGGTCCGGATATCATCTTCTTCTGGGTGGCGCGAATGATTATAGCCGGCTACGCATTCTGTAATGACAAACCTTTCAGCAATGTGTATTTCACAGGTATCGTACGAGATAAGATCGGACGTAAAATGTCAAAGACACTCGGGAATTCTCCCGATCCTCTTGACCTGATTGATAAATTCGGCGCCGATGGAGTTCGTATGGGACTGATGCTCGCCGCTCCTGCCGGTCATGACATCATGTATGATGACTCTCTATGCGAACAAGGCCGCAACTTCTGTAATAAAATCTGGAATGCATTCCGCCTTGTCAAAGGATGGGAAGTCGATGACTTGCGTCCACAACCTGAAGCCGCAAAACGAGGCATCGAGTGGTTCAAAGCTGAAATGGACCGCACTCTCATTGAGGTAGAAGACCTGATGGGTAAATTCCGAATCTCGGAAGCATTGATGGCCGTTTACAAACTCTTCTGGGATGAATTCTCTTCATGGTATCTTGAAGTGGTAAAGCCGGCTTACGGCTCTCCTATGGATAAAGAGACCTACGAAGCTACCCGTCATTTCTTTGATACACTTCTCCGTCTGCTCCATCCATTCATGCCATTCATCACCGAAGAACTTTGGCAACATCTTTACGACAGAAAAGAGGGTGAGAGCATAATGACTGCTCAATTGCCCACTGCCGTTGGTTATGATGCAGAAATTATAGCCCGCTTTGATCATCTTAAAGAAGTCATTGCCGGCATACGCACCGTGCGTAAACAGAAACAGATTCCCCAGCGCGATGCTCTTGAATTGCTCATCCAAGGTCCGCATGACGAATACCTGGACAGCATACTCGTGAAGATGGGCAATCTCTCCGGAATCCGTGAAGTGAAAGAGAAACCGGCTGCCGCAGTCTCTTTCATCGTCGCTTCCACAGAATATGCAATACCCGTCACAGCTAACATTAATATTGAGGAGGAAATCAAGAAACTTGAGGCCGATCTCGAATATCAGGAGAAATTCCTCAATTCCGTTCGCAAGAAGCTTTCTAATGAAAAGTTCGTGGCTAATGCTCCCGAAAAGGTCGTTGCTCTCGAACGCAAGAAAGAGAGTGATGCCCTTGAGAAAATAGCAGCTATCAAAGCCGCAATCGCTGCTCTGCGTTAAAGTTTTCTGTTCTTCATATAACTCACCCCTCTATTTTCCAACCGAGATAGAGGGGTGAGTCTTTAATCTTTCTATTCTCAGAATATCCTATCAACCTTATTGCCATAAACTATCTTTGTCACCTTAATTCTTTAAAAATAGATAGATTATGGCTAATTTTGAAAACATCATTCCATTTATCCTTCACTTTGCGGCCGGCGTACCGTCCCGCCATCTCTCCCTCCCTCTTTTTCTTCAATTTGAAATAGCTCGACAGACAGGTTGGAGCGACGATCCCGATGATACAGGAGGCGCTACAATGATTGACGTGACACTGAAAACCTATATAGCTTATCGTCGTAGACATCATATATCAATTACTACTAAATCAGATTTGAGAAACATATCCTTTGACGAATGGAAAGATATTCTTAAAACTTGTTTTTGGGATCTTTGGAAGGCCGATGAAATCTGTTCACAGGGGCTGGCACATCTCCTGGTAGACTGGGTATGGGCCTCCGGACCGAAATCTATAAGAACCGCTCAAAAAATACTCGGTGTCACTGCTGATGGCATAGTAGGTCCTGACACTTTGAAAGCAATCAATCAGGCAGATTCTACTGAAATTTTCAATAAAATCTATGTTACCAGAAAGCATTACTATGAAAAATGCAGAGGAGCATGGAAATATCTGAAAGGCTGGTTGAGAAGGCTTGACGCCATAAGACCTGACGGATCCTTTAATCTGTAATTGCTTAAGATTGAAAACCAAAGTGTTAATTCAAACTGACTATTTATACTCTTTTCAATAAAAAAACTTACACAATGTTATCTATATCATATAATAAATTATAAATCAACCGCATTAATTTGCATATTATTATTAAAATTTCTATTTTTGCGTTAAGAAACCGCAATTGTCAGCTGTTTTTAAGGATTATACTAAATATCGACGAACGCCATTAGTGTGAACTTTTTATAAATTCGCCCGATGCTTGAAGTTAAACCTATAACCCGGAGTGTATGTATCCTGCTTGACCCTTTACTCAAGCTCGAGAACTTATCTGTCCTGCTCGTTCTATTCGCAGCAGTTATTACCTTGGTTACATTTTCAGAAAACTCGACAAAGGTTTTTTCTGAAAACCTTACAATGCCGCTTGCCAATGACATTGGCCCTGTAAATGTTGACTGTATTTCCACTAAAATCGTAGTAAAATGAGCGAATCAGGTGTGTATAGTTTATATGCATGCTTGCTTTGTTATAAAAAATTCCTTATAAAAATGATTAAAAATCTACATGAAAGATCCATATTGCTCACGCTGCTGATGATTTTGGCGGTGGTGTCGCTCCATGCACAAAATGAGTTTTCTGTTCAGAAGACTTATATCGAACAGGGCACTTACGGCACACTCGAACTTGTGCTTAAGAATGGTGAGAATGAATTCTACGGTTTTCAAGCAAATGTAACTCTTCCTAACGGCTTGATATTTGCAAAAAAAGCTGACGGGTCTCCTATTATTTCCCTCACCGACCGTGCTCCCCAAAAAGGGGAGTATCAGGTTATCAGCAATTTAGTAGGCGGAGTCCTCCATTTTGGAGCTTATTCCAATACACTTCCACAGCTGCCCATCACTGGAAATGCCGGGGTTCTCGTCAAAATAGGTGTGATAGCTACTGATAATTACAAAGGGGGTAACGTAAATATAACCGGTATTAAATTTGTCAGTAAGCAAGACACCAATGTAAAAATTACCGACTCTCAATCACCCATTGGTGTATTACCCAGCTCCATAGCTCTCCACCCGGCGAACATTACTCTGTTTCTTAATGCTGAGGGATTAAACACCGCCACCCCTGAGGTGACATATCTCCCGGATTATGAAACCACATATAAAGCTATCGAAAAATGGTATTCATCGGATGAAAGCGTTGCCACGGTAGCCCCCGACGGCACTATAAGAGCCGTCAGCAACGGCACTACCACTATAACCGCTGAAACCATCAATGGGAAAACCGCCAGTTGCCAAGTCAAAGTCATTACCCTTGCAGAAGGTATAAATCTGGCTCCCGACGAAATTACGATGGAAAGAGGCTTTACCGAGGCTTTTAAGGGATTACTTTATCCTGCTACTGTCTCCAATACAGATATCTTATGGGAATCAGCCAATCTATCTATAGCGTCAATTGGAAATGAAAAAAAACCAATTTCAGGGACTGATTTAGAAGGAAAAGGGTTCAGAGGTGAGACTGCACAAATCACTGCACAGAATATTGGAACAACTACCATTAAAGTATCAAGCGGAGGATTCGAGGCCATATCTAATGTGAGAGTGGTGGCATCCGCCAATGAAATAATTATTAATCCCGTTCCGGACCTCCACATAGGTCAGATTACTCAATTAATCTATAGTGTAAAACCTGACGATGCGACTGAAAAAGAATTGACATGGACATCAAGTGATCCATCCATAGCGACTGTGGATGCAATGGGTAAAGTGACCCCCTTGGCTTTCGGCCAAACCATTATCACCGCTACCTGCCCTACCCTTACCGGTTCGATAAGCGGATCAGTTGTAATTACTGTGGTGCCTGTTGCGGTGGAAAGTATATCACTGACCAACACAGAACTGATCATGAGGTTAGGATATACTACCGATCTGACTGCTCTTGTTCGACCGGACGACGCTACCGACAAAAGAGTGATCTGGAGTTCCAACGATGAGTCAATCGCAAGTGTGAGTCAAATTGATCAAAATGATGATAAGCATGTGCTTATCTCGGCCAATGCTTTGGGCACTACTGTAATCTATGTCTCTTCTGTTTCAGATCCTACGATAATAGCCGAATGTCAGGTGACGGTAGTGAACGAGGATGATTTGATCGCCGTTACCAATATAACCTTGAACTATTCGGAATTAAATCTTATCGAAGGTGACAATTTCCCTCTAACCGCTATTATCACACCGGAATTTGCCACTGATAAAAGTGTCACTTGGAGATCTGATAATAGAGAGATAGCTACAGTGTCAGAATATGGCGTGGTGACAGCCGTGAAAACCGGTGTCACTACAATCTACGCCTCCACTTCCAATGGTCTGACAGCGGAGTGTAAAGTTACAGTTTCCCCAAAAGTGATTGATGTCACCTCTATATCTCTGACCAATACAGAACTACTAATGAGGGTGGGAAAGACAACTGATCTTACTGCACTTGTTCGCCCGGACGACGCTACGGATAAGAGAGTGACCTGGGCTTCCGATAACGAGTCGATTGCAAGCATAGGCAACATCAGTCAAATTGATCAAAATGGTCAGAACACTGCTTTAATCACTGCCAACAGTGTTGGAGAAACCTTTATTTTAGTTACTTCTGTTTCCAATCCCTCTGTGACAGCCCAATGTAAGGTGACTGTCATGAATGAGGAGGATATTATCGCTGTGTCTTCAATCAGTCTTAACAAAACTGAACTTACTCTTGAAACAGGTAGCCTTTTCAATCTTATAGCAACCATTTTACCCGAAAATACCACCGACAAGACCGTGACATGGAAATCTTCTGACAGGGCCATTGCAACAGTTTCTTCTGATGGCGTGGTGACTGCAGTAAGTCCCGGCACAGCCATTATCTACGCGTCATCTTCCAACGGTCTGACCGCAGAATGTAAAGTGAATGTGGTGGCGGAGTTAGTGCCTGTGGGCAGTATATCACTAACCAACACTGAGCTCCTAATGAGATTGGGACGCACTGCCGATCTGAATGCCATTGTTCGTCCTGACAACGCTACTGACAAGAGAGTGACCTGGACCGCTACCAATGAATCAATTGCAAGCATAGTTCAAACAGATCATAATGGCGAAAATAGTGCTCTTATTGCCGCCAATAGTGTCGGTGAAACCACTATTTTAGTCACCTCTGTATACGATCCCTCTGTGATTGCCGAATGTAAGGTGACAGTCATGAACGAAAGCGATATAATCGCTGTCTCGAATATAAGTCTTAACAGAACAGAACTGTTCCTTACAGAGGATGACACCTTTGATCTTATCGCAACCATACTACCGGAGGATGCCACCGACAAGACTGTGACATGGAAATCATCTGACAGAGCCATAGCCACCGCTTCACAGGAGGGGGTGGTGACCGCCATAAGTCCCGGCGTAGCAATTGTCTATGCTTCTTCTTCCAACGGTCTGACCGCAGAATGTAAAGTGACTGTTACGCCACGTGTGATTCCGGTGGAAAGCATTTCCTTAACCAATACCGAACTGCTCATGAGAAAAGGACATTCCACTGACCTTTTGGCCATTGTCCGTCCCGATAATGCCACCGACAAGACCGTGACCTGGCAATCTGACGATGAAAGCATTGTCTCTGTTAATTTCTCGGATGTTAATGCTATCGTCACCGCAAATGAGATCGGTACGGCAATTATCACCGTGACATCCGTCTCCAATCCCTCGGTGACAGCTCAATGCCATGTGAGAGTGGTAAATGAAGGCGATATAACCGCTGTAACGGATATTATGTTGAATGAGACAGAAATTAGCATTCTTGAAGGCGACACTTTCAATCTTATCGCCACTATTATGCCACGGGATGCCACCGACAAAACCGTGACATGGAAATCATCTGACAGATCAGTAGCTACCGCTTCACAGGAGGGTGTGGTGACCGGTGTGAGTCCCGGCACAGCCATTGTCTATGCTTCTTCTTCCAATGGTCTGACCGTGCAATGTAAGGTGAACGTTTTACCTCGAATAGTACCGGTAGAGAGTATCTCGCTCACCAACACTGAGCTGCTCATGAGAAAGGGATACTCCACAGACCTTTTGGCCATTGTGCGTCCCGATAATGCCACCGACAAAAGACTGACATGGCAATCTGATGATGAAAGCATTGTCTCTGTAAAATTCTCTGATGTAAACGCCATTCTCTACGCCAATGAGATCGGTAATGCCATAATCACCGTAACATCCGTCTCCAATCCCTCGGTGACAGCCCAATGCCATGTGAGGGTGGTAAACGAAGGCGACATTATCCCTGTTACCGATATAATATTAAACAGGACAGAACTGGATTTAACAGAAGGTGAAACGTTTAATCTTATCGCCACCATTTTACCCGAGGACGCCACAGATAAGACAGTGACATGGAAATCATCCGATAGAGCAGTGGCTACAGCTTCACAGGAGGGATTGGTTACAGCTATAAGTGTAGGTACAGCTATTGTTTATGCATCCAGCTCCAACGGTCTTACAGCGGAATGTAAAGTGAATGTTAAGCCACGTCCATGGACTCCAAAGCAACTCCTCAGAAAAGGAGACGGTACTACCTGTACGTTTGTAGTTATGATGGGTATTCCGGATTCCGAACTGGAACCACTTGGTTACACCTATGCAGTCGGTTATACCGATATGGACGGGCAATCCGGAATAATTGCTGAAACTCCCTTGCGTTACTGCCATACGTCACCGGATATCTATAACCGTCCGGATTTGGATTTCTGGACATTTGTTTATTTCATAAACGATGAAGGAAAAATGGTCAACAGTAATCTTCGTCACCTTGATGGAAGGGAGGAGATATGCTACGATGCATCGGTCTATTTAAACCATACCAGAGGAGAAGGCATCCATGATTTGGAGGGCGATAACTGGATAAAGGTCACTCCCACCGGATGTCGTATCTCTACAAATATAACCGACGGATTACACATCGCCATTTACTCCATTTCGGGTGTACAGGTTTACTCCAAATCCTATTCGGGAGAGGCTACCGTGAATGAAGATATTGAGCTTAACACTGTATCAGCCGGTCAATATGTGGTAGTTGCAAGATGTGGCTCCACAATCAAATCAAAGAAAATAGCAGTACGTTAACCGGAAATAATGACTTTTATAGAAATGAAATATAAAGTAAGATATATCGGACTGACAATAGCATTGCTGCCGTCATTTCTCGCATCAGGGCAGAGCATCATTAAAGATAGATTAGCCATAAAGGCCACAGCCGACATAGGTCTCGGAAGCGCTTTGAGCATCAACGCCTCTTTGCCTGAGATAAAGACCAAATCATCTTCTTTTGATTTCGGCTTTGACTTAGGCTGGACCTTTTGGAAACAGAATAATCAATCCCTTGAAGCAAACATAGGATTTGGCTATGGCAGCATGCCTCTAAAGGCAGAATTATCTGAGTTGGAGTATAATTACTCAGCTCCCGCTTCAGCTGATATGGATAATGAACCCTACATACGTTATTACAGACTTTCTGATCTACAACAAAAGTTCTCAATCAGTAGAGTGACAATTCCTATTTATCTGAACTATCGTTATCAATTCAACAATCTGATCAGTGCGCATGCTCTTCTTGGCGTAAAACTGGGATTTCTAACCTCAGTCAAATTGACTGATACAAAAGGGGACGCATCAAGTTATGGCATATATCCGCAGTATGACAATCTGATGATCGATGCTTCATATATGAACGAATTTGGCAATACTGTTCTTACCACCGCTCAAACCCTTGACCCGGATAAAGGTTCAGGAGCATCCTCTTTCATGGTCGGAGCAGGTGCTGAAGTATTCATCTGGGGCCCTTTGTCCGCCGACCTTTCTTTCAGATATGAAAGTGGATTCAGTGATGTATTTAAAAAAGCCACATGGACTTCCACATCTTTCAATGAAGAGAACGCACCCGTGAATTATTCGGTTGAAGGTGGACAGAAAGTTAAACCACTGTCTAATTATTTCAGTAAATCGAAAATTTCGCGTCTTTCGTGCTGCATTTCACTCATCTACCGTTTCTGACCCACTCCTTTTTCTCGGTGAATTTACTATTGCTAATCACAGTAGTGATTTTGTCATCTGCTGAAAATAGTAGTGAATTTGTTATTTGATAATCACAATAGTGATTTTGAAGCCACCCGACAGATGATTTTCAAGAAAATCATCTGTCGGGTGGCTTCAAAATCAGTCATTCGACTCCAATAATTGTTTCCATGCCGATTTTCATTGGTTTCATTCCCAATGATTCGTAAAATTTTATTGCTCCCGGATTACAACACCAAACGTTTAAAGTGACATTGTAAAAACCATTCTCTCTTGCATAGTCAATAACCCGGTTATAGATTGTGCTTCCTACATGTTTCCCCCTGTAAGATTTATCCACACAGAGATCATCTATGTATAATGTCTTGACAGGTGCCATATGCTCACTCATAGAATGATCCTCTATTATACAGAAACAATAGCCGGCAAGATTTCCCTCCGGATCTATTCCAACAAAAATCGGTGTCTGTGGATTTGCCATTATGCTCTTTAAAGTTGCCTCATCATATTTTGTATGGCCATGTATAAACAGATCCGGCCGTCCATCCGCATGCACATCATTCACCTGATGAAGAAGCGAAATAATTCCTTCAACATCCTTCTCTGCAGCCATTCTTATATTCAATTCCATAATCTTCGCTTAATTCATAATCATATTGTTCGATTAATAAGTTCGATCAACACATAATTATAATAATACATGATCCATAATTAAAAGACAAAATTAATCAAATCCTATGTGTCTTACAACTTATATCCAGAAATCATTAAATTACAAGTTTTCTTATGGATTCTCACTATCTCAAAAAACTTTCCTCTAAAGAAAATATTCTTTATCCTGACGGTGTAAAACATAGCTTTTTTATAGTAAATTTGCCATTCTAAAACTTATAGATTATGCCTATGTGGAACCCGTGGCATGGATGCCACAAAATTAGCGAAGGATGCAGACACTGTTATGTCTATCGTGAGGATGCCGCTTTCGGTACAGCTGTGCCCTCAAATGAAGTAAGACTTACCACCTCTTTTCATCTTCCTATAAAAAGGGATAGAAAAAAGAATTGGAAATTTCCGCCAGGAACACAGTTTGCACTTTGTTTCACCTCTGACCTTCTAATCGAAGAGGGTGATCAATGGCGCGGGGCCATCTGGGACATAATACGTCAACGTAATGACTGCTCATTCTTTTTCTTCACCAAACGTATTGAACGATTGGCAAAGTGTCTACCCTACGACTGGGATGATGGGTATGATAATGTTGCCATCGGTTGCACGGTTGAAAATCAAGACCGTGCTGACTATCGCATGCCCATCTTCCTCTCCCTACCTATCAAACATCGTCTTGTTATCGCAGCCCCGATGCTACAACAGATAAATCTCCGTCGGTATCTTGATCCAAAACTGATCGAGGAGGTATCTGTAGGAGGTGAATCAGGTAAATACGCTCGTCCATTAGATTATAACTGGGTGCTCGACATGCACCGCCAATGTCGCGAAGCTCATGTTCCCTTTACTTTCCATCAGACAGGCTCTTATCTCATAAAAGATGGACGTAAATATTATGTACCCCGCGAACATCAACATTCTCAAGCCAAAAAAGCCGGTCTGAACGACATCACTTTCTCTCCACTCAAGGTTCCCTGAATATATTTTGCTGATACCTTTTGTCAACTCTATACCGGATGATTGTATGGCTTCGGGGGTAAATAGGTTTTCCCAAATGCCAAAAAACTTAACATCATCGTAATGAAATCAAAATTTAATCACTTATTTATTTGATTTATAGTCGGGAATGAGTAACTTGGATTTAGGACTTACAATCATACTAAAGAATCGGATGCGTATGGAGCAGCATACACCTAAAACGGGCCAATTAACCCAAATGTAATTTGGACTATTGAAAAAAATATAATTTAATTTGACAGGCTATCTAAAATATTAAAGAGGTGTGTCATGCCGGGACCCGAACAACGATGGCCGAAATCATCCACAATTACCAATCTTTCGTCCGCAAGCAGAGGTTTCAAAGTCCGAATATGAAGATCTCCTATCAGCTCATCTGCCGTAGAACATAGAGCATTTATGCGATCCGATTTAGCTTTAACCACTTTATCTACATCATACATATCATACTTGTCAAGAACTTCCTGAGTGAGAGTATAAGTCTGCACCCCATCCATACGCTCACAGAAATATGGAAGTTCCTGATTAATCCACTGTGAAAGGGTCTGCTTAGGATCTGTACTTGGATTAACAACAATGAGACTGGCATCGCCACTGTCACACATCAGAGTCATCCATCCACCGAGAGATGTCCCCACGATTACTGACGGATGTTCTTTAGCAATGATTTCATTCAGTTTGGCAAGAGATTTTTCCGGATCTGCATCAACCTCAGGAGCTATCACCCGATAACGTTCTGAAAAATGTTCTTGCAATTGTTCGCGTTTGGAGCCGTTAGCTCCCGAACGGAAACCATGAATATACATCATCACGGGCAACTTGGACTCTTTCATAACAGCAACATTTTTGAATTTTAGGGACTTAAGAAATTAATATAGTAATTACGATAATATCTTTTCTTGTAACGCACAAATCCGGTTGTTTATTCATTCTTTGCCCTTATTTATTTATGCATTATGGTGGTTTATCGCCCGATTATCCGTTTTGGTCTCATTTACAATCATTCAACAATAACAATGGTATGAATACACTTTATCGTAACAATTATGGTTGTCTTTTCAGGATAAAATTATAATTTTGCATTTATAATCCACTGACCTTGTTATGAAAACTCGCATTCTATCATTTCTTACAGCCATATCCCTCTCAACATCCCTCTCCATATCGTTTGCATCTGTCGCAGACGGCAAAGTTCCTGAAATCAGATGGGATTCACAAAGTCTTATTATTGACGGAGAAAGAGTTACACCTGTAATGGGTGAGATTCATTACAGTCGCCTTTCGGAGAATGAATGGCGCTCTGCTGTAAAAAAGATGAAAGATGGTGGCGTGACAATAATAGCCACTTATATATTTTGGAATCATCATGAGAGTAAGGAGGGACAATTCGACTGGAGCGGTCAGAGAAATTTGCGGTATTTTCTTGAAATATGCAAGGAGGAAGAGATGCCTGTCGTACTGCGTGTCGGTCCTTTCTGTCACGGTGAAGCAAGATGCGGTGGAATCCCTGACTGGATTTTTGAGAAAGGTATAGAATCACGCACAGAGAATCCGGAATTTCTTGATGCCGTGGACAAGCTTTACCGACAGATATTCTCTCAAATAGAGGGACTTCAGTGGAAAGACGGTGGACCGGTGATAGCGTGTCAGTTTGACAATGAATACAGCGGTCACGGCTCCTATCTTATGGCCCTTAAAAAGATAGCAACCGAAATCGGTTTCGACCTTCCTTTCTATACCCGGACGGGCTGGCCCGAACTCAAGTCTCCGGTCCCTCATGGCGAGATGCTCCCGCTTTATGGTGACTATGCCGACGGTTTCTGGGAACGCTCTCTTGAATCTACTGCCGGGAATTACTATAAGGCCTTCAATTTCAAACCTTTCAGAAGCTCTACTGCTATTGCCTCGGAACAACTTAAGGATCAGAAGGAAAAAGTGTCTGAAGGAGATGAACTCTATCCGTATTTTACCTGTGAACTTGGAGGGGGCATGATGGGTGCCTATCATCGACGGCCCTGGATATATCCAGAAGATGCATACTCTCTGGCGGTTGTGAAACTTGGGAGCGGCAGTAATCTTCTCGGTTATTATATGTATCATGGTGGAACTAATCCCGACAGTGATATCTATCTGAATGAATTGCAGGATAGTCCTGAGACCAACTATAATGATATGCCAGTAAAAAACTATGACTTTCAGGCTCCTCTCGGGGAGTTTGGACAGCCCTACCCTCACTATTATAGTCTCCGTAAGCTCCATCTTTTTATGAAAGATTACGGTGCAAGTCTGGCTGCTATGCAACCCACCTTCCCTATGCCCCAAGATATAGAAAAGGGTGACGACTCCCATCTGAGATGGTCTTACCGCTCATCAGGCGATAGTGGATTTGTCTTTGTAAATAATTATGAAAGACTCCGGAAGTTAGAAGATAAAAGAGGAATTCAGTTCAATCTATGCGGAATAAAGTTTCCTCAAGAGCCTGTAACCATACCGGCAGGAACCATCTGTATCTTCCCGGTAAACATTGAGGGCATTCGCTACGCCACGGCTCAACTTATAGCCAATCGTGAAGGAAATATTTATCTCGAGCAGATTCCGGGTATCCCTACTGAAATAGCCGTAGGTAATAAAGTTCTTAAGAATCAGAAAGCACTTGGTCAGGACCAACCTGTCTTTGAAAATATCTATCTTCTGACTTCCGACCAGGCTTCTCATCTGTTCCTTCCAGATGTAAAACCTGCCCAAATCCCTACTACCCGACCAACGATAATGAAAATTGCGGAAGCGGCTAACTCGCGTCCAATTACCATGGGTGTGAACAAAGTAGCCCAAGCACCGACAGACAAAGATTTCGATAGTGCAGCCGTCTATAAAATCAGTAATTTGCCAGAGGCTTTACAGCGCGATAATCTTCTGTTACGGATAAATTATCGTGGAGATGTAGCACGACTGTATTGCAATGGTAAACTCATCGCTGACAATTTCTATAACGGTCGTCCGATGCTATACGGTCTATGGAGGCTCCCCGCTGATGCAATGGAACTTGAATTGAGAATACTGCCTCTACAGGAAAATATGCCGGTCTACTTCCCTGAAGAGGCCGACACATTTCCCGGCGAATACGTTTCCAATATTTCCCTTATTCCAGCCTTCCAATGATAGCA
>CAZPHL010000025.1:0-28734 GCA_964586465.1 uncultured Sangeribacter sp.
GTGACGGCAAGTCCTGCGACAAAGAAAAAGCCGACAAGAAATGTGACGGCAAGTCGTGCGACAAAGAAAAAGCTGACAAGAAATGTGACGGCAAGTGTGACCACCATAAGAAATAAATGATTACAACCGGTTTTATATAACCTGTCACATATACACAAAATAAAGAAAACCTCCGTGGCCCATATTTTCAGGCAACGGAGGTTTTCTTATTTTCCTTTAAATCTTATCTCGGAAGCTTATGATTGTTTTCTAATTATTCCGAAATTATTTTCATATACTCATCATACGGAATATGACGCCCTCCCATGCTCTTCAGGTGTGGTGTCTCAAACTGACAATCTATAAGTTTACCTCCATTAGCTCCGAAAACCTTTGCTAAATGAATCAGAGCGAGCTTGCTCGCACTCGGGACCAATGAAAACATGCTCTCACCAAAAAACGCGTTACCGATACATACTCCATATAGTCCGCCAACAAGCTTCTCATCCTCCCGGACCTCGACACTGGCCGCAAAGCCTTGCTCATATAATCTCGTATAGGCCTCTATCATATCCTCTCCAAGCCATGCTCCACTTTCATCTATACGTAGCGCACTGCATTGATTGATAACACCCGCGAAGTCTTCGTTGATACTTAACCTATAACGATTCTTATTGATTAGACTACGCATGGAATGTGAGATATGTATTTCGTCAGGAAATATCACAAACCGTTGCATAGGACAATACCAATAAGGAGCATCAGAATCTCGAAAAGAGAACCATGGGAAAATGCCATAACTATAGGCAAATAATAAACGATCGATGCTTAAATCACCTCCTATTGCTATAAGTCCGTCAGGCTCTCCCAATCGTGGATCAGGGAACGCGATTTCTTCGCTTAATCCAAAAACCATAACTTTTTATCTCTAACGTCAATTTTAGCCTCACCACCATTCTTAAGGTTGCCGAACAGTATAGCACGCATAAGCATTGGCTTCAACTGTGCTGAGAGTACTCTGTCAAGCTCTCTGGCCCCATATTCTTTGGTAAACCCGGCGTCTAATAGCAGATTACGCGCATCTTCCGAAAGCACGAGTGTGACATTACGTTTTTTAAGCTGTTCACGCAATTGATTTAGTTTCTTTTCAAGAATGAGAGAAGCCATTTCACGCGTCATATCGTTGAATACTACTGTGCCTGACAAGCGATTGAGGAACTCCGGTTTAAACGTACGTTTCACCTCACGCATCATAGCTTGACCGGAAGACACAGTATTTCCGAAACCTACTTTAGCCTGTGCTGCATATTGCGCTCCGGCATTAGATGTCATTATCACCACTACATTCCTGAAATCAGCATGATTACCTTTATTATCTGTCAGTCGGGCATAATCCATCACCTGAAGCAGAATGTTATAGATGTCGGAGTGAGCTTTCTCTATCTCGTCAAGAAGTAAAACCACGTTAGGATTCTTGCGTATGGCGTCAGTCAGCAACCCTCCATCCTCATAACCTACATATCCTGCCGGAGATCCGATAAGCTTGGCTACGGTATGTTTCTCTGTGTACTCACTCATGTCAAATCGCAGGAGCTCAAGCCCTAATTCGGCTGCGAGAACTTTGGCTACCTCTGTCTTACCGACACCTGTCGGTCCGACGAACAGAAGTGATGCCAAAGGTTTGTTATCTTCTGTCAGGCCGGCTTTCGACATCTGTATGGCTTCTGTCACCTCCTTTATCGCCTGATCCTGACCAAACACCTGTGATTCCATTCGTTCTTTCAGAGTTGCAAGACGCGCTTCATCATCCTCTTTTGTAGCAAGTGCTTCCACTTTACATATCTTGGCCAGGACTTCGGCAATTAATCTCTCATCCACTGTTTTTTCTCCATTCTCCATAGGATGAATCTTCCTGTAAGCTCCGGCCTCGTCAATCAGATCAATCGCTTTATCAGGTAAAAAGCGGTCAGTGATGTGGCGGGCACTTCCGCTTACTGCAAATTCAATTGCTTTATCCGTGTAAGACACGCCGTGAAATTTCTCATAGCCATCTTTAAGCCTGTTAAGGATTTCGTAAGCTTCTTTTATAGAAGGTTCAGCTATATCAATCTGACGGAAACGTCTGACCAGACCTTTGCTTTTGGCAAAGAATCTTTTATACTCTTCGTAAGTAGTAGATCCTATGAATCTTACTTTACCGGCCTCAAGATAGGGCTTTAACATATTCGATGCGTCCAAAGCCCCCTCACCCGTGGCACCGGCACCTACCAAAGAATGGATTTCATCTATGTAAACGATAGCGTTATCCTCCTGACTGACACCATCCATAATCAGTTTGAGACGTTTTTCAAAATCTCCTCTGAATTGAGTGCCGGCAATCAACGTACCCATATCAAGCTGATAAATCCTTGCACCCCTGAGAGTCTCGGGGACACGGTCTTCATTAATCAGCCTTGCAAGACCATAGACAATAGCTGTTTTTCCAACTCCAGGTTCTCCTATGTGTAACACATTGTTCTTATCTTTCCGGCTCAACACTCTGACGGTATTTTCAAGTTCTCTTTCCCTACCGATAAGAGGATTACGACCCTCGACAAAATCATTTACGCATACCACAAGTCCTCTCCATCCGGACACACTCTTTGGTTTTTCTCTGACTTCCGAGGCACCGGCAGATTCATCTTCTTCAGATTTCTCATCTTCAGGCTCTCCCAACGAATATCCTTCGTAGGAGTCTATCACCTCACTCATTAAAGTCCCCTCATCCCCGTCAACTATCTTCAAAAGCAAATAGGCAGCCAAGGAGTCCTCCAATTTTAACAGTCCATTCACTGCATGAGGCACCTGCAACTCCTCCTTTCCGGATGCCACAACCATATTTGCGGCAAGCTCTATCATGTCTTGCAACTGCTTGCTCATTTCTTGTGTCGGAGCAGCGTCGGAAGGGAGTTTATCTAAAGTTTTAATATAATTTTTCAGACTCCTTTCCATCTCTCTAATTCCTACACCACAACGGTTGAGAGCGCTCATAAACTTCAGTTGTTTGAGCAACGCAAGAAGGAAATGTTCAGGAGTGGCATATTCATCACGGTTATCTGCAGCAATTTCAAACATGGTTTTGAAAACCTTGTTGACTTCTTCAGAAAAATAAATTTGCTGATCCATTAATCAGATATTAAAAGAATATATGTTTGTATAACTTTTCTTTACAGTGTTTTTCAGATTAGAAAATCCGCATCAATGTCTTTCAAAATGAAAATCCGTGTCAGTGTTCTTTCAGAAATAAAATCCGCACAAAACATTAGAATCAGGATTCCTTGATGGAAAGACGCAAAGGGAAACCCTCTGAACGGGCCATCTCAGTGGCTTTATCCACCTTTGTGACGGCCATATCATAACTGTAGGTACCCACCGGTGCTTTGTCTGAATGATGCACCTGAAGCATAAGCAGGACGGCCTGTTCAGTTGACTTATGAAAAACCGTTTTGAGCACCTCCACAACGAAATCCATGGTAGTAAAATCATCATTATGAATGAATACGGTGAATTGTTTAGGTTCTTTAAAGCGTGTGTCTTGGCGCTCTTTTAAATTAGATTGTTCTTTAGGCATAGGCTTTCAAATTATGTAGTGACATAGGGACGGTTGCATAAATTATAAGCACTCAAAAAAGGAGAGAAAATCAAATGATTTCCACTCCTTTTTTGAGGTGCCAACCAGATTCGAACTGGTGTGAACGGTTTTGCAGACCGGTACCTAACCACTCGGACATGGCACCTTTTTATTATCACTGAACGTTTCCGTTCCTTTGCGAGTGCAAAATTAGGCATTTAGGTTGATTTAGCCAAATTTTTTCTCACTTTTTTACAAATTATTTTTATCAGCTACTCTTACCTATTTAAATATCAACTATTTATAACGAGCATATATACTATTTCCTTTTTGCTTCATCCTTTTTATATCATCAGGATTGTCGGGATTGACTTTATATTTTGAAAGCGGTGGTATCACTACCCTTGTCCCGGGCTTTATTCGGTCAGGATGTCCTAAGATTGCCTGATTTTCTTCATATATTATTGGCCAAAGGTTGAAATTCCCATAATGTTCTTTTGCCATTGTTGTGAGATAACGAGTTGTGGAGACCGTATCATACACCGGTTCATCTGACGGACGTGTGGGCACTGAGTCAACACTATCATTGTCATTAATATTACCGGATAAAATGACATTATTGTCGTTTAATGTGATATTATTGCTGTCTGGGGCGTTAGCCGGCTCAGACTTCAAACCTACATTTAATGTGTCTGAACTATCCGCTTTAGCAAGATCATCTCTCAATTCCCTGTCAAGCAAAGCGGCCACACCTTTCGGAAGCAGGTCAAACTTGACACAAATGCCGATACCTAAAGCAATTACCACTACGGCCGCTGCAAATCCTGAAAGAAAACCCCAAGCGAAGCGATAATTTTTCTCCTCCTCTTCCTCTTCATCTACAACAGACATCGGTTCAACATTTTTGCCTGTTTCCTCAGGATCTTTAGAGATAGTATTCAATTCCTCATGCCCCTCGATGTAATCCTCACTTTCAGACTGCTCTATTTTCGCTAACTTGTCTTCAACTACATGTGAGAAAGATATCACCGGCACTTCCTCGTTGTTCTCTACAACCTCCTTAAGACTTTCCTGATTTTCTAAAACCTCATTAAGATTATCTGTAGCTTCGTCAAAACTGTCTTGTGTTTCTTGCTCCTCACGGTCAACACTCGATTCCATGAATATATCCGTAGGTAAATCATCTGATATCTCTACAGCCTCGAATGCTTCAAAAGGAGAATTGACAAGAGAAGCCAATTCTTTGGAAGCCACGAAAATCACACGTTTATGAGCCGGTATTTCATTTTCAGCACCTGTGGAGACATCTACGCTTTTACGTGCTTCGATGTCTACAAGTTTGAATACTCCAAGTCCTTTTATCCTGACGTTCTCGCCTTTTCCTAATTCATCGCTTATCAAAAGAAAAAGCTCTTTGAGAAACGCCTCACATAATTCACCGGATTGACCCGTGGCCAGAGCAAGCATCGCTGATAGCCGGGTCATCGTTATCTTATTATCCATTATTGATTCGCTGTTTTAATCCCGTGGATGATTTGAAGTTGAGAACTATCTTCGGGGGTATGAGCAAACGTTTTCCTGATGCCGGATGCACGGCTACGCGCTCAGCACGTTTCCGGGCTTCAAACACACCGAAACCTGATATGGCTACAGAGTCAAGATTGGAACCGCATTCACCGAGGCATCCGGCCAATCCCTCTATCAGCAATCCGATGGTCTCGTGTGATACATCAAGTTTTTTCGACAAGGTGTCTACCAAAGTCTTATTATCCATATTTTATTCTGCAAATTTCAACAAAAGTAGAAAAAAAATTCTTAATCTATGTAATGTTTAATCTTTTTTTCATCTCACCTGTAATTTTTGATATTTCCTTGCGTCTAATAATATAGAGTTCAGCACAGGGAGAGTCCGGCTAATTATTGAGAGGTTAATTTGTGACTTCTCTTAGGTTAGCTACAAGCATCCTGTTGCTCAACTCCCGAATTCAGATAATTAAAAAACAAATGTCTAATATAATAACGGTATAAAATGAATTTTCTGAAATCCACACTCGCCTCTCTCCTGTTTTTAGGGGCAATGCCTGTGACGGCACAAGTGCTTTACAAAGTTGAGGGTAACGGTCTTAAAGAACCTTCCTATATTTTTGGCACCCATCATCTTGCCCCGGTATCTGTGATTGAAAAGTTTGGTGCCTCCACACCTTTCAATAATGCTACCCAAATTGTAGGTGAAATCGACATGACACAGAATCCTATGGAAATGCAGATGGCTATGCAACCCTATATGATCGCTCCGGCCGATAGCACTCTCTCCAAGGTCATCTCCCCTGAGGATTTCACAATTGTCAATGAAGAATTCAAAAAGGTTGCTCCCATGCCCGGTATGGATCTCTCTATGCTTGACGGTATGAAACCGATGGTAGTCTCCACCATAGTTACTGTCGGAATCATGTCAAAGGATATACCGGATTTTGATCCTAATAATCAACTTGATACATGGTTCCAAAAAACCGGTGCTAACGACGGAAAAACAATCATACCACTGGAGACTGCTGAACAGCAGGCCGAACTTCTTTTCAACTTCACTCCTATATCAGTTCAATCTGAAGCTCTCGTAGAAATGCTTAAGAATCCTAATAAAGCTGTGGCCAGTGCAAAGGAGCTTACTGAAGCTTATATGAATCAAGATCTGGCAAAAATGATGGAAATGAGCGAAAGAGATGATGAGCATCCGGAATTCATGGAAGCTTTGCTTGACAAAAGAAACGCTGATTGGCTTACCAAACTCCCGGCAATATTTAATGAAGCACCCACATTTGTAGCGGTAGGCGCTTTGCATCTTCCCGGCGAGAAAGGTGTGCTCGAAGGTCTCCGCAAACTTGGATATACAATAACACCTTTGTCTAAATAATCTTACATCTTAATAATTACACACCTTAAACTCTTCTAAAATTACTCAACGTCTTACCTCGTTGGGTAATTTTTTTATTCAAAGTGTAATAATGAATCTTGTCATTTGGGAGGGAGTTAGAGTGAGTGTGCCGCCGAGCCGAGAGATAATCTGACGTGACAGACTTAATCCAATACCGCTTCCTTTAGTTTTGGTGGTAAAGAACGGAGTAAAAATCTGGGTCACCAATTTTTCAGGTACAGGCGCCCCATCATTACTTATCGAGATTTCAATACTTTCATCTTCCTTTATCTCAGCTTCGATAAAAATATTATGTGCACCTGCCTCTATTCCGTTTTTTATTATATTTACTAAAACGTGTTTCAATAAATTATCATCTGTATATAGCATTGTATCCGGAGGGAAAACTACCAACTTATAGGCTATGTCCTCACCTCCTTCAAATGCCTTAGCTAAGGTTATTATCTTTTGAAGGAAAGGTTTCAAATAGATTACATGTGGCACCGGATCAGGAATCACAGCTATTTTCCTGAAATTCCTTACAAAATCCATAAGCGTCTTATTACTTGACTTTATCACTTCTATCTGTTGAATCAACTCGGTTTTATCTTTCAATTCAGGATCTTCTTTTAAACAGTTGCCCAAAGAATCAATTATAGAATTTACCGGAGTCAGAGAATTCATAATTTCGTGAGTCAGCACTCTGTTAAGTTTCTCCCAGGAATCTACCTCGGCAGTCTGTGTGACGTGACTGATATCCGTCAACGTGAGAATATCCACTGATTCATCCTCAATCTTTACAGTGTTAACCTTTATATTAACCCCTGATAAAGTGGTTGGAATTTGTTTGATTTCAGTTATTACGGGTAAGGAGAGCAGTTGGTGAGCACGGCGGTTGGCCTGAACGACATGACCATTTTCATCAGCGACAATAATCCCTGTTTCAACCACGTTAATCACTTCTCCGATGAATCTTTCTTCATTTCGGGTCTTGTCTTTCAGTTTCTCCAGATAGTCAACTATAAGATTCAATTTACGGTTTATCTCAGATTCATGTTGGCTACAGTTATCTAAGGGAAATTTATAAGAAAAATCTCCATTCATAGTAGCCGAGACTATATAATCGAATTTAACATCCAATCTTTTGAAATAACTGACTAATGAATTGATACTAAGAATCGCACAAATCAAACATACCGTTGCACTTACAGGGTAGCCATAATAAAAAAGACAGCATGAAATAATAGTCAGCAGAATTGAAAGTATCGACAAAAAACGAGGTTGTCTCACAAGACCCTTCACGCTATAATCCATATCTGTTGATTTTATTATATAAAGTCTGTCTTGTAATGCCTAACTGGCGTGCTACTTCCGCCAAATTGCCTCTATGTTGTTTAATAGCACTCTCTATTGTTTTCCGCTCTATCTCCTCAAGTGTTGAGCCCGTTGTTGTCTGTGTTTGTAGTAGCGGCTCGTCATATAAATCAAAATCGTCCTTCCCTAACACTTGGGCATCGCTCATTATCAAGGCTTTCTCAACCACGTGCTCTAATTGGCGTATATTTCCCGGCCACGGGCGGTTTTGAAGTCGCACCATAGCTTCTTTAGATACACCGGGAACTTGTTTTCCATATATACGTGCATATTTCTTGAGAAATAGTTCAACAAACTCAGGAATATCATCTCTGCGTTTTCTCAAAGGAGGAAGTTCTATCTGGACAGTATTGATGCGATAAAAGAGATCCTGCCTGAATTCTCCGTTCGCAACCATACCGGGTAAGTCACGGTTGGTAGCCGTAATAAGACGGATATCTATAGGCCTCGGTATATTGCTCCCCACCCTCGTCACACTTCTTTGTTGCAGTGAAGTGAGCAGTTTGGCTTGGAGATGATATGGAAGGTTTCCAATTTCATCGAGAAATAAAGTACCGCCATGTGCGGTTTCAAATTTACCGGCCCTGTCTGAACGGGCATCGGTAAAGGCACCCTTCACATGTCCGTAAAGTTCGCTTTCAAAGAGTGATTCTATCACCGCACCCATATCCACAATCTCGATAGGACCTTTTCTCCGTAAAGAAAGACGATGGATTTCGTGGGCAAGGAGATCTTTGCCTGTGCCGTTCTCGCCGGTTATCAGTATATTGGCATCGGTAACAGCAACTCTCTCCACTATCTTACGAAGAGCCGTCATCTCCTGACTGCTTCCCCACAACATTATTTTCTGCTCACCTCCGGTCCCTTGTTTGTGACCGGAAAACGCTTTTTCGAGAGTGGAGACTAATTCTTCATTATCAAAAGGTTTGACTAAAAAGTCAGTAGCACCGAGTTTCATTCCCTCAACGGCCAGACGTACATCTGCATAGGCTGTAAAAAGCACTACTGAGGTCTGAGGCGAAAGGCGTCTTATCTCTGATAACCAATAGAGCCCTTCGTTCCCCGAATTGATGCCGGCATTGAAATTCATGTCAAGAAGCACCACCTTTGGATGATGCTTCCGGAGTAAATCGGGTATTGAAGAAGGGCTGGAAGCTGTCACTACTTCCATTTTACCCTTCATCAATATTCTTATAGCAGAAAGTATATCCTTGTTATCATCTACAACAAGTAGAGTTTTTGTCTCCTTCATTCTGCAAATTTACATAAAAAAATATATCAATCAAAGTTCTGCCTTATCCACAATCTTTCCGTCAAAGAGGTTTATAATCCTATGGGTATAAGCTGCATCATGTTTCGAGTGAGTCACCATTACAATCGTCGTACCTTCGCGATTCAATTCTGTCAGGAGATCCATTACCTCCTGTCCGTTTTTTGAATCAAGATTACCGGTGGGCTCATCTGCCAAGATCATAGTCGGGCGTCCCACTACGGCACGGGCTATCGCCGCACGTTGTTGCTGGCCGCCTGAAAGCTGTTGTGGATAATGTTTCGCTCTATGGGATATACCCATTCTCTCCAATACATTCTTCACACGCTCTTTCCTCTCTTTCGACCCGATATTGAGGTAACGCAAAGGAAGTTCGACATTCTCCTCTATTGTCAGCTCGTCAATAAGGTTAAAGTTTTGGAAAACGAAGCCAATTTTCCCTTTCCGGATTGTCGTGCGGTTTTTTTCTTTTAATCCTCCAATATCTGTCCCTTCAAGCAGATAAGTTCCTTCGGTGGGGTTGTCAAGAAGGCCAAGTATATTGAGAAGTGTGGACTTTCCACATCCTGAGGGACCCATAATAGCTACAAACTCCCCTTTTTCCACTTCAAGAGACACTCCCCGCAGTGCCAAGGTCTCAACTTCTTCTGTTCTGAAAGACTTACTTAGATTATTTATCTTGATCATTTCTTTATTATTATCCATAATTACAATTATCTTAATAACTCTTTATTATCAATTCTGATACAATGCCTTTATCGGATTCTCATTTGCAGCACGATAACTCTGGACGTAGACAGAGAGCAGGCTCACCAAGATACATACCAAACCTGAAACCGCATAAATCCACCACGAAAGTGAAATCCTGTAACTGAATTCAGACAACCAGTCGCTCATAAACCAATAAATCACAGGTATTGCAATCAGAAAAGCCAATGCCACATAAGAGAGGAAAGATATCACGAGTTTCCGCAACATTTCACCGCTGTCACATCCCAAAACTTTATTAACCGCTATCTCCTTCCTGCGCATCTGTACGAAATAGGTGCTCATGGCCATCAAGCCAAGCAATGATATCACGACAGCTATAACAGCGAATATAGAAACCACTTTCATGATATTTTTCTGAGGTGTAAAACGATCTTCAATCTGTTGTTGAATGTATGGACGTGTTTCAGCATAATCCCATTCGAATACTTCCTTGTAAACTTCCTTTACTTTCTGGTAAGTTTCTTCATGATCGCCATTAACTTTTATCGCGATACCCCAGGGTTGGAATTTATCAGCAGGAACGATATCAATTCTGACAGGATGCTGGTCATCCAGTATTGTCCTGATATAAAAATCATTAAGAATACCTGAAATAGGGATAATCTGGTCATAAAAAGGAAAAGATTTAGCATCTTCCTTCAGTCCTAACTCATCCAATGCCTGACGGTTGATATAGAATTTATCGGAATCGGCTGTTTTGTTATCCTTATTTAGAGTAAGGCCGAAAATCTTCATAAAATTTTCATCCCCGATAAAACTTTGGAAAGAGATGGTTCGTCCTTCATACACCATCGTGTTGTTATTGCCGGCGTCCAAAGGATAACCACAAGATGCACTGACAAGTTCTACCCCCGGCAATTGCTCTACCTTTTGTTTGAAAAGTTTTGCCTGTTGCTCATTTCCTCCTAAAAAAATATACATTATATCATCTACGTTATATCCCAACGGGGCATTGATCACGTGCCTTATCTGTAGATACATAGTAAGTGAGGAAGCAAGCATGACTATTGTTACTACATTCTGTACTACAATGAACACCTTACTAAAAACCATTTTTGTGTTACGGCGAAATGTACCTCTTACCACGTCAATAGGTTTTACAGAGGAAATCATTAAAGCCGGTATAACACCGGCCAATATTCCCATCAGAAGTATGATGCCGATAAAAATTGAAATTGTGGCCGGTGTGATGCAATAACGAAGTGAAATAGAGGTATCAAGCAGTCGCTCAGCTGTAGGAATAGCAAGCCATGCCAGTCCCAGTCCTATTATAGCGGATACGAAACAGAGAAGTGTGCTTTCTCCTATGAGTTTCATTATTATTCCATTTCTTGTGTCGCCGAGAAGCCTGCGGGTAGCCATCTCTTTAGCTCTGTGGCCTGAGAGGGCCACAGTGAGATTGATGTAGTTCATCAATGCGAAAAGAAGGATTGCCAAACCCGTTGAGAATAAAATCTTCACCATTTTACCGTTTCCACGTAAAAATCCTCCTGATGCAGATGAATAATTGGAAAAATAATGCTCCTTGAAAGGTAAAAGTTCCAACCTTATTTTGGATTCCGGCAATTGAAGTATCCAATAAAATTCTTTTGCATATTCATTAATTTTATCCTCAATTACTTTGAGATCTGTTCCCTCTTTACCAAGAAGTATGACTTCACTACCAACTGCATTAGGCATTCTATCATCATAAAGTCCCCTGTTATAGTATTTTACCATCTCCATAGGAATCAACGCATCTATTGATGCTTTTTTTGACTCCCGATCAGGCGACCTGAGAGAGGTATTCTCGATTGGTGCTATAATGCCGGTGACAATCAACGGATCTTCTTCAACATTAAAAAGAATAGACTTCCCCATCGGGTCTTCATCTTTCCAAATTTTCCTTGCGTATTCTTCTGTCACCACAATAGAATTTGGATTACTCAACACTTTTTTCTTGTCTCCTCTTATCAGGTTGAAATCAAAAATATCCAAGAAGGTTGAATCTACAAAAAGTACATTGGAAGTGATATTCTCCCCGTCATGTGTGGCTAATGCCCTGTGGCTGCCCACTATTGCCGTGCCGGCTTCGATTTCCGGGAAGCGGTCCATAAGCCGATTTATCATACGCCAGTGACTACCGGTCTGCTTATATCCATCTAAGTCAAGTGAAATAATATACATCCTGTCTTTCTTTGTTAGTCCTGAGTCAATATGCGTCTCTTGCCACGTATAGGCTCCTATGAGCACGATAAACATTATGCTCAGCGCCAGACCTAATACATCTATAAGAGTATAGGCTTTGTTTTTCTTTAAAAAGTTGAAGTAAGATCTCATATTTCTTTATTGTTGTTTTAATTCAATGCTTTTATTATTTATTCAGTAATATATCCAACGCACTTTTTCTGAATTCATTCAGCAATCCGTCCATCCGGACTGTTTCTGATATGTAATTAAGATTGGTTAATCTGTCATTTCAATTTGTAAGATGTAACGTTTTTGAATCGCCGTAGGATTCATACCCGTTAACAATCACTTTTTCTCCCGGCTCCAGGCCTTCGAGCACTTCATAATATTGCGGATTATGGCGTCCGAGACGTATGTTTCTTCTGTAAGCTTTTGTCCCGTCTTTATCCACAACAAATATCCATTTTCCCCCTGTGGTGGAATAGAAAGTTCCTCTTGGAATCAGAATGGCATCCGTAGGTTGTCCTAACTGAAGATTCAGATTATATGTTTGTCCGCTTCGTATGTTTTCCGGATGGAGATCAGTGAAAACGAATTCCACTCGAAATTTTCCTTCCCTGACTTCCGGATAAACTTTTCTGACACGCATGTTGAAATTCTGGCCACCCCGCTCAAAGGTAGCATCAAGCCCCTCATGCACTCTGTCGATATAATGTTCATCAACTTGTGCTTCCACTTTATAATCGCTCAAATCATTTATCTGGCCTATTTTCTCACCGGATGAAATATTCTGTCCTAATTCAACTTCAAGAAGTCCAAGCTCTCCGTCAATAGCACTCACTATTTCAAGATGTTCCTTACGTTCTCTGATCAATACCACATTCCTTTGCATATTGGAAAGATTCTCCTCCATCTGGTCAACCTGAGCCAAACGAAATACGCTGTCTTTTTCAAGACGACGGTTGATGAGTGCCTGGCGCTTCACAGCGAGATCATAATCCTCTTTGCTTTGGATATAATCTTCCTTGTTTCCTAACTTTTCCTCATACAGTCGCTTCTGCTGTTCGTATGCCCTCTTCTTTCTCGTCACTTCAAGATCCAGCTGAGCCTGTTCAGTCCGGTTGTTGAGGAGGTCTTGCTCCATACTGATCTGAGTGTTGCGCAAGATATTCTGTTTCTCCGCTAACTCTGCTTCTGAATTGAGAATCTGTAAATCGAGGTTACTGTTGCTTAATCTCACTATTACATCACCTTTTTTAACTTTTGATCCCTCTTCTCTCACTATCTCTTTTACTATACCACCCTCTTCAGGACTTATCTGCACAGTTCGTATAGGAAGCACTCTTCCATCTACCCTAACAAAATCATCAAACTTACCACTCGTTGTTTCACCAATGTTCAAACCCAGCTTGCTGACTTTATAAGCCGAGTTGTTTTCCCCCCGCAATACCCAGACAAGGCCGCAGATAAGAATGATCAGTCCTGCACCATATAACCAATATTTAGGTTTTATAGCCCTGATTCCCGTCTTCTTTTCTATCTTGACATCCATGATTGATTTCCTTTATAATAGTCAACTAATTTATTTTTAAGAATATAAAGCATCTGTTTTTGCAAGAGACTGAGTCTTGATGAGTAATAGGTATTCGCAGAGAGCTGCACATCAATTAATGACATCAATCCCTCCTCGTATTTCCTGTTGTTTAATTCGTATGCTTTTCTGTCGGCTTCTGTCTTTGCTTCCAGAGAAAGAATTTCCTGAGCATATCCGTTGCGGTCAGCCACGGCAATGACTATATTATCGTGGAGTTGACGCAGACGCTCCTCTTTCTCAACAAGACTTCGGGAAAGTGCGATCTTGTTTCTCTTTATACCGGAAATTATATTCAGATTGGAAAACAACGGGAACGACAAGGTGAATGAAAGATATTCTCCGCGATTGTTTCGGAACTGCTGACCAAATCCCACTCCTGAATAATTACTTGTAAGATTTTTAAAATATGAAGTCGAGATACCGGCATTTAAACTGATGGTGGGGAACAAACGTCCTTTCTCTATGAGAAGTCGGTAGCGTTGTGCTCTTACGTTCATCTCAGCATCAAGTGCTTCGGGATTTATAGTGACTGCTCGTGAATATATCTCTTCAGAATCATTTGAAAACAACGGCTCAATATGCCCCACCGCAGCAGAATCAAGCTTCATCTCCACCTCATCGGGTAAATTCATGGTAGAACGCAATTTTAACATCGACTGAAGATAAAGGTTCTGTTGCTGCACTAAAGTATATTCATCACCGGCTACTGTTGCTTCTGCCTGTGCTAAATCAGGATAACTCTTAAGGCCGAGTTCTTCTTGCAATCTTGTGAGTTTAAGCACATCCTCACTCTGTCTGAGTTTATCTATGGCAATATCGATGGCACCTTTATAATATAAGGCATCGACGTAAGCCATCATGGTCGCTATGGCTCTGTCATCACGTTGCATCTGAATGTTGTTAAGACTTTTTTCCCTTTCACTCCTTGCCAATTTATAACTGTTGAATGTGCGTCCACCATCAAACAGAGAGAAACCAAGATAGACTCCATAGCTATTGCCAAAGGTAGTGACATCATTATACGTATTGGTCTCCGGATCAATATTACGTCCCCAGTTAAGTTGTGCCCCAACTTGAGCTGACAAGGATGGGAAAAAGTCTGCGAAAGCTTCTTTCTTGTTGGCCTCAGCCGTTGACAGATCCCAACGTGCCTTAGCCACCGCCGGTGAATGTTCGGCAGAATACGCCATACACTCCTCCATAGTCCATATAGAAGTTGTCTTTCCATTATCTTCGGTTAGATTAGTTCCGGTTAGATTAGCTTCACAAGATTCATCGTGTAACGTAGAAGGGAATCCTACTGCCGGATACAAGGAAATAATTATATATAAGAATATCTTTTTCATAACATCCTATAATATACCAAAACCCGTGCCAAAAACGTAACTATTTGAATTTAATAGCCTTAGAAAATAATTCAGTTTTTGAGTGTAAAAAAATCATACACTTTTCTTCAAAAAATCATACACTCCATGATTCTTCCCTGACATAGGTTGTTATATGTCTTAAAAAAGCAACGGCCTCCGGAGTCGGATTTTGACTCTGGAGACCGTAATATAGCTGATGCCTTATTTCTATTTTATCATGAGGCCGGAGCCGCAGGAGTCGCAGGAGCATCTGTATGTACTCCACCGATAGACGGATCGGGAGCCACAGTCTCCTGGTGAGATTCAGGCTGCGTTGGCTGTGCCGGTTGCATAGCTGCCGGTTGCGGGAAAGCTGATTGTGGCATCGGATAAGCCGGATTTTCCGGTGACCCTCCGTTGTAGAAGAAGGGATAAGGCATACCGAATACCACATCCGGATTCTTCCCGGGACAGATATAACCGTCGATAATAGTATCGCGACCTGACGGACTTTCGTAGGTATACAGATGGAAATAGTGAAGCATGACAGCGATATGTTCGAACACTGCACTCATTATTGATTCGTATGGTATCCATTTGGAAGTTGAGGTGAAACAGTATACCTGGAATGGTATGCCGTAAGGGGTCTGGGGTAAAGTAGTGACGAAACAATCATTGCCATCTCCCGTGCTCGCAATGTTTGGATTCGCATCAAGCCACATCTTCAGATATGCCCTGAATACACCGAGATTGGTATCAATAGAACCATCGACAAGACCGTCCGGATTTGCCGCGTTCTGTTCCTTACCGGCATTTTTCTGGGCAATCTTTTTGGCAATCCAATCCTTCATCAAAGGTATCTTGGAGAATTCTGCAAGTAATTTGTCATCACACGGCACTACGCTGTCTGCATCTATCATATATGAACGTTGTATACGCCGTGTGTTGCTCTGCTGCATAGTGCGATAATTGGTGAATCCGTTACTAACGAGATTATAAGGTGGAATGGTTGTGGTGGTCTTATCCCAATTAAGCACTTTCACAGCTGTAAGCGACACTTCAGACACCGTACCGTTAGCATCCCCTATCTTAATCCAGTCTCCCACATGAAGTGAATCATTTTCCGACAACTGTACACCTGCTACCACTCCTAATATACTGTCTTTGAACACCAACATCAGAACGGCTGCAAACGCACCGAGTCCGGCAAGTAATGAAGCCGGTGACTTGTCAACAATTATTGCAACTATTATAATAGCTGTAAGGATCCAAATCGCACCTTTCACCAACTGAGCAATACCGTTAAGTGGAAGTTTGCGCTTATTTGCTCTCTCATTAATATTACGCCACATGACATTTACCATAAGAGTAAGCGAATTGGCCACGATGTAGCAAATATATATCCAGGTCAGACGGGTTAGCCATGATGCCAATGTCTCTCTGCCATTTAATGTAAATTCTATGAAGATAAGAAAAACAATGGCCGGAATTATCCTTGCTGTCTTAGTGAAGAACTGCTCATCTCTGAGATAAACATATATTACAGAGTGCAATCGGCTCCCTATATGGTTCATCATGAAAACAACTATCCATTTCACCAGGTAGCCTATACCTATGGCAATAAAAAACACCAGTGCGGCATACAGGATAGTCGAAAGCACGGTATTACCCTCCATTCCTATAAATGATAGAATGGCATCTACAACTCTCATCAGAAGATGGGCAATTGCATAGGTTCCCTCCTGAGCGGATTCCGACAGGTCGACTTTCGGCATTGCCTCCAATCCTTCATGTACAACTTTTTCCGGTAACATAATTTGTATTGTTGTTTTAATTTATATGCTTGTTATTTTTAGAGGTGGCTATATGGAAAACTTTCCCTAATTCTATATACAATACTATATGCTTTTAGGTTCAATCGATATTTATAGAAAAAATTAACCATGAGACTTTTTTCATACCTATCCTATAACGCCATAAACTCTTGCCATTAAATGCAACATGTAAATTGTGAGACAGTGTAAAAAATTGATATTGGCACATTTAATAATGCGTTAAAGAATTTTAACATTTCATTTACCTTAAAATTGCACAGTCTAAAACCACTTGTGCAGAGCTTGAAAAAATATGTTGTAAAACATAAAAACTCTATATTTCACTGAATATGCGACAGTTAAGAGGTGTGTTTTCTACACTATTGAAACTTTTAAAAAAAAATAACTAAAAAATATTAGGAATCAAACTTTTAATGTTGTAACTTTGAGCATCAAGGTAAGAGAAATCTTAAAAATTCTTTAGAATATATGGAACAGACATTAGTCATATTGAAACCTTCCTGTGTTGCACGGGGTCTGATGGGAGAAGTGATAGGAAGAATCGAGAAGCGTGGCATCACAATCATAGCTATGAAGATGATGCAGCTCGATGATAGCATCCTACGTGAACATTATGCTCATCTAACAGACAAACCGTTCTTCCCCGGTCTGGCCGCCTCCATGATGGCTACTCCCGTGGTATGTATGGTGCTTAAAGGTATCGATGTGGTTAGCGTTTTCCGTGAAATGGTAGGTGCTACAAATGGCCGTAAAGCCGCTCCCGGCACCCTCCGTGGCGACCTCTGCATGAGTAACCAGGCTAATATCATCCATGCTTCTGATTCAGTAGAGAATGCAGCAATAGAGATAGCCCGCTTCTTTAAACCCGAAGAAATCTGCGACTATACACCGGCTAACATCTCTTTCCTGTACGCCCCCGACGAACACTAATAAAAGGCTCCTTAGCAAAATATATAAGATGATTTTATTTAAAAAAATAGCGACTCTTGCAATTCTGACTTCCATGGCTTTTGCAGGCTCTATGGCTCAGACAATTACAAGTAAGTCTCCACACTCTGACGCTCACAAACAACTCCTCGCCAATCAGGCCAAAAACAAAGACCAGATTCGCCTTGTCGAAAAAAATACTTTTATCGACCTTATTGACGATCTCGAACCGGAGCTTGACATCTATACCGAAGGATGGAACAGCAAAGCTGTAAATCCTTTTAAAGAATCAGAAGTGCCTGATTCCAAACTGATAGATGTGACCGGTTATTATATGCCGGTGCCGGGTCAAGTCACCTCCAATTATGGTTATCGCGCCCGTTTCGGCAGAATGCACAAAGGCATCGACCTCGCTATCAAAAGTAACGATACGATTTATGCCGCTTTTGATGGAAAAGTGCGACTAACTGCTTACGAGGCTAAAGGTTATGGCAATTATGTCATAATTCGTCACCCTAACGGACTTGAAACCGTTTATGGCCACCTCAATAAACATCTTGTTAAACCTGATGATATTGTGAAAGCAGGTGATCCCATCGGACTCGGTGGCAGCACAGGTCGTTCTACGGGTCCTCACCTCCATTTTGAAACCCGTTTCATGGGTTACGCCATCAATCCTGCGGCAATTTTCGACTTTGCCAATCATACAACCCATACCGACGAATATCTTTTCGATAAGAAAACTTATACCAAGGCTCGTAACTACGCTCCGGCACAAAATCTTGCAAAAGCGGAAAAAGAAAATCCATATCGTGCCGCCAATGCAGAGAAGAATGTGTATACAGTGCGTAAAGGCGATACACTTTCCTCAATCGCCCGTTCATACGGTGTCTCGGCCACTACACTGCGTAAGATTAATAACATGGGCACCTCTGATGTTATTAAAGTCGGACAGGTACTTAAACTTAAATAATCAAACTTCTTATCCTCTTCTTCTCCTAACTCATCTTTATAAAATCGTCTTATACTGAATATCAACAGTGAGGGCGTCTGTAAATCTACGGACGCCCTTACTGTTGATTATTAAGTAAACTCTTAATAAGATTCAACAAAATACATCTGAAAACTAATTATCTCTTATAACAGACCTAACCTTTAAGCCGGTTAATAATATGTACTCCTGTCACTCCATACAGTGCAGCAGTCTCTGTACGGAGTCGGCTCTCACCGAAAGTAACCGGAATAAACCCGTTAGCAACAGCCAGACTTACTTCTTCAGGAGCGAAATCACCCTCCGGGCCTATCATGATTATAACCGGCAGACCGGGCTGACATTCTTTTACAAACTCTTTTTTTGGAAATGAGACATCACAATAACCAAAGAATTTCTGACATTTGATCCCATTATACGAATCTGAAACAAAAGTATTGAAATCCATCATATCTTCTATGACGGGCAGCACACCTTTCAGGCTCTGTTTCATAGCCGAAATCATGACTCTCTCAAGTCGCTCAAGTTTGATGGTCTTGCGCTCACTTCGTCTACATTTCAACAAAACTATCCTGTCAATGCCTATCTCCACAACCTTCTCGAGCATCCATTCCATTCTGTCGGAAAGTTTTGTAGGGGCAACCGCAAGAGTTATATTCACCCCCCAATGATTAGGCACATCAATCTTCTCGATTATCTCCAAAGAGGTGTGTTTGGAATGAGCCGACACAATACTGCAGCGGAATCTGTGACCTTTTCCATCCACTACTGTCACCTCATCTCCCTCTTTCATGCGAAGCACACGACAACAGTGTGCTGAATCCGACTCCGGCAACAGGCCGGTAGTTTCTATATCAGGGGCATAGAACTCTATCATTTCTTATACTGTGGATCCGGAGTGACAAAACCTGATGAACCTTGACCAATCTCTTCCGCTCTATGTTTACCTATGGAGGGATTTGCATGACGGTCATTAAAAACAAGTGCAAACAACAGCCCTACCACTAAAGCAAATCCTGCAAAACAATACCAGGAGATTCGCCAACCTGCCATTTGTGCTTCAGGAGAAGATTGTGAAAAAACGAAATGATTAACTACGGCCTGTGCACAGAGAGTACCGACCGAAGCTCCGATACCATTTGTCATTATCATGAAAAGACCTTGAGCACTGCTTCTTATTTCAGGACGAGTCTGCTGATCGACATATAACGACCCTGAAACATTAAAGAAATCAAATGCTATGCCATATACTATCATTGATAGGATAAACAGCCACACACCTCCACCGGGATTGCCAAGACCGAAGAAACCGAATCTGAACACCCATGCAAACATTGACATCAACATCACGCCTTTAATACCGAATCTCTTCAGACACATCGGTATAAGCAATATACATAAAGTCTCGCTTATCTGAGAGAGTGAAATCAGAAGGTTGGCATTCTTCGCAAAGAAATTATCGGCATATTCAGCTACATTCTGGAAACTCGTTATAAAGACGTTACCATAACTGTTGGTTATCTGCAAAGAAACGCCTAACAACATACTGAAAATGAAAAAGACAGCCATCTTCTTACTTTTGAAAAGAACAAAAGCATCAAGACCTAATGATTCTGCCAAAGATTTAGAGGTTCCTTTATTGACCGGACAATCAGGCATGGTAAGTGAATACAGCGCGAGAATAAAGCCCAAAACAGCTGATGTAAACAACTGGGCATAAGTGGACTGAAAACCTGTAAAGTTCACAAAAAGCATCGCACAGATGAAACCTACCGTACCAAATACCCTTATGGGAGGGAAATGTTTCACAGTGTCAAGTCCGGCTCGTGAAAGTGCCGAATAAGCCACTGAATTTGCCAGACTTATAGTGGGCATATAAAAAGCCACCGAACATGTATAGAGCGTAAACAACGGACCGAAAGAGACCGAATCGCCTGCCGTGGCACCATACCAACCGGCAGCAATCATAAAACAACCTGCCAAAAGCTGACATAATGACAGCATCCTCTGGGCGGCGATCCATCGGTCGGCTATTATACCTACTATTCCGGGCATTATCAACGACACAAACCCTTGTACTGTATAAAACCAACCTATCCTCTCACTCAGTCCTACTCTTGACAAGTAGTTACCTAATGAAATCAGATAGGCACCCCATACGGCAAACTCAAGAAAATTGAGCACCGACAATTTTGTCTTCAATAGTGTCTGCGAATTCATCTTTTAGATATTTTAAGGTCAGCCAGCCTTTGCCTAAGCCTACGGTTCATGACGTTTTCAGGAGGCTATTTTATTGCAAAATTAATAAAATTCTCGGTCAATAAGCATTTTTACTTTCATTTTCTCGCATGGTCGAGAAAATCACCTCTTGAACGTATTTTCACATAATTGCTGTCACATTCTCCCAAGCCTTCTCTAACAAGCATACTTTTCCAAGCGTTTACCGCATCCTCATCACAACCGCAATAATCCGCCAAAGCCTTGGCACCTCCTCTTATGACTATCTCTCCGGCTGTCGGCTCGGTCATTATGCTTACCAAAAGACTCATCCTGCTCATTATGTCGCCATGACAGAAAGTGGCTGCGGAGTCTACAGGACGCTGGGCCCGTAATGAAAGATAATTGAAGAAATTCAACATGTATATTCGGTCGGAATGAAGTAAATTCACATATTGAGTCTTACTGAATTCCATAATGCTTGTCTTTGTTTTGGCAACAGCATTATAAGGATAACCCGTAGCCATGCCAAACAGTCGGTCAGCACCCAGGACTTTTCCGAAACCGGAACGCTCCTCAATGGTTATGCCTATCTCTTCCAAGGGATGTATTAGACTGATATCGCCCGATATGACAAATCTGACCATACTGACCGGCTCACCCATTTCAGCAAGCACCTCTCCGACTCCATAGTTCTTGAAGTCAATATGAGTTTTCTCTAAAAAAAGCGATACCTGATCTTTACTGACTCCCTTGAATAAGGGAAGATCCATGATCATTTCATACATTGAGGCCATAACATCGATTTTATTTGCACGTACGTCATAAGTATCTGTCAAGATACCTACTTATTATTCAACACTCCCGGAGCATAAAAAGTTATTTATCGTCATACATTACTTTAAACTCTTGTAATCAGATAATAAAAAAACACGAACAACATCTCTGTCATTCGTGTCTTGTAGCGGGATCGAGAATTGAACTCGAGACCTCCGGGTTATGAATCCGACGCTCTAACCAACTGAGCTATCCCGCCATCAGAACTTCATCGTTCCGTTTTGCGAGTGCAAAGTTAGGCATTTATTTTTATTTCACCAAACTTTTTCGCAAATTATTTTTTATTCCATCCCTATATGATTATGAATTAAGACCTTATAGAAAATAGATTTTACTATTTCCTCACTTCTGAAATTACTTTTCCTCACTATTTTCATTTACTACAACTCCCACAGATAATCTTTTCGAGCCTCTCATAAGCTTAAGGATACCTGTTGACATGATAAAGGACATTACAGGTGAGAGATAATTGAACACACAATAAGGGAAGTAGGTCAATGTCGATACACCTAACACCGCTGATTGAGTGAGACCGCATGAATTCCACGGAATCAGAACGGAAGTGACTGATATGGAATCTTCGAGTGTCCTGCTCAGTTTCTTTGACTCAAGGCCCGTTCGTGCGTAGACATCCTTATACATGTTGGCACCGATTATTATCGACAGATATTGATCGGCCGTAAATCCGTTGAGCATCAATCCACTGCCGATAGTAGCGCCTATAATACCTTTTACTCCACGCAATTTCCGTGTTATGGCATTTGAGATGGATCGGAGCATTCCTGTGCCAATCATGGCTCCGCCAAACACCATAGCGCTCAATACAAGATAGATAGTGGGCAACATACCCAACACACCGGAAGTAGAGACGAGATCATTGAACCCGGCATCTGACGTATTGAAGACGGCACCACTCCACACGGCCTTGATGTATTGCGCATCTAACGGTATCTGTGGCTGGAAAATTACCATAGCTACCACACCGAGAACACTACTGATAGCCAAAGTCAATATGGTGTTGAGACGCAAGGATATCAACAGTAATGTTATGGCGGGAACAATGAGCACCCAGGGTGTGATGTTGAAAGTGATGTGGAGCACATCGAGCATCTGACTGTGCTGATCGGTTATTCCTGACGTCTGGTGAACCAATCCTTCTATAAGAAACACAAGCAAAGCTATACCCATGGATGGTCCGGCGGTCAGTAGCAAATAGCGTATATGCGTGAACAGGTCTACCCCACAACTGCTGGAGGCCACTACTGTAGTGTCACTCAAAGGCGAGACTTTATCACCGAAGTAAGCTCCTGAGATAACTGCACCCGCTATCCATGGATCACTGTAACCCATAACCTGACCGATACCCATAAAGGCTACACCAATAGTAGCTATGGTGGTCCACGAACTACCCGTCAGTACTGAAATACATGAGCTTACGGCACATACAGTGACAAGAAAAGCCTTGGGATTAAGATATTGCAATCCGTAATGTATGAATGTGGGAACGATACCCCCGAGCATCCAGGTGGTCGAAAGAATGGCTATAAATAGAAGAATGGGTACAGCAGGGAGTATCTGAGCGGCACTGTTACGTAAACCCCAGAAAAGGCCACTTGTCTTGCCTTTCAGATGTGTGATCGCCAGAATAATCGAAAGAGCGGCTGCTGTCAACAGCACAAACGGACTCCAAACATTTATTGCATCAGCACCTTTATATATAATCAGACATATCAGGGTCACCAGAAGAAAAACAATCGGGAGAACTGAAAGAACCAAGGGAGGTTCAGCTATTTTGGGTGTAGGTTTATCTATTTTTTTTTGCATTTCTGATATCACATCAATTATTATGCAAAATTACAAAAATATCCTCTTACCCCCAATCTTCCCAAGTTAATAATGACTAAAATATCTCACAGAACCTTTTTTAGTCTTTTTCCCGATGTTGTCAAAAAATTATACTAAATTTGCAACTTGATTATTTTGATACGTTTTTAACCGTTCATCCGCTCGGGACTTTGTCTTATCGGATACCTAACAATTCGGAAATTGAAAAAATCTATTCTATTATATCGTGTCAGACTTTTGACACTGGCTTTCTGTTCTTCCTTGATTCTCCTGTCGCTCTCATCTTGTTTCACCGGCGTGGAAGGAACAAAAAAGATCACCTTATCCAAAGAAGATAAGAAAGCTTTGAGGCCCACTCCGGAAGATGAATTCTTCCGATCTGTCACCGGTGTTCCCTTAAGTACATGGGAAAAGGGTCGTCCTTTCATTGCAGCGGACAACAAGACACTTCTGACATTTGACCAACAAGGCCTCCCTCTTGATCCGGATGAAGTAAAACTGGCCGGTAAAATTTTAACTTTCTATGGTACAGAGCCACGACTCAGGCCCGATGGGTCAAGTATGTTGGTCATATTATTCAATGACGGCGATAATATTTATCGATACAACACGGGAAAAAGTATCGACAAAGCTCCTGAGGAAGTGTTCAGTGATCAGATTCCCATGATGATAGATCTGGCAATGATAGATTCCACAAGGAAACTGCTGCTTGGAAAAAAACTTTGGACAAAGTCACCTCTATGGTATGATGATAATGCCAATCGTATCCCGGGTAGAAAATTTGTACCTGTAACTGTCAATGCTGTAGAATCGGGCTCACTGGTTTTCCCTGTAAAAGTTCGTTTCATTACCGATGACGGCAATCAGGCCTGGGCGTTTATGAATTTCGGCAACTCAGGAACTGAAAGCCGTGCCTTTGCAAATCTTTTCTATCTTTCAGACTTCCGGAAGAATTTCCCGGCTATCACCGATGAAGTATGGAAACTGATTTCTGAAGGGAAAGTGGCCCGGGGTATGACCAAAACAGAATGTAAGCTTTCTCTCGGCAATCCTTCTGAAGTTGACGCAGGCCACGATTATAGTCAGACTCTTGACCTCTGGCATTACTCTGACGGCACTGTTCTTTGGTTTGAAGACGGTCTGCTTACCCGGTTCCGTCATTGATAACTCTAAGCAGCTCCATTTCAGTCACACTTTATAAACCTTTCTTCCCCCATGTTTGAATCAGATAAAGATATCACTCATCTCACCACTTTCGGAATTCCTGTAAAAACCAAGCTGTTTGCTGAATACTCTTCGGTAAAGCAACTCACCGCTATATCACGCACACCCGAATTTCTTGAAAATGAAGTGCTCCATATCGGTGGTGGAAGCAATCTGTTGTTCCTGCATAATTTCAATGGATTGGTGCTACATTCCGCTATCAAAGGTATAGAAAGATATGATAAAAATGAGGAGACAGTTTTTGCCATAGTAGGAGCCGGAGAGAAATGGACTGATTTCGTTGACTGGTGTATTGCATGCGGACTTGCAGGAGTTGAAAACCTGGCCGGAATACCGGGAGAAGTTGGAGCTGCTCCCGTACAGAATGTAGGAGCCTATGGGGTGGAAGCTAAAGACGTAATCCATTCAGTGGAGTGTTTTGACACCACTACACGCCGGACAGTCACTTTCATGAATGAAGAGTGTGGCTTCGCTTATCGCGACAGTAAATTCAAGCATGAATGGAAAGGACGTTACTATGTTCTGAGAGTAAGTTTCCGTCTTACGCCCACCACCGAAGCCCGGCATCTGGAATATGGTCCTCTGGCTACTCTTGAGGAGAGACTGGGTTATCTTCCCGACATCTCACAGGTGGCTTCCGAGGTAATAAAAATTCGTAATTCCAAACTTCCCGATCCGGAAGTTATCGGTAGCGCCGGAAGCTTTTTCAAGAATCCGATAGTGAATCGATATTATTTTGAGGAGCAGATGAAAGCCTTGGATCCAGACATTCCTTGTTATACTGTCGATGAACACCGTGTGAAAGTGCCGGCAGCATGGCTTATAGATCATTGTGGATTAAAAGGGAAAGAAATTGGGGGCGCCTTTGTATATCCACAACAATGCCTTGTCATTGCCAACAAAGGCAACGCCACAGCCAAGGATGTCAGTCAACTTGCAGACTTTATTACCGACGAGGTACGTCGCAGATATGCTGTAATTCTGCAACCTGAGGTAAATTTTATTGACACCGATATAGAGGTAGTGATTCTTGGTTCCGGCACATCCAAAGGTGTTCCGGAAGTGGCGTGCGACTGCCGGGTATGCCGATCAAGCTCTTCTTTCGACAAACGCCTCCGTTCATCAGCACTCGTGCATACTCACGGTATGAATATTCTTATTGACGCATCTCCCGACTTCCGCTATCAGGCTCTGCGGGAGAATATCATACGTTTGGATGCAGTGCTCCTTACCCATAGCCATTATGATCATGTCGGTGGCATTGATGATCTTCGTCCCTTCTGCGCTTATCATGATATCCCTATCTATCTTCAGGCGGATGTAAACAGCGATCTCCATCACCGACTCGACTATTGCTTCCGCCCCGTTCCATATCCCGGGGTGCCAACTTTCGAGATGCATGAAATCGGGGAAAAACCTTTTTATATTAACGGGTTAAAAATAACACCCATACATATAATGCATGGTAAATTGCCCATTCTCGGTTACAGAATCGGGAAATTCGCTTATGTCACAGATGCAAAAACAATACCTGAAGATGAGATTGAAAAGCTTGAGGGTCTGGATGTATTGATAGTTAACTGTCTTAGGCAAAAGAAGGAGCATTTCGCCCACATGATCCTACCTGAGGCGCTTGCCCTTGTAGAAAGAGTAAAACCGAAAGAGGCATATTTCACACATTTTAATCATGAGATGGGTTTACATAAAGAATTGGAGCGGGAATTCCCGCCCCATGTACATCCATGTTTCGATGGTTTGCGACTGTTTATCAGATAACGGCCTCCTTTAACCTTTCTGCGTTCTCCTCTATAGTAAGACGGTCGATACATTCCTGTATATCTCCATCCATAAAAGCCGCCAGATTATACACAGTGTAATTGATTCTGTGGTCGGTCATGCGTCCTTGAGGGAAATTATAGGTCCTGATCTTGGCCGAACGGTCGCCTGTAGAAACAAGCGTCTTGCGACGTTGGGCTATATCGGCCAGATATTTCTCGCGTTCCCTGCTGTATATATAAGTACGCAACCTTGACAAAGCTCTCTCCTTATTCTTCGGCTGATCTCGTGTCTCGGTACATTCTATAAGAATCTCGTCCTCCTCACCTGTGACGGGATTTTTCCACATATATCGCAATCGTACACCGGATTCAACTTTGTTGACGTTCTGTCCGCCGGCACCTCCTGAACGAAAAGTGTCCCATTTGATCGCCCCCTCCTGAATTTCGACGTCAAATTCCTCGGCTTCCGGAAGCACCGCCACAGTAGCAGCCGAGGTATGGACACGTCCTTGAGTTTCAGTGGCCGGTACACGCTGTACACGGTGAACACCGCTCTCATATTTCATTACGCCATATACATCTTCTCCGATAAGATTAAAACAAATCTCTTTATAACCTCCGGACGCACCGGGGCTTGTGGAGGTCACTTCCAACTGCCAGCCCTTACGTTCGGCAAATTTCTGATACATCCGGAACAAATCGCCGGCAAACAGAGCAGCCTCATCGCCGCCTGTACCACCACGTATCTCCACCACTGCATTTTTAGCATCTTCCGGATCAGCGGGCACAAGGAGCATCTTTATCTCTGTCTCAACCTTTGGAATAGCCTCGAGGTTATTGTCAAGTTCCTCCTTAGCCATAGCACGCAGCTCCTCATCGTCTTCCGAAGCTATCACTGATTTAGCTTCATCAACTCCCGCGAGCAATTCACGGTAACGACGGGCTGCATCAAGGAGTTTTTCCAGCTCCCGATATTCTTTAGTAAGCCGCACGTAGCGCTTCCGGTCAGAAATCACCTCCGGATCGGTTATAAACGTAGCTACCTCCTGAAAACGGAGGTCAAGACCGTCAAGTCTTTTCAATAAGGGATTCTCTTCCATTTCTTAGTGCATGATGTCACTTTAAGTGTCTCACATTCTCCTTAGCGGACCATCTTCCGGAGGATAAAAATCCGGTTTCCGTGTCACCATTGATATTTGAATGTTATTTATATGCAAAATTACAAAATTACATTGAAAATAATTGTGCATGAGAGAAAAATGTACTAACTTTGCACCCGCTTAGTCCGGGAAGCATTGCCGACGCACCCGGACTATGCAAACAATTACTAACCCTTAACAATAAACCGGCAAGTTTTATTATGGCAACAAAAATCAGATTGCAGCGTCATGGCCGTAAAGGCTACGCTTACTATCCTATTGTAGTCGCCGATAGCAGGGCACCACGTGATGGTAAATTTATTGAAAGGATAGGTTCTTATAATCCGAACACTAATCCTGCTACAATAAGTTTAGACTTCGACCGTGCTTTGTATTGGGTGGAAGTAGGTGCACAACCCACCGACACAGTTCGTTCAATCCTCTCTAAAGAGGGCGTAATGCTCATGAAACACCTCCGTGGCGGTGTGAAGAAAGGCGCTTTCAATGAAGAAGAGGCACAGCGTCGTTTTGACGCATGGAAGCAGGCACGCGATAAAGAGGCCAATGCTTTCCAGGCTAAGAATGAGGCAAAGGCAGCTGAAGAGGCTAAAGCCCGTTATGAAGCTGAAGTTGAGAAAAACCGTGTTAAAGGTGAGTCTGTAGCAAAGAAGAAAGCTGAAAAGCTCGCTGCTGAAGAGGCTGCGGCTAAGGCTGCTCTTGAAGCTGAGGTTCAGGCATCTGAAACAGCGGAGTAAAATTTCTGTCATTTTTTTGACAACGAAATTTGCACGATTCAAATTTAATATTTAACTTTGCATCGTCAAAACCGACACCGGGTTAATCCCAATGATTCTTCCGGTGTATCATGGCCGATTAGTGTAGCGGTTAGCACGCCACCCTCTCACGGTGGAGACTCG
>CAZPHL010000026.1:0-28167 GCA_964586465.1 uncultured Sangeribacter sp.
GCTGAATAAACAGTCCCAAATAGAAACGGCATATAAATTTAAAAGTAAACTGACATGAATATACCGAAACTTTTAATTTCAGCCGTTCTACCCATGATGTCTCTTACCGTTGCCGCACAGGTGTGTGTCAACACTCCGCAGAAGAAGGATTTCACCATTGCGGCAACGGTCGGATATAACAGTTTCACTAATGTCTCTGCCCCGCAGGGCAACCTCTCCGACTATGAGGCCTCAGCGCTTACAAGCGTATGGATGGATAAGAAGCTCATGGTCGGTTTCGAAGGAGGATTCTTCTTCGCTGACAAGTGGAAACTTAATTTGGGAGGCGGACTGAATTTCACCCATAACCCCGGTTATCTCGATGTCCCCGGCACTGCCGAGAGCGGCATGTCTCCCGAGGATATGATGGGTGAGATCCCTAACTACAGGGCTGTCGCAAGCCAGTACTCCTGCGCTTACCAGGCTTACACCGGTGTCGACCGTTACTTCGGAGTCAAGGGTGTCAAGAACCTGATGTGCTATGCGGGTATCCGCGCCGGCTTCTCTTACGCCCTCAACGAACAGAAGTATGACGAGTGGACCTCCATGGGTACTTCGGTCGGCGAGGCCTGGAACCTCCGCGGTAGCCTCATTTTCGGAATTGACTACTTCGTGCTCCCCGCAATGTATGTAGGCCTGTCTATCGACCCGTTCCAGTACACTTACAACCTCACCTCCTACCGTCCCCAGGAGGGTCTCAAACCCCTCCGCGCCGACAGTCACAATTTCTCGATCCTCTCCGCCCCGACTCTCAAGGTCGGATTCAAGTTCGGGAAAAGCAGTAGGAACGCCTGCTGCCAGGAGACTGACGTGAACATGGCCAACAACAAGACCAATGCTCTCCGGGAGATCGTGGAAGTGGAGAAAATCGTGCGTGATACCGTCGAGATCATAAAGGAGGTTCCGGCGCTCGCTCCCGAGACTATCACCCGCACCGTCTTCTACTCGATCAACGAGGTGGAGGTACCGGCCGCTCAGGAACCAAACGTGGCAACTATCGCCACCTATCTGAAGAACAATCCCGGCTCGAAGGCCACGGTGGTAGGTTATGCCGACAAGGACACCGGCACCGTAGCCATCAACCTCCGTCTGGCAAAGCAGCGCGCCGATAATGTGGCGCAGATGCTGCAGAATCTCGGTGTGGATCCTTCCCGTCTCGAGGTCAGCTCGATGCTCAACGAAAAGACAGAGCAACCGTTCTCTCAGAACGACCTCAACAGGGTGGTCATCATGACGGCATACGCCAAGTGACAGCAAGCCAAAGCTAATTTTATATTAAAGTCAGACTATCGGGCAGAGGTGAGACACCGGTCTCGGTGCCAACCCCCTGCCCTCTTTAATAGAGTTTCACATTACGGTTTTTAACCGAACCACACTCCGATGGTTGTTATGAAGTAAGTTATAGTACTTGCCGCTATCCAGGCTTTCCCATTACCTGACGGCAAGCCGCTGTTCTTTCAATTATCAACATATTAAGTAGTAGGAATCCCCGGTCAACGTTGAGACAACGCTGTCCGGGGATGGGTCTTAATCAAGGGTCTGTACGCCTCCTCCGTTGACCATGAGGGTCTGACCGCTAACCCATGCCGAGATGGGTGCCGCGAAATAGAGTACAGCTCCGGCGATGTCTGACACCTCTCCCAGTCGATGAATAGGTGTATGAGACAACATCCTGGCCTCAATCTCTGGAGTGAGTACGGAAGCAAGCGCTTTTGTGCGTGTAGCGCCCGGTCCGACATTGTTGATACGTATGCCCATGCTGCCGTAGTCAAATGCCAGATTGGAGGCCAGATGGTTCAGGGCTGCTTTTGAAGAACCATAGATGGCCATGGCCGGACTATTGTTGATGCTGCTCATGGAGGTGATGTTGACAATGCTGCCGTAACCTGATTTCTGCATGTAGGGAGCCGCAAGTTTGCAGAGTTGCCAGGGAGCAAACACGTTTATGGCATAAATCCGCTCAACGTATGCGCGGTCTATGTTGAAAGGATTCTCTCTGCCACCCCCTCCTATTCCGGCATTGTTCACAAGTATGTTTACCGTGCCGTAGGTGAGTACGGCAAACTCGATGAGGTGATTCAGGTCATCACTGTTCATCACGTTGCATGCCACTGCTGCGGCTGTGCCACCGTCGGCCACAATGCCGTCGGCCACAAGTTGCGCCTTCTCTAAGGAGAGATCGCTCACCACCACTTTGGCACCGGCTGCCGCAAGAATTTCACAGGAACCCCGACCTATGCCGTCGCCTCCGCCTGTCACGACAGCCACTTTGCCCGTAAGGTCAAATAATGATTCTATATCCATAATCTTAGCTTTTTATATTGTTAATGTTCAATTATAACAAACAACACTAAGATTTTGTAAGTTGTCAGGTATGAATTAGATATACTTAGGATATGGTAAAGTCTTCCTGATCAATCAAGCCCAACTCCTTTAAATGGCTAAGAATCTTTTTAATAAGTTATGTGTATAATTTTTATTTTATCACTATCTTATTTACTATACATAATCTGACCCCTGTAGTTTGGCGAAATTCCTCCATCATCGACATGTGTGAGTAATGAAATTGAGGATGCCGTTTATTACAGGCATAAGCATAGCGTTTCCTGTAGCGGGTAATATCGTAATTTTCTTTGAAATAGTTTATAGTAGTCTTAAGTTGGTTTTCAACAGCATGCTGAATCCATTCCCCTCGCTGGTCTTTCAATTCAACAAAGATTAGATAATTATCTCCTGTCAATATTCCGTCACAGCGATTATCCATCTGGCCGTCTTGTCGATAAATCGGAATACAATTATCCACCGCTGTAAAATTCAATGGTTTATTGCTTCTGTTTTCCACTTCGGCCACCCAAAGATCCCGATTTGAAAAATCTACATAAGCCGCCCCTCCATCCTGAGGATCGGAAAGTCCAAACACCGAAACAGAGATATTGGTGGTTTGACAAGCGGAAATAAAGAAATCTATCTTCATCTTATGATATCTGATCCTCTATATCTAATAATTCATTAAAATCCTGATTTGTTTCTGAAAGAGAGTCGTTGAGATAATTGGCATCACTGGGCAAATCGTTATAGGTTGCCAACAAGGCTGCCTGACCATGCTCCAACTGATAAATCGATACATCCATGCCATCAATCAATGCATCTACTGGCACGATTTGTCCAATCAATTTCATATCTCCCCCCTTCTTCTTTAGCTCACCAGCTTTTATTGCCAAGGTGAGAAAATTGATCATATAGGGGCTATGAGTAGTGAAGATTAATTCATTACCCCGGTCTTTTAATGCACATGCAAGCAATGAATATAGAACGCTCTTTTGAGAAGAGGGGAAAAGATTCTCCTCCGGCTCTTCAACGATGTTCACAAGGCCTGCATATCTGTATTTTTTGGAAATTTCAGCCAAAGCCGCTTCCTTCACTTCATCAGAAAGACCTGTGTGATGTATTATTTTATTCACCTCTTCACGAAGTCTCTGCAATTCCTCAATACTTAAATTTTTATTCTCTTCAGAGCTCCTCTTACCAACAAGATCTGTCAGATAATTAGTAACCAAAAGCAGAGGGGTAACAGCTTGAAAACCACTGGAGGCATCCGTCAGTCTGACCTTATAGTCCACCCCCACCAACCAAGAAATATTGTTCAATCGATCATATTCGAATCTGACATGCTCGATTGGAAGATTAAGTCCGGTATAGAAATGTTGCCGGGCCATGTCAAACTCATCTTTAAAGGTATATAAAGAATCGGGAAGAGATTTCAGTCCGCTTATGTTACCTATCGAGCTCAAATAGTTTCTTTCAGAGGGAACATACATCACCTTAACCACTCTTACTGCGCCTTCGTCATTATTGATTGGAGAAACGGAAAGTTTTCCTTCCCGGTAATCAAACAGATAATTACTTCCTCTGAATGTAATCTCCGTATCATCATAAAAATAAGATTCGATGCGATGATAGGACGCTAACTTCTTTTTAAATCGGGAATACTGCTCAAAGTACGTGATAGTGTCTAAACCTCTCACCAGTCTTTTCTCCATCCATAAAAAGGTGGAATAGAGTTTGGCAATAGTACTCTTGCCGGAACCCTGAGGCCCAACAAAAACGGTAAATCGGTTAAAGGCAATCTCAACTGATTTTAACGGACCGAAATTCTTTACAATGAGGGAGTTCGCTGGCATAGCTTATTGAAAAATGTGGTTATAATAAAAGCAAAGAGTCACAAAACCTTGTCGATTTTGCGACCCTTTGGTGATCCGGTTGGGATTCGAACCCAAGACCCACAGCTTAGAAGGCTGTTGCTCTATCCAGCTGAGCTACCAGACCAATCCTGCGGTTAATATGCCCTCTCAGGGGCCATTTCCGTTGTGCAAAGTTAAGCATTATATTTGATTTGTACAATTATTTTGACTCTGAATTTTAAGAATCTTCAATTTTTTTGTAACTTTGCGTCTCGTGGCCTCTCATGGAAAGCACTTTGACCACCCGCGCAGCCCCGCTCCGGGTCGGCATTGTCGCCCAAATCTTTTTTCAGGCCATTCATTAAGTTTCTACATTAGATTATGAGTGACAGACTTTTTATTTTTGACACCACGCTGCGCGACGGAGAGCAAGTGCCCGGTTGCCAGTTGAACACAGTCGAGAAAATCGAAGTGGCAAAGGCCCTCGAGGAGCTCGGAGTGGACGTGATCGAGGCTGGTTTCCCTGTGTCCTCCCCGGGCGATTTCAAATCGGTGGAGGAAATCTCCAAAGCTGTGACGTGGCCTACGATCTGTGCCCTTACCCGCGCTGTCGAGAATGACATCCGTGTGGCGGCCGAAGCCCTTAAATATGCCAAACACAAAAGGATACACACCGGTATCGGAACTTCCGATCCTCATATAAAATATAAGTTCAATTCCAACCGCGAGGAGATTATCGAACGTGCCGTCCGCGCCGTGAAATATGCCAAGTCGTTTGTCGAGGACGTGCAGTTCTATGCCGAAGATGCAGGACGCACCGACAACGAGTATCTGGCACGCGTGGTACAGGCCGTGGTAAACGCCGGAGCTACGGTGATAAATATCCCTGACACCACAGGTTACTGCCTGCCTTGGGAATTTGAGGCGAAAATCAAATATCTCATGGAGCATGTCGACGGCATTCACAATGTCGTGATCGCAACTCACTGCCATAATGACCTCGGAATGGCCACAGCCAACACAATTAGCGGTATCATGGGGGGCGCACGTCAGGCGGAAGTAACAATAAACGGTATCGGCGAACGTGCCGGCAACACTTCTCTCGAGGAGGTGGTGATGACTCTCCGCTCGCATAAAGAATTAGGCATAGACACTAATATCAATGCCACCAAGATCACGGGTATCAGCAAGCTCGTGTCAAGTCTGATGAACATGCCCGTGCAGCCCAACAAAGCCATCGTGGGCCGTAACGCCTTCGCCCATTCAAGCGGTATCCATCAGGACGGTGTGCTCAAGAACCGTGAAAGTTATGAGATCATCGACCCGAAAGATGTGGGTATCGATGAAAATTCTATCGTGCTTACCGCACGTTCCGGTCGTGCCGCCCTCAAGCACCGTCTCAGTGTGCTTGGCATAGAACTTGATAAGGAGGCCCTTGACAAAGCCTACGAGAAATTCCTGCGTCTGGCCGACCGCAAGAAGGAGATTTCCGACGACGACGTGCTCATGCTTGCGGGTGAACACCGTGAAAACCACCGTATAAAACTCGATTATCTCCAGGTAACGTCCGGTGTGGGGCTGCGTTCCGTAGCTTCCATAGGTCTTCTGATCGCCGGAGAACGTTTCGAGGCCTGTGCTTCGGGCAACGGTCCGGTGGATGCAGCCATCAACGCCATAAAGGTTATAATACGCCGCCAGATGCTCGTGAAAGAGTTCCTCATCCAGGCCATCAGCAAAGGAAGCAACGATGTAGGTAAAGTGCACATGACTGTGGAATACGACGGTCAGCATTACTACGGATTCTCCGCCAACACCGATATCATCGCCGCTTCCGCCGAAGCATTTGTCGACGCCATCAACAAGTTCCCCATATAAGCCATATACCCAGAATCATAAACTAAATAAATTCTATCATGAAAAGAATCTTCGGAGCCCTTGGCCTCATCGGTGCGCTTTTATTCGGAGCATGTGGCACCAAAGGGAAAGCCTCACAGGCTGAAAATGTAGAGCGTGACTCAACCTACACTAACGTAAAACATCCTGAATGGAGCCGTAATGCGGTGATTTATGAAGTAAATCTCCGTCAGTATTCCGACTCAGGCAACGTCACCTCGTTCGCACGCGAATTGCCGCGTCTGAAAGACCTCGGTGTCGACATCCTTTGGATGATGCCCATCCACCCCATCAGCAAGAAAGACCGCAAAGGCACGCTCGGAAGCTACTATGCAGTGGCCGACTACACCGCTTTCAACCCTGAATTCGGCACCGTCGACCAGTTCAAGGATATGGTGAAACAGGCTCATGACCAGGGTATGAAGGTGATTCTCGACTGGGTGCCCAATCACTCCGGCAGAGATAACAAGTGGGTGGCGGAACATCCCGAGTGGTATGAGAAAGACTCTCTCGGCAATATGGTGGGCGTATACGACTGGACCGATGTTTATTGCTTCGACTATTCCAATCCCGAGATGCGTAAAGGCATGATAGATGCCATGAAATACTGGATTACAGAAGTTGGCGTAGACGGTTTCCGTTGCGACGTAGCGGGAGAAGTTCCCACCGATTTCTGGGATGAGGCCCGTCCTCAGCTCGAAGAGGCAAAGGCTGACGTGTTCATGCTCGCCGAGGCCAGCAAACCCGAGCTTCAGAAAAATGGTTTCGACATGGGTTACAACTGGCCTATGAAGGATCTCTTCAGCGCTATCGCCGCTACTTCAGGACAGTACACATTCAAAGGCGAGGACGGTAAGGTAAAAGAATTCCCCGAGACCCACGCCATCGCCATCAAGGCACTTCTTGACGACCAGGATCAGGATTATCCCAAAGATACCTATCTTATGAATATGGTCACCAACCACGACCTCAACTCATGGGAGGGAACAGAGTTTGACCGTCTCGGCAATCTGACAGATGCTTTTGCCGTGCTTTCATACACCCTGCCCGGTATGCCGATGATGTACACAGGTCAGGAGACCGGCATGAACCGTGCTTTCGAATTCTTTGAGAAAGACAAGGCTCCTACTTGGGAACCACGCAACGAGTATTTCACATTCTATCAGAACCTCAACAAACTTAAACATTCACAGGAGGCTCTCGCGGCCGGTCTTGAGGGTGGTGAACTGGTGGCTTACTCCACTGAAAGTCCTGATCTTTTCATATTCTCACGTGAGAAAGGCGATTCCAAAGTGACTGTGCTTACCAATCTTGGTAAAGAGGTGACCGCTGTGAACTTCACAGGTGAAAAACCCGCGGTAGAGGGCATGAAGAATTATTTCACTTCAAGCGACGCGGCTATTCCCGAGCAGCTTAAGCCGGGCGAATATCTCGTATTCGTAAAATAAGATGAGATTAGTGATTCAGCGGGTGACGGATGCGTCGGTCAGTATAGCCGGGCGACTCCACAGCTCCATCGGAAGAGGACTGATGGTGCTTGTAGGGGTAGCTGAGGGCGACACGTTGCAAGATGCGGAATGGCTTGCGGCCAAAACCACAGCCATGCGTATTTTCCCCGATGAAAAAGGGGTGATGAATCTCTCGGTGAAAGACGTCGACGGAGAGATCTTGGCGGTAAGTCAATTCACTCTCACGGCCTCTACAAAGAAAGGCAACCGTCCGAGCTACATCCACGCGGCAGGTCACGAAGTAGCCATACCGCTTTATGAGAGTTACTGCCGGCTGGTAGCGGAAGCCATGGGCAAAGAGACCGCCCAAGGAGTGTTCGGAGCCGATATGCAGGTGAGTCTCACCAACGACGGACCGGTCACCATCGTCATTGACTCGCGCCTTAGAGAATGAACTAAATATATTTTAACATTTTCTTTATCGCTGATAATTAAAAAATTACCTGTTAGAGCGTATCTAACAGGTAATTTTTTATATGAAATATTTGCAGGGAATGAAAAAAGTGACTAACTTTGCAACGCTTTAATCAAGAGCCCCCGCATAAAGCGCAAGCTTAAGCGAGAGTATCGGTCGCTCCCTGTGAGCGGCAGAGCGAAGCCGGCAACGGTCTAGCAGAAGAGATACCGGTTGGTCTTGATTAAGCTTATTATTCTCGGGGTGTAGCTCAGCCCGGTTTAGAGTACGCGTCTGGGGGGCGTGTGGTCGCAAGTTCGAATCTTGTCACCCCGACTGAGAATAAGGAGGTCTGAAAATTCAGACCTCTTTTTTTGTATGATGGAAAAAAATTTGGCATGATAGAAATTTTTGGATCAATGTAAATATCTGCCTATCGGCATAACGAAGCTTACTACCTACATAATGCGTCTTTATATTTGCATAACCAATCTTACTATTTACCTAATGAAACTTCCTGTTCGCATAACCACTCTTTCTTTTGTAGGATGAAAAGCATAGAAGGAAGGTTAAGTTTTTTCAAAAATTATTTAGATGAAAACCAACTGTTTAGCTAATTTGAAAAAATTTTTTGAAAAAATTTCGCAAAAACATTTGGTGGATTCAGAAAAAGTACCTAACTTTGCATCGCAATCGGGAAACAAACGGTAGCCCAAACGAAAACAAGGCCTCCGAAAGACACGAAACGAAAGCAAAACCAAATCCTGGTGTGGTAGTTCAGTAGGTTAGAATACATGCCTGTCACGCATGGGGTCGCGGGTTCGAGTCCCGTCCGCACCGCCGAGGAGAGAGGAAGAGCAGCAGCGTAAACTTAGGTTTCCTGCTGCTCTTTTTTCGTATTTCCTTTTCTTGCGGCTTTTCCGCATCCTTTTTCACGGTATGCTGCTTTTTACGCCGCGCTCATTCCAAACCCTCAACAAAATAAGCCCTCAACATGATCTGCATTATCAACGGCCCCAATCTCAACCTGCTGGGAAAACGCCAACCGGAAATATATGGCTCAACCTCTTTTGAAGATTGCCTGCGTGAGCTACGTGCTGAATTTCCCGACACCCCCATCGAATATTTTCAAAGTAACTCTGAAGGAGCCTTAATCGATAAAATCCACAGTCTTGGATATGATACGCCCGAATGTACAGGTATTGTCATAAATCCGGGTGCATACGCCCACTATTCATTAGCCATAGCCGATGCCATCTCATCCATAAACTTACCCGTCATAGAGGTACACATTTCCAATATTCACGCCCGCGAAGAGTTCCGCCATAAATCAGTGACAGCTCCTTCTTGCAAGGCTATGCTTTGCGGATTCGGCCTCCGGGGGTATAGCTTAGCCGTTAGATTCCTGAAGAATTCATGACCTTAGACGACTATATCGAGGCTCATATAGACCGAGAGCCGGACTACCTATATAAAATAGACAGGCTTACCAATCTCCGGCTCTTGAACGGCAGGATGTGCTCCGGCCACACCCAGGGACGACTTCTGAAAATGCTCACCTCCATGATCGCCCCAAAGAGAGTGCTGGAATTAGGCACTTTCTCCGGCTACTCGGCATTGTGTATGGCAGAAGCTTTAGCCGATGATGCTTCGCTCGACACGATTGAGGTGGACGATGAACTGGAAGATTTCATCACAGGCAATTTTGCCGCCTCTCCCCTCGCCCACAAGATACGGTTGCATATAGGCGATGCGTTGGAGACAATGAAGCAGTGGCGGGAAGAGGAATTCGACCTGATATTCATTGATGCCGACAAGCGCCGGTATGACGATTATTATGCCGCCGCCCTTCCACTCCTGCGCCCCGGGGGTTATATCATCGCTGACAATACACTGTGGGACGGCCATGTGACGGAGACCTCTCCACGTTCGGCCCAGACCCTCGGAATAATGCGGTTTAACGACATGGTAGCCGCCGACACACGTGTAGAGCGTGTCATCATCCCCTTGCGCGACGGTCTCACCATAATCCGCAAACTACCTCAGACATCCTGACAGGAAAATTTAAGGTAAACGATAACGCCTCGGGAGACGTTATAAATAAGTAATGATTTTTTTCAGACAATAATATAGAAATTATGGAAAGTAAACGCCAAGCAAAAATAGCTCGCCTGCTCCAGAAAGAGCTGAGCGAGATTTTCCGTCGTCAGACCGCCGCATTAGGTGGCGTCATAGTCTCCGTGAGCGCGGTACGCGTAAGTCCCGACCTCAGCATAGCTAAAGCATATCTGAGTATATTCCCGCCGGATAAAAGTCAGGAAATACTCGCCAACATCAACCGTCAGGCAAAGACCGTGCGCTATGAACTCGCACAGGCCGTGAAAGAGGTGCTCCGCAAATGCCCTGAACTGCAATTCTATCTCGACGACTCGCTCGATTATATAGAAAACATCGACCGTCTGCTCGGTCCTGACAAGAAACACGACGAGGAGAAGAAAGAGGCAGAATGAGTTCACGCGCACTCCCCCTACGTATAGCCTGGCGCTATCTGAGGGCTCCGAAATCGCATAGCGCGGTAAGCGCGATCTCTATCATATCAGTGGTGGGGGTGGCTGTGGCCACCGCCGCCATTATTTGTGTGCTGTCGGTTTTCAACGGATTCCGGTCCATACTCACCGACAAACTCGACATTCTGGCTCCCGATGTGGCTGTCAGCCCTGCTGAAGGCAAGACTTTCAGCGACGGTGATTCTTTAGCGACGGTGATCGCGTCGCTACCCGGGGTGGAGATGGCAGTGCCGGCAGTAGTGGACAACGCTTTAGCGATTGTTGACGCACGTGAGATGCCCGTGACACTGCGTGGTGTCGACATGCAACGATATCCGGAAATCACGGGCATAGATTCCATTGTGACCGGAGGGCATATTCTCTCGGCACTTGGCAAAAAGGATGTGATCGCCTCAGTGGGCGTGGCCCGGCAATTGGGATTCTACAACGGAGACGTGCCCATGCTGATATTCGCCCCGCGAAGGGAGGGCAGGGTCAATCTCGCCAATCCCATATCATCATTCCTGACAGATTCGGTAAACGTGGCCGACATATTCCAGGCAATGCAGAATGATTATGACGAAAAGACAGTGATCTGCGACATCAGCACGGCCCGAGATCTTTTCCAATATGACACGGAAGCCACCGTAGTGGAGGTGCGCACGCTCCCGGGCGCAGACTTCCGGAAAGTGGCGGAAGACATACGGACGCGGCTCGGCCCGGGGGTGGTAGTAAAAGACAGGCTGCAGCAACAGGAAATCAACTTCCGCATGGTTGAGATAGAGAAATGGGTATCATTCCTGCTACTGATATTCATACTTCTCATCGCTTCCTTCAATATAATAAGCACCCTGTGCATGCTCGTACTGGAGAAAGTGCAGTCGATGTCCACCTTCTCAGCCTTAGGCATGAGCAAGCGTCAGATCGGTAGCGTCTTCTGGTGGGAGAGCGTGTATGTCACCCTGATAGGCGGTGTGAGCGGCATCCTCTTCGGCCTCATGCTATGCCTCTTGCAACAGTATTTCGGCATCATCCGTTTGGGAGGAGATCCGGCCTCACTTGTGATCCAGGCCTATCCGGTGAAAGTGATATGGAGCGACATAGCCATCGCACTGCTTCCGGTAGTGGCGATCGGTCTGGGAACTGCGTTTACGGCCTCGGCCTTCGCCCGGTCGCGTGCATAAGGCTGACACTGACCTTTTTCGTTGAGTTAATTTTTAGCGATTTTCCATCCTATCCAATCCCACAAGGCACTATTTATGGTTAAATTATTACCAAAAGTTGTATATTTCGCAAAAAAATGATAAATTTGCACAATTATCTAATTAAGAGATAACAACCAACTAATCTTTAACCATGGACCGTATAGACAACTTAGACAAGAAAATTCTCAATATTATCATGAAGAACGCCCGCATCGCCTCCAAAGATGTGGCCCTTGAGTGTGGCGTTTCAAGAGCAGCTATCCATCAGCGTATCCAGCGACTTATCGAGATGAAGGTGATCACCGGTTCAGGCTACACCGTCAATCCCAAGGCACTGGGCTACAACACCTGTACATACGTAGGTGTGAATCTGGAGAAAGGCTCGCTCTACCGTGAGGTGGTGCAGGAACTTGAAAAAATACCTGAAGTGGTGGAATGTCATTTCACCACAGGCCCCTACTCTATGCTTATAAAGGTATATGCCCAGGATAATCAGCATCTCATGGAGCTTCTCAATGATCAGATACAGCATATAAGCGGTGTCTTAGGCACCGAGACTCTGATATCACTTGAACAGAGTATGAACCGTCAAATCTACATCAAAGTAGACAAATGAAAAAAACCTACATCTACTCTTTGCTGGCCGCTCTGCTACTGGCAGTAGTGGCTTTCTTCTTTTTCTTCCCTGACGACGTGCAGGGTAATGTGTTGCAACAACATGACATGATGCAAGGCATTGCCAACGGACAAGAGGGGAAAGCCTTCACCGAAGCCACCGGCCAGACTACCCGTTGGACAAACTCTCTGTTTTCCGGAATGCCCAATTTCCAGATCGCACCCTCCTATCCTGCCAACGAGACTCTCACATGGATAGGCCGCGCATTCTCACTGTGGCTCCCGGCACCCGCCAATCTCCTTTTCGCCATGATGCTCGGCTTCTTCATCATGGGACTGTGCTACAAACTGAAATGGCCTACAGCTCTTTTTGCAGCCGTGGCCTGGGGTTTCTCTTCCTATTTCATAATACTTATCGGAGCGGGACACATCTGGAAATTCGTCACTCTCGCCTACATACCACCCACAATCGGCGGTATCATGCTTTGCTACAGAGGCAAGTACTTGCCGGGTATGGCTCTCACAGCTCTCTTCGGAGCGCTTCAGCTGCAGAGCAATCATCCCCAGATGTCATATTACTTCTGTTTCGTCATATTATTCATGATGCTCGCATGGCTTTGGACAGCCATACGAAAGCATAAGATGAAACAATGGTTGCTGGCCACTTTCTTCTGTCTGCTGGCCGGAGTGGCAGCCGTCGGCGCCAACTCCCCAAGTCTCTATAACTCTTACGAATACGCCAAGGAGACTGTACGCGGCCGCTCCACCGACCTTACAACGGAAAATGGAACGACTCCGGCAGAAGGTATGGACAAAGACGCCATCACTGCATGGAGCTATGGATTAGATGAGACCTTCACTCTCCTGATACCTAATGTAAAAGGAGGTGCCAGTATGAAACCTGTGGAAGGAGAGGCCCGCCAGCTTTCCATCACCGACACCGACAAAGCCGACGAACTGTATCTCCAGCCGGAGATGAGACAATTCCTCAGCCAGTTCCCACAATATTTCGGTGACCAGCCCGGCACCAACGGTCCTGTCTATGTAGGTTCCTTCGTACTTCTTCTGGCAATCCTGGCCTTATTTGTGGTGAACAGTCCGATGAAGTGGGCCCTGTTCGCTGTCTCGATATTGGCCATATTGCTGTCGTGGGGACATAACTTCGCTCCGTTTACCAACTTCTTTATCGATAATTTCCCGGGATATAACAAATTCCGCGCCGTGTCGAGCATATTGGTGATCGTAGAGTTCACCGTGCCCCTGTTGGCAGCCAAATGCATCCGCAAGATGCTTGACACCCCCGACTTCTTCAAAGAGAACAAATGGACATTCTATACCGTGATGGGTGGCGGTGCTCTCGTATGCCTTATCGGCTGGCTCTCGCCGTCGGTGTTCGGGCAACCATTCTCTGCGATGGAGATTCAGTACTTCGAGGCCAACGGTGTGTTGAACGATCCCAGATATGCACCGATTTTTGATGCCATCAGGCAGACTCGTCTGAGTCTTGTGTCGACCGACTCATTGCGTTCTCTGATCTTTATCTTGCTCGGTGCCGGTGTCACGATGTTCTGGTTCAAGGGCATACTCACCAACAAGACAGTGTTTGTATGCTGTCTCACTGTAGTGGCCTTGATTGACCTCTTCCCCCTCAACAAACGTTATGTGAACTCCGACAACTTCACCACCCCGGCTCCAATGGAAGCGGCCTTCCACATGACAGCCGCCGACAAAGCCATATTGGCCGATACCACCAACTATCGTGTCATGGATACGGGAGGTTTCTACCAGGCACGTTCTTCCTATTTCCACAAGACCATCGGAGGCTATCATGCAGCCAAACTCACGCGCTACAATGACCTTATAGAGCATCAGATAAAGAAGGGGAATCCACAGGTATTCAACATGCTCAATACCAAATATTTCCTAAACGGCGACCAGTATGAGCTGAATCCCGAGGCTCTCGGTAACGCATGGTTTGTAGACTCAATCTTCTATGTGGCCAATGCCAACACAGAAATGAGTGTGCTCGACACCATCAATCCGGGCCGTTATGCCGTGGCCGACCAAAGTTTCAGGCCCATGCTCGGTACAGCCAACAAACTGCTCCCCGGTGACACGATCTATGAGACTTCCTACGCGCCAAACCGCCTTACATATAAGGCCCGTTCCGCTAAAGGAAATCTTGCCGTGTTCAGTGAGATATTCTTCCCGTGGGGCTGGGAGGCCACAATCGACGGTAAACCCGCACCCATCGGACGGGTTGACTATGTGCTCCGTGCCATGCAGATACCGGCAGGTACACACAGCATAGTCATGACCTTTGATCCGCAAAGCACACACACCACCAACACTATTGCCATGGTGTCGGTGATCGTGATCTATGTGCTCTGTATGGTGGCTTTCGTGATATGGCTTATCCGTTTCATTAAATCAAAATGAGTTTTCTTACCTCTCCTTTCAAGTCTTATGTACGCTGGCGCCATTCACTTGGCTTCGGCGTACATTCTCCTTTTGCCTATACTCTTGTGCAGATGGCTGTCAATCCCGGCATTTATGGTTATTACGGCTACAGCGATATCGACAGAGTGATTCTGGCACCGGGATTCAAGGGAGATTCACACTCACGCGCGGATGCACGGTTGCTGTTACGTCTGCTGGTGAATCTACGTAGCCGCCGTCTGTTGCTTCCGGAAGGGTTACCCGCGATGTGTGCCGCAGCACGAGCCGCCGGAGTCGGTTGTGTCAAATTCAAAGGTAACAATCTACCGAAACCTCACCCCGGAGATCTACTGGTAAGTATAGCCGATGTGCCCGGACCGTCAGAACTTGAGGCACGTATAAAGGCCGGCTCAGCCATCCTGGCCATATCTCCCACGAAACAATGTGTGGAGACAATGTATGAGGCTTGTAAAAGAGGACTGATCTTTCATGGAAACCGGATTGTGATTACCGTGCCACGAGAAGATATGGCTTTTGTGGCCTACCCGATGAGATTCTGAGAAATAAGACAAGATTCTGAGAAACGATATGAATGAAGGGCGCCGTCAGCTACGTACACCGGAAGAACTCCGACGCGATTTCGAGGCTTACCTACGCCTTGAGCGCTCACTGTCGCCGAATACGGCGAACGCCTATTTAGTGGATACGGCGCATCTTCTCGACTATCTTGAGAGTCGCTCACTTCTACTTACCGACACCACCGAAGAAGATCTTCATCTTCTGCTCACCACTCTCAGGGAACTCGGCATCTCTCCACGCTCGCAAGCCAGACTTATAGCCGGGATAAGAGCTTTTTTCAAATTCCTGCGTATAGAAGGTTATATACTCACTGATCCGTCGGAACTACTCGAATCGCCCCAACTGGCCCGTCATCTTCCCGATGTCTTGAGCATAGAGGAGATCGACGCCATGATTCAGGCTATCCCCCCTGGCAAGGAGGAGTCATTACGCAATGAAGCCATCATCGAGACTCTATACGGGTCAGGCCTGCGAGTCAGCGAACTCGTCGACCTACGTATATCCCGCATCAGTCTTGACGACCGTCTCATGATTGTAGAAGGAAAAGGGAGCAAACAAAGGATGGTGCCCATGTCGCCTTCGTCAGTCGCCCTCATACAAGCCTACCTTCCGGAGAGGGAACGGCTCAACATCAAGCCTACAGGCCGGGATGTACTCTTCCTCAACCGCCGTGGCGCCCCACTGTCACGCGTGATGGTGTTCTACATAATCCGCGATTTGGCGGCCTTGGCAGGGATTCAGAAGAAAGTCAGCCCACACACCATGCGCCATTCTTTCGCCACCCACCTGCTCGAAGGGGGAGCCAACCTGCGTGCCATACAAGAGATGCTTGGTCATGAGTCAATAGCCACTACAGAAATATATCTTCACCTCGACCGTTCGCGTCTGCGCCGTGAACTTCTCGAACATCATCCCCGCTACCGTTCGGCCTCACAGAAACCGGCTGCTCCGATCAACTGATATTGTCATGCTTACTGTTATGAGACTACTATTACTTCAATTCCTGTTATTCTTAGGACTTATTCCTTTTGCCTCAGAAGCGCGAGGGCAGTTACTCAAAAGCGCCGAGAAACTGATCCGTACTGCAACTGAAGGTGACTCCACGTCCATATCCGATGGTGACACAGAAGGCGTATTGTCGCCTGAAGAACGTTATAAGAAAGACTCCATGCAGATGCAGCAGCTGACCCAACAGATCCAGGAGATGCGTCTCAACGAGATTCTTCTGCGTGCCGAGCTTGACCAGACTCGCAACCGTAGTCTGATTGAAGACTCCATAAAACGAGAACAACAACTCCATATCATAGATTCATTGCGCGCCATAACTCCCGGAGTGCCGGTCAGGATTGACGATGACACACTGTTTATGGTCTATGCTTCCCGAGGAGGTTATTCCGCTTTTGACCGTGCGGAGATGATTTCCGAGACTCTCAGGAAAATAGGTAAAGAGAGAAGGATAAGCAGGGATTCGGTATATATGCTTGAAAACGACAACTACATCGACATAATGTATGGCAATAAGGTGATAGTGAGCATCACCGAACAGGATGCCCTCTGGCACGGCACTACACGGCATAAGTTGGCGGAAAGATATATGCCCATCCTTATAGCCAGAATCAAATACATGAAGAATGAGAACAGTTTCTGGCAGATCGTCAAGAGAGCCGGACTGTTTGTACTCGTGCTCACGATGCAGTGTCTGCTCTTCAAGCTGATCAACTACCTTTTCCGCCTCCTGAGGCGCAAGATCGTGCGTTTCGGTCATCAACGTCTCAAGCCGCTCATAGTGCGCGACTATGAATTGCTCAACACCCGTAGACTCTGCCGCATATTAGTCTATATCAGCAACTTTATCCGCTACATACTGTTGCTTCTGCTCCTCACATTCACCGTCCCGATTCTCTTCTCCATATTCCCTCAGACCGAGAATCTGGCACTGAGAATCTTCGATTATATCGTCGATCCGATAAAGATGGTGGTTAAGTCGATTATAGAGTATATCCCCAATCTTTTTATCATCGTCGTCATCTGGTATTGCATCCGTTACATCATCAAGGGACTCCGATATATCTCTGAAGAAATCAGCCACGAACGTCTCAAGATTGCCGGATTCTATCCTGACTGGGCGGAACCCACGTTCAATATCATCCGCTTCCTCCTCTATGCCTTCATGATAGCCATGATCTATCCCTACCTTCCGGGGTCTGAATCCGGCGTGTTCCAAGGCATCTCGGTGTTTGTGGGTCTGATCGTCTCTTTGGGTTCAAGTACCGTGATTGCCAACTTCATCGCCGGGTTTGTCATAACCTACATGCGCCCTTTCAAGATAGGCGACTTCATCAAGGTGAAAGACACTGTGGGAAATGTGATAGAGAAAACTCCCTTTGTAACCAGGCTACGCACTATAAAGAATGAGGTGGTGACCATACCCAATTCTTTCATCATGTCTTCCAACACGGTGAATTACAGTGCGTCGGCCCGAAGATATGGACTTATAATCCACACGATGCTGACAATGGGTTATGAGACACCCTGGCGCAAAGTGCATCATCTTCTTATCGAGGCTGCCTTGCATACACCCGGTGTGCTGGACCATCCGAGACCTTTTGTTCTTGAAACCGAGCTGAACGACAACTATATGTGTTACCAGATAAACGCATATATCCGTGATGCCGACAATCTTCCACAGATTACTTCCGACCTGCATCAGAATATTCAGGACTATTTCCACGAGGCCGGCATTGAACTGGTGGCGCCACACTACTTCTCCACCCGTGACGGCAACTCTTCAAAGATTCCCGAAGATTTCCGCCATCCACGCCACTCCCATGAATAATAATACCTTTAAATTGAATATGAAATCATTTAAACTCATGCCTTCGCTTAGGCTCATATTATCACCTATCCTGTTTGCAGGCATGGGTCTCCTGCCGAGTTTACAAGCTTCAGCCATCACCCCTATTCCGGCCAATGATAAGAACATAACCTACATGGGTCGTATCCATTGGGATGAGAAAGGTCAAGGTTCATTCACCTATCCCGGCACCACGGCCCTGTTACGGTTCAAAGGGACAGCTCTCGATATGGCGACATCCCCCGGTAGCGGTAAATTTATCGTAGAGATCGACAACGGTAAACCGCAACCGATCGTTTACGGTCAGACAGACTCCCTGCTCAACATCGTAAAAAATCTTCCCGATACCATCCACACGGCAAGAATAACCTACGCTATAGAGGGTCACGAGTTTAAGCCTCAGTTCCGCTCATTCAGTGTTGACGGGGAACTCCTCCCTACGGATCCTAAACCTGACCTGAAAATAGAATTTATCGGAAATTCCATCACTTGCGGTTACGGCATCGAAGACGATGATCCGACTCATGATTTTTCATACGATACAGAGAACCATACGCTGACATACGCTTATCAGGCAGCACGTGAATTGAATGCCGACTGCAATATAGTGGCCAGATCAGGCATTGGCATCTATCGCAATTACGGAAGTCCCATAGAGGGGGGCAACGCTACGATGCCCCTTGAATATGATTATACTCTGCTCTATAACCATGATTACAAGTGGGACCACTCCAAGTTCATTCCTGATATCCTCTGTATCAATCTCGGAACCAACGACACTTCAGAAGGAAAGTATGATATAAATTTATTTGAAGCTCATTATCGAGACTTTCTAAGCCATCTCCGCCAACTCTATCCCGACACTAAGATTGTGCTACTCACAGGCGCCATGCTTCAGGAGCCGGATCTTTCCAAAGTGAAGGATGTACTTGACCGGCTCTCTGAAGATTACAGCAACACGTATCGGTTTGATATGTCGCCCCAGACAGGTGAACTCGGTTATGGAGCGTCATATCATCCCTCGCGGCGTCAGGCTGATAAAATGGCTGAAGAGCTCATCCCCTTCCTACAAAGTCTGCTGCAATAAGGCCACAACTAATGACAATAAGAAGCCTGCGCAAGAATCAGTTATTGTGGGAAAGAGGAGGTTAAGTATTAATCTCTTGGAAGAGTTTGTTCGCAAATTCCGGAGAAGTTATATCCTCAATATACGTCCATTGATTCGAGGCTCGGTCGGCAAGAGGATTCGGAAGTTCCTTCCCCTTCTTACGCTTGCGACCTTTATCTTTAGCAGTGGAGGTTTGGGTAGCTATACGCTTCAATGCATCTCCTAAGACAGGGTACTGGCTCTCCGGTATTTTAGCAGTCTGAGCACTGTTCTTGAGCCATTTGTCGATTGCTTCTCTCAATCTTGGGAAATTCTCAATCTTATAACTACCCGCATTGGGCCCGGCAGAGTATTTCTCCTCCAGGAACGCAAGACCGCCTTCAAGTTTAGCCAATCTTTCCTTCTCCTTAGCAACTCTCTCCTTCTCCTCGGCCTCCGCTTTCAGTCGGAGCTCCTCTTCCAACTTTTTCTGTTTTTCCGCTTCTATACGTTTCTCTTCCTCCTCTTGTGCTTTCTTTCTCCGGGAGATTTCCTGCTCGTCAGCCTTCTTACGCTGCTCTGTCAGAGAAATAAACGCATCCGGGAACTGCCGGGTGAGAGACGGAACCGAGAAAGAGGTACCGATAATTTCACTATAATACTGAAGATACTCCTTCTTATTGGTTGCATCTTTACCCTCCTCCCTTGCTCTCCTGGTGGTGTCTTTCGTCTTGCCACCCTTAGCCGCGACAAATTCATTTATACCGGTTGTAGTCAACTTCATATAATTGAATTTATCGTTATCCGTCACCTCATTGCCCGACAAGGTAAGAAGTTCACGGATAGTCGGTGTGGCAAGCCACGGGGCATTGATTTTCGTGGTCATATACTGTTCAAATATGGCCATATAGCGTCTGTAATGAGCCTGAGGCACTATTTCTTCAGCTCCGACAGACTCAAGACTCACATCCGACACCTCCACTGAAACTTTGCCGAATCCGTATGGTTTCGCCAGACCGATCTGATGGCGACAACTGCCTTCGTTGCCATGGAAAGTAATCGAAGATAACAGAGCGCCCAATTCCTCCGGTTTGAGATTATGGAATATCACCCTGCCTTCAAAAACTGCGCCTGCCTTCAACGGACGAAGGCGGGTTGTTATATTTTTATTGTCATTATCCTTCGATTTGTCAGTCCATGTTTCCTTACGTAAAAGATAACGTTTCCACCCTTTCAGTTGGCCGTTGTTATAAGTCTTGTAAGTCCCTTTTATCTCACCTTTGCTACCGGCTCCCGTCTGATCGATATAGATAGGATAATAAGAAGCTTTCGGACCGCTCAAGACAAGGCTGACATCCTTATCCTCGACGGCATTCTTACTCCAAAATGGCGTGAACTGCACACGTCCCTTCAGAGAGTTATCATCTCCTATGCAACCGAATATGCAGTCAGCCATATCCAAAGAATCGGAACGGTGCTCCGGATTAAGGGTCTCGTAGGGTGTGTGTTCGTATGGAAGCTTATACAGGAAAGCCAGGCCCCAGTCCTTAATTTTATCTTTCACCTGTTCATCGGGACGGAAAAATACCGGTATGCCGGTGACTTCAAGCATATTATCCACCGCGTACTTCCAGTCAGGGGAATCAGTATATATAAACTTATATTGATTGAACTCCTCCTCGGTGAGTGGATAATGTTTTGCTTTGGAATCAGGAGTCCTAAATACGAACTCATAAAATTTTCCGGCAGTAGGATCGAGTTTTTTTGGACGGGGTAACTTCCACAAATCAGGCTGGCCGGTGAGAACAATCGTACCGGTGCGTTCATCCTTATCGTCAACTTTGACTCTATTTTGGATGGAGTTGGTGCAATACTTATCATCCTCTGTGAAGTGAATATCTCTGAGGAGGTCCAAATCTTTTACAAGTCTATATTTGAATTCCGCTGTCTTGGGATCATATTCTTTTCCTTCCAGCAGTCTCGGCTTATTCAGATCTCTACCACATGATACAGAGAAATTATCTTCAAAAACATAATCTCTAAGATATTCATCAATCCTGGTCTGAGCTATACGCCACGGCCTTCCACAATCGATTATCTCATAATCATCGCCCTTCCTCCGCAACCATCCGCAACGCACTTTCTGCTGGGCATTCTGCTGTAGAAGAGTATACAGATCCTTGTTATCCCATTCACGCTGAGCGAATTTGGCATTCTTGTCAAGACGCATCTTACCGAAACTCATTATTTCAAGCACATTACGCACCGCCCCCTTGACTGTGGTAGCCGGTATAAAGAATTGGCGATTATCTTTATTGCTATGACTGAAAGAGAGGTAAGACTCCGGTTTCTGTTCAGCCTCACTATCTTTCCGAGAGTGGCCGTTGCGCACGAAGATAGGAGTCCGCGCAGTGAGTTTTACGCTGAAAGATCCGCTTATCCCGTCCGGGAAAGGTATATCAAATGAAATCAGGTCTGACCAATCCGGAAAAACCACAACAGAAGGCAGCGGAACAAAATTAAACGGTGCTTTGATCATATCTTATTTCCTCCCTTAAATTTCTGAAAACCTACGAATACCAATTCTCCCGGTTGGAGCACCACCATATCCTCACATAACGGGTCTTTCTCTCCACGCCAGAAACGCAGGAAATGCAGTTCTCTAACACTATCCATTCGGTGAGGCAGATACCGTTTGGGTTCTACTTCTATATCCTTCTCTTTCAACATTTCATCCGGATCATAACGGAAAGCCTTATATTCGCCGTCAACATACTTCACACTGTAGGAAACATGGTTGACAGTATCATAAAGTCTGCTTTCTATTATGAAAGGATTACTCTCAGGAGTCAATTTCACCTCGGCCATAGCACCATTTACGACGTATGGTTTAGCCCGGTCGCTCATCCATACATATCCTTCGTATGATGCACCGGCGGGTATATTGTTTATCTTTGCACTCATAGCTTGCTACTCAACTTTAATTTTACCGAAAAACAGACCATGTCCTCTGTTGACACCACCTCCGAGTGGAAGTTTGCCACTGCAGATATCCGCTAAGGCAGATTCAAAAGCCTTGATAACATCATTGAGAAACTCATCTTCCGATTTATCGGAAGGGAGACTCGCTGTATCAAGTTTCCGATACGCTTTTCTCAAACCTCCCTTATCCAAGGTCATATTCAAAGAGAAAGAGTCATCACTTCCTTCAGTTACTTTCTCAGAGAAAAGTGCACCCTCCAAAGCACCCCCTGTAAAACGGTCTACCTTAAGATGATTGAGTAGCTTATCCTCTGATGTGGTGTCAAGAATCACGTCAGAGAAAATTACATTCCCTCTTGTCATTTCGCTGTTGGATTTATCACCTTCCGAACCGAAAAGCAATTTTACCGCACAATTATGAGAAGTTACAGCGTTCTCACGTTCCTCAGGAGTGAGGGAAGCGGAAGAAAACACCTTGTTAAGTCTGTTCCAATGAAACGCCACACGATGTGCCAGAGCACCCTTTACAGATGTAGCCGGAATAAGCACGAGGTGCTCCCTGACCACTCCCTTGCCACTGTTCCAGACCACCTTCTCCGCTTTCACAGGAGTCATGTCAGCCTCAGAGTCACCAAATCCGGATCCGAAAAGGAAGAACGAGTCAGGCACGAGATCAAGCCTATAGACCACCTTCTCACCCGTGCGGTAAGTATCTATCTTGATTTCCTCGATATAATCTGCCGGAGTGTCCCAGAAGTCAGAGTCAAGTGAAGCCGGTTTATCAAGATAAGCACGCAGATGAGCAGACTCTTTAAGATTCAGGGCAGCCACCTTCATACTGTCAACTCTTATTGCACCGAATCCTTTGCGAGAGCCGCTTCCGATACGGAAGTCCTTGTTCATAAGCTGACGGAGCACCGAGAGAAAGGATTTCTCATTTTTTCCGTCAGAGACCATCTCTATCTCAAAACAGAAACGTGTGCCCGGGAACACCACCTGACCATCAAATTTACCCCTTTTCACAGCTACACCCCTGTCGGATATCCTCACGTGCTCACGCACCGGCAACTCCCTGTAGTGTCTCAACAGAGGATCTTGCATGATAGCCTTATAATCAAGTCCGTCAACAGGTATTCCGTCATAATTGAGAATCTTGGCCTCAGAGAACATAATGTCCGAACCTTTGCCTCCCTCTTTGTCGAGATAGCCGAAGAGTTTATCCACATCCACTTTCACTGTGTCATCACCAGCCGATTCATTATATACGTCAATCATGCTGCGCAACACTCCGGCTACAGTAGTACCGGGAATATAGGGCAGTCCGTTGACATCGGTAGCGACCAGAGAGTCTGAAATAATATCTTTCTCACCGCTACCCACCGCCAGAGGAGTGGCAGCCTCTATAATGACCCGGGCAAGAAACCGGTGAGTATAATGAGTTGCATTCTTTTTATCCATCATCAGTTCTCCTTACACTTTTTAGCCATCTCCGCGGCCAGATTTACAATCGCATACTTAGCAATCGGCTCACTGAGCGAGTCGACAAATTCTCTGAACAACCTAAGTCGATTCCTCTCGGCCCATTTCTCCTTGGCGACTCCATGCACGAGATAACCGTCCGGCATCTTGAAAAGCTCATCGTAAAGTTGCACGAAATTATCGGCATGAGTGGCAAGACTTCTTATCTGTCCCCATTGAGAGGCGAAAGTCGCATCTTTGAACAACTTGTTGTTGTTCTTGACCCAGGCATTCACCTTACCGTAAATCTGCATCTCGGAATCTTTTCTGAATAAGAGATATTCAACGAGCGGTGAAGTTACCTGCGCCACATTTCCGGTAACGGAAGAGGAGGAGCCCGATACATCTTTATTGACAAGACGGCACTTTGCTTTGCCATCGGCATCGGCCTTTAGAAAATCCGGATTGTAAATGACTTTACCGAATCCTTCATTTTTATATGCTCCCACATAACAGGGTGAGAACGACAGTCCGGAAGGATCATCAAGTTTAACCACAAACACACTGCCCTTTTCAAAACCGCAGCGGTCAGTATCGAAACATTGACGTTTGAAATTCCAGGGAGCATAACGGAATGTACGTATCTGCGACAGCTTCCACATAATCTTACCATTCAATCCTAACTGTCCGGCATCGGGACGGAAAGTAGGCATCCCGTTATCATCAAGAAAAATCAGACGTCCGTCGGCATATACAGTAACGAGGGTCTCTCCCCTTTCAGGAGCCGAGCCCTTTACCTCATCAAATCCTGTCGCCTCTATCTCCACCAATCCATATTGAGCCGAGCGCGAGCGGCCGATCCGTTTTTTCCCCACGAGAGCATCGCTTATCAGAGCGACATCCATATCCTCATCCACCTCCACTGAAAAATACATCGTCATACCCTTCTGCAGCGACTGATAGCCGAACATGTGCTCATCTTTGGAACGACGAGTGAACTTATCATGAGCCGATTTTACGGCAAAATTAGTGTCTGTCTTTACCAGTCTCGCCTTTTCTGATGAGAAATCATAGAAACCGTTGCGGCATTGCTTAAGCTGTAGTCCGATAATCGCTTGAGAGTTTGGATCCGGTATTCTGTTGCTGATATAGAGTTTCTCCTCCGGACCCTCCAGTTTGGGATAAAACATAGTGGCAGGCACCTTCAGACTCCGGAATCCATCTATCGAGGGATGAGCATCGCCGAAACGCACCTTACCGCTATGGAACATTCTCAGAGCTTCCTGCGATGACAGAGCAGAATAAAGTTGACCGGCCACAATGCCGAGGAAATTTCCCCCCGGTATAAAGTCGAGAGTCTCATTCGGACCTTGAGTGGCGGCTTTCCGATTCAATATGATATCGGTAAGCAGGGTACATTTAAAATTCAGAACTTTCATATTCCGGCAGATTTAAGAGTAAACGAGCAACGGCCCAATCCACGGTTACGATTTTGTCCCATACGCTTTACATAAAGCAATGCGTCCTCCATCTCCCTGAGAAATTCCTGATCGTCAGGTACGCCCATGATGATTCCTTCGAGTGTGCAAGGGATGGTTACTTCCATTCTACGCAGACTATGGTCAAGCGCCACTCCGTCGGCATCAAGGGCAGTAGAAGCGATCTGACGGAACATGAAAGGCTGGAGCTTATTGGCGATGATAGCCTTACGTTCGTCATCAGGTAATTCAGCGTTGGAAAAGAAAGCACACCCTTTCACGCCCTCTCCCATTTCCTTGTTGAAATAGCCGAAAGTCTTTGTGAAGAGGTCCTCCATACCGTTATCCTTGATAGCGATCAACTCCTCCATAGCTTCCCGTAGAAGGCCCTTGACAGTCTTGCCCGGCACAAAAGGCAATCCGGCATCATCCTTCACCACTAAGGCATCCACATCGGCCCCGGCAGCCAGACCGGAACCGCAATGCCAGTCGGAGAAAAATTCCAGTTTATAATGTAGGTCCATATTATCTTGTCTTCTGGGTATTGATAGTGAGTAGAGCGAGCATATCATAGACGGGATAATAGCTTACGCCATCCTCCGTACGCCGTTCCCCTTGTGTCACCTGCTCCACATAATTTTTCATCGGGGTCACAGACTTCAGCCGTTCAAGTTTCTGAAAAGCCAACTCCGGATCGTCATGCAGCAGCGACAGCCACTGACGCAGATGCGATTTCACCGCATTTCCCTCCTTAGAGTTTAGTCGGTCAGCCATTTCAATAAGATGGTCTATCGTCCAGCGGCCGCCAGGCACTGTCTTAAGATAGAAAGGACCGAACTCAAAAGAGATATCGGGTTGAGGACGCAATTCACGGTCGGCAATTTCACCAAATTCCGCCACGAAACTGTCCTGCACCTTATGGAACATCAGGCACGAAGCCGGAAGATTTCCCCCTTTGGCATTGAAGAGAGCTTTAGTGTCCTTCTTTGCCAAATCGCACAGTGACTCAGCAAGACGGTAGGCGAAATGGAACGGGAATGAGGACTTCACGAACGCTATGCCCGCACAAGCTGTAAGATAGTCGGAACGGTCGGAGAAAACAGTTTTCAGGTATTCCGATAATTTGGCTTTCGTCTCAGCCTCGAAATTATCAAGAAAAGCCTTTGTGAAAGGCACGGCGAGATCTCCACGACATATCATGGTGAGGTCATCGCCGCCAAGTACGATCGGTCGCATCGGGATAACTCCGTTGCTGACGGGAGAACCTATATCCTCAAATGCTTTCTTAGCGGCAGCAATAGTGGCGTCATTAAGTTTTTTAGAAAATTCCCTGAACTTCTTCTGAGATTTCCCGATTTTCTGCACCACCTGTCCGAGTCCGTTGCCATCGGCATGGATTACGGCAATCCAGTCATTATCAGTTGTGAGTTCAGACATATCGAAAGCCAACTTTGCCTCCCCGGCTTTATCTCCGAAAATCTTCCGGCACAAAATCTGGGTGGTATCCTTTCGTTCATTATCACCCTCAGTGTAGAGTTTATGGAAAGTAGCCGAATCCATATATGTAGATGTGCCACGTTTATGAGTAACCGGCAAACCGGTATCACGGCTGCGGAGGATGCCCATCATACCGATATTGAGATCCTGCATAGGTTTGTTACGCTGAATACGCAAGTTTCCCTCCAGTTTCTGCACGGCGTCAGCAAAATCATCATTATATTTTACCACACTCTGGCTGATGGTGATGCCGGGTGCATATTTCATTACAATCATAGGGAAACTACGCACCACCCGGCTGCACTCCTCCTCACTTTCGAAGATGTACTTGATGTTACCGGCGGCGTTCAGAATGGCTTTTTCATCATCATTAAGCTTCTTCAAGGGATCCTCACAACCGGGATAGAGGGTCTGAGCAAACAAAGTGGTGCAGATATTCTCCACCAGTTCACTTGCACCGACAATCTCCTTCAGCTTGTTGGTCTGAAAGATGAAGCCCTGTATACCCTGTACGGCAGCCCCATACAAATATTTACCCATAGTTATTGAACTTATAAGTTATAGTTCCGTGATTCAAACTCGCAGATTTCCCCAATCCGATCCACTGAGGAAGCAAGACATTTGTCTTGAAATCGGCTGAAAAATTCAACATTTCCACACCCTTATAGGGGGTATGGCCGTCATAATCGAGAGCATCGATCTTACATACTATCCTATCCTGAAAAAACACCCCGAGTCCTTTGGCACATGAAAGGATATTGCCTGTAAGAATCTTTTCCAGCAGTACAACCCTGTCTACCAATCCGGTGCATCTATTGAATTCCGGAAGGTTCTGGTTATTAAGTGGTTGCCAGCGGTCGATATGATAGGAATAGAGTCTGTCGGTCAAGGCTATTTCAGAATAAATATCCTCGACAGCACCGATCTCAAACAATACTTCCCTATAACCTAAATGGCATGAGAAAGAAGTCTTATCAGTAAAAATCCTTTTGAGAAGGAGGCCACCCTCCCCGATGCCGATTATAGCCGGATGACCGTTGATAATCTTATATTGTATTTTGGGATAAGAATACTTAAAACCCGAACCGTCATGATTATGTGTAAGCTGATCGTTATCAGCCAGCCCTATCACCACCCCTCTGAATCGGGAAAGATCCCGTTGTGACAAATGTTGTTTGAAAATTATTTTTACCAGATGTAATTCAGACATTATTTCTCAACGATATTAGATGATATCTCCATGATATTAGATGCTATTTCACCGATATTAGATGATTTCTCACCGATATTAGATGGCAAATGACAGTTTTTCCGGATTTTAAAGTAGTTTTCCGGATATTATGTGATTTGTGAGTAAAGTTACTTAAAAAATGGATATTTTACAAGAAAGAAGTCAAAATTGATGGTAAAAA
>CAZPHL010000027.1:0-19956 GCA_964586465.1 uncultured Sangeribacter sp.
GCTGAAACTACGCATAAGACGCGCCGGACTCAATTTGAGGAAATTTGCCGGATTTCCGACAAAAAAATTACCGACCTTACAGTTGGCAACAATCTTCACAATGATAATAGAAATTCCTTGATAACAGATTTCAAGATGAGTTACGATATACAGAAACAGATTGACAATATCAACAGTTCAATCGACTGGATTCGCAAGAACCGACCTAACGAATATGACAACAAGTTCCTGAAACTCGTTGAGGAACGTCGTAAACTTAAAATGATCGCCGATGCCTCGGAAACCAATCCGGGTATCGCCGCATACGGTGTAAGCCAGGTAGGTAAGTCCTATCTGATGAACTGTATGCTCCAGAAAGACGGAAAACCTTTCATGCTGAAGACAAAAGACAGGAGCTACAACTTTATCGAAGAGATGAATCCTAAAACGAAGAATGTGGAGGCTACCGGAGTGGTGACACGTTTCACTTCTTTCAGTAACAATCCCTCTCTCTATAGCAAGGACTATCCCATACTGATGCGTTGCCTGTCGGTGACCGACATCCTTATGATTCTGAGCGACGGATATTACAACGACGTAAACGATTACAGCGGTCCAAGCGAAAAGGAAATCGAAGAGAAAGCAGAGTATTTCTACAACAAGTATCGTAACTCCCAACCGAATCCGGATTCACCGATTCAGGCCGACGATATGCTGACCATGAAACATTACTTCAAGCAGCATATCAATAACGCCCAGTCTTTCAAAAAATCGGATTTTTTCGATATTATCGCACTTGTCGCCGACAGAATTCCATCCAATGACTGGTTGGAGGTTTTCCAGATTCTTTGGAACAGAAGTCCGTATCAGACTAAACTGTTCAACAAGATGATCAATACTCTTGCGCAACTTAAGTATGCCAAATATGTCTATCTTCCCCCTCAGGCACTCCTTCACAACGGTATAAATGAAAATACCGTCATGAGCGTGCAGTGTCTCAATGAATTGTTTGAGCCGCAGTCCAAATACTTCACCGAGGTGTATTTACGTTCCGGCGACTCCTACACTAAACTGACGGGAATAAGCAAGAGCGAGGTGTGCGCTATCTGTGCCGAAATTATCATCAAGATCGGCGACGAATTACTTGGCAATGTCGGAAGATACCATCTTAACAGTATGTCGACCGATTCAAGAAACCATATCGGTGACCGGGAAGTAGCTATGACTATTTTCCAGAACAATGATATGCTCGATTTCCCGGGGGCACGTTCTCGAACACAAGAGCAGCTTGAAACTCTTGAATCAAATCTTCTTCTCACAAATGTATTTCTCCGTGGCAAAGTGGCCTATCTTTTCAATAAGTATAATGAGGAAAAGAAAATAAATATCCTCCTTTACTGCCATCACGGAGAAAAGAATGAGGTCACCAACATGCCATTGTTGCTTGGCGAATGGATCAAAAACAATATGGGTGACACAATTGAGAAGAGACGTCTCACCATCTCACGCACTGCCAATATCTCACCCTTGTTCTATGTCGGCACCAAATTCAATATGGATATGGAATACAGCACCGAGAATATCGCAAATGAAGAGAACTCCTTGAAAGAGAGATGGAATGCCCGGTTCAAGAAAGTGCTCTACAAGGAATGTTTCAATGTAGATGGCAACCTTGATGCTGAAAAGAAAAAAATCTTCTCAAACTGGACGGCCCCGGGTGAGCCTTTCCGCAACAGCTACATACTCCGCGACTACAAGTACTCCGGTCCGTTGGCAAGTAAACTTTATGATCTTGAGAACACACCGGAAGCCAGAATGACCATAGGGAAAGAATACTACGAGCTCATGCGTCGCACATTCATTGAAAGCGAGCATGTAAAACAGTTTTTCAATAACCCCGAACTCGCCTGGGATGTATGTGCCACTATGAATAATGACGGCAGTCTGTATATCATTCAGAATCTTACAAAGATAGCTGAGACCATGCGCAATGCGCGTCAGACTCAGTTTGACGATTCATGCCGGACTGCGATACGTGGAGTCATCGACAGTATAAAGGATTATTTCATTTCTACAGATGCCGATGAAATTCTGAAAAAGAATATACGTCAGGCAAACAGCATCTTCCGCGAACTTGAATTTGCATGTCAAAGCGTGCCCGAATATTTCGGTCATCTGCTTCAGGCGCTCCAATTCTCGGAAGCTATGAGTTTCAAGGAACTCCATAATCTGATCCCAACTCTTAACGCTACAGTGTCGGGAGACGACATGATAAAGGATTATGAACTTATACGGAAACGTTGTAATAACTTTGAAGGCTGCAAAAAAGAGGATGAGAAATGGCAGAGGCTTATTGAAGCATATCGCTTCACTGACAAAGCCGAATGTGAAGAATTCCTTAAAGTGCGTGGCATCGATCCCGCAAAGCTGTTTGTGGGTGACCACGTCAAACGTAAGAATTCTGCTGTAATAGCCCATTCTTTAATGAACAGCTGGCGAAAAGCTATTACAAGCGTGCAGTTTATGACTTCTTTTACCGACAGCTCTTCTATTGACCAGGCCACTATGAACAATCTCGTGAATTGTCTCATAGCAACCGCCGACTCGATAGGGCTTGAGGAGTTTATCATGTCACAAATCGCTGAATACACCGATATTTTGAATACGGCAGCAATTAATGAGAATCTCGTGGCCGATATTATTGCCACCACCATCAGTGACTTCGTGACCAACTTCGGATTCAATTTCCTTTCTGAAAGCCAGAAAGAGGCTGCCAAACGCCTTTCAAAAGAAAACAAACTTCCCGCTTTTGACTGGATATCCCGTGAACGGAAAGAACATTATCCGGAAGAGGACATCACCACCCTGTTCAACAGTATTCTTGAGTCCGCCGACCGCTTTACCCCTTCGTATGAAGCTAACTACAACGCTTGGTTGGAATACATGTATATCGCTTTCATAGCTCATATAAATGTGCCTGAATTTGACCGTGAAGCCAACGACAGGCTGAAAGCGCTGCTTGATCTCCTCAGAGCATAAACAAGCTTTTGAAGTTAAACCGAATAATACTTTTTATATGCCGACCAATACACCTGATAAAAAACCTGTCGTCCCTTTCTGGCAACCCTGGGGCCCGATGGGATGTTTATGGAGAACCCTGTTGTTCTTATTAGGCATAGTGATTCTAAGCGTCATATTTTCCATTATTAAAAGATGTGGTGATGACAACAAATATGATGACGACTCTTCCGATAAAAAGTCAAAATATTACGAGCCATATAATAACGGACCGTTACCCGGGCAAGAGCCCGGTTTCGATCCCGGGGTCCCTTTGCCATTACCTGACTCCATTCCCGCTTACGATGACCGTGAAAGGGCTCCGATTGTAGAGGAATGGAATGACACCATACCGGGTGTGAGCGAACTGCCGGCGCCTGAGGAGAACCGCATTCCCCCGATTGACGACAATAGGATTATTGAGGATCCCGAAGATCCTTATGCGCAGATTCTCGCAGGTCAAATTGCAGTTTTCTTTAATTCTAAAGACCTGAAGACTGATATGACTGATTTCGCAAGACAGTTCAAACAGAACTATCCTTCGGGTGAATATCAGATCGCTTACTATAATCCGATTGCAGGGACAATGTTGCTTGCCGTGCCCGACGACCGTGTGACGGCTATGCTTGAGGAGTTACCGCAGACTATCACAGGCATGCAGTTCAGGGTAACTACCAATGAGATTATGGGCGAACGGTATGTGCCTAATGATCCTATGTTCCGGCATCCCGTAGCTCAGGAATACTTTGATTTAATTCAAGCTTTTGATGCCTGGGATATCACTAAAGGTAATCCTGATGTGAAAGTGGCCATAGTCGATTCATTCTTCGATCTTACAAATCCTGAGATAGGGACAAGATTTGTCGATCCCATCCACATTCCCTCCAAGACCAGGGCTATTCTACCCCCCAACATTGAACCGACGAATAAAGATGAATATGGTATCCTTATGCACGGATCTCATGTGGCCGGTATTGCAGTAGGAGCGCAAGACAACGGGCATGGAGTTTCCGGTATAGCACCTGAATGTACCTTGATCCCGGTTTCTCTTGGTGGGGAATTGACAGATTTCAATATTATCGAGGGTATCCTTTATGCTATCTATCAGGGAGCCGATGTGGTGAATGTCTCCTTAGGTAGAAAATTCCCGGAGGGACTCTCCGACATGCTCTCTCTTGAAGACCAGGCGGAATATTCCCGAAATATTGCCAAACGTAGTGAGGAAATCTGGAAGTATGTTGGTCAGGTTGCCTTAGACCATAATTGTGTGATCGTGGTGTCTGCCGGCAATGAATCACTTCTGATGGGCATGGATCCGATGAACCGTCCGAATAACATGATAAAAGTGGAAGCTGTAGACGGTAATAGCAACAAAGTGGATTTCAGTAACTACGGAAAAGTTCCGGAAGAACAACTCGATTACAGCACTGTTTCAGCACCGGGTCACGCGCTATGGAGTGTTCTACCCCGCCAGACCCTATCCTTTGCCAACAGTCAGGGTATCCCAACTTCTCCTGACGGCTTCGGAGCTGCCGGCGGTACATCTATGGCCGCTCCCGTGGTCACCGGTGCAGTGGCTCTCTTGAAAAGTGTAAACAAGAACCTTTCCGGCGAAGAGATTATAAAAATATTAGTTGAGACGGCTAAACCGGTTGACAAAAAAGACCATATCGGACCGGTTATCCAGATTGCGGATGCCTTGAAAATGGCGCAGTCAATGAAGGATGACAAGAAGCCCGATCTGCCGGAAGGTACGGGAGAAATGATGAACTTTGATGAAGTGTTGAAAGACCATAATCTCTTGGTAGGCAGATGGAAAAGCACTTACGAACTGGTAATTATAAGTAGTGATGGAACAGAAAAAGAGAAAATCTGGACTTACTTCGTTTTCACCTCCCCTACTTCAGGTTACCTCGAATATCGCCCTATCGCCACGCATCAGGTTTATACAGCCCCTGTAAGCGTAACGTGGACCGACAATTCTATCCAGCTTAAGCAACTCAGTAAAGCCACATGTCCGGGAGAAACCCCTATAAGGATATACGACTTCATCTGTCGTCCGGACGCTAAGCGACAGCTTGAAACTGATGTAATAGAAAACGGAAGGAAGAAATTTGACTTCCTCCTTGAAAAGGTAAAATAATTAAGTTTAAGTAATTTAATAAATTCTTATTATTAATTGCTTTATTTACTTCCTCAAACTGTAGACAATTACAACCCCATAAACACTGTGTCTCATGGCAAATAAAAATAAAGACAGAATAGCCCCGGCCAATTACATTGCGCTCTTTGGATTGGCGGCTATAGGCGTGATTATTTTCTTTGGATCAATGTTCAGTTCAGCAGATGGCAAACCCACGCAAAGTATAATTACAGCAGTTGCGGCAGTAGTGCTACTCGGTGGAGCCCTTTTTATCGGCATCAAAGCAAAAAGTGCCGATAACAATCCTGACAAATGGAGATACATCGAATGGCTCGCCATTGCAGCTTATATTGTAATAGCAGTCTTGTTCGCTCAACCCTTCATACGCTTCTTTTATGTTATCGGTGAAAAGGAAACTCTTCAAAGGGAGGCTAAGAATGAGCTTAATTATGTATATGATCTTCACCGCACATATGACGAACAACGCAACGAGGCTATATCTCGTGCAAACCAGATGCTCATAGAATTCAATAGCAGTGGTAAATCTACCTACGACCGTTATCTTTTAGCTGTAGCAGGTGATCCTGAATGGGCTGAGACAGCCATGGAAGTCACAAAGATACCTGTGGAGTCGAAAGTTAACGATCTGATGACTCGTGTGGAACAATGGGACTTGTTTGATATCGCTCTAATGGCCAATGACATGGACGGAATCGGCGAATCATCATTGATTGATATGAAAGACAAGATCACACTTTATGGTGACGAGAATAAACTTATTCCTGTTATCGAAGGGTCTGCCGGTGGTGGTCAGTTCCGTAAAGTGGGCCTTGTGGAATTTGCTTTACCTGATGCGCCACAATCAACTTTTACCCAGGCTATAAGGAATGCAAACGGAGTTTCTGTGCTTGGAATTATTGTCTATGTCATACTTAACTGTCTCGTGCTTCTTAATCTCTTGGTAACTTCCCGTAGCAATTACGTGGCGCCTGGCTCTACATCTAACAATATAGGTGGTACCGAACTCTGACAATTGTGTGTGGTATATCAGCATATCAGATTTTATTCATGACAGAATGCTCCAATCATTAAAGAAAAAATCATGGCAATTTTAGGATCAAATAAAACCCTTCTGCTTAATCAGATAAAAAATAATCCCGGTATTCAAGTGGCGCAATTAGCTAAGTTGCTGAAGACTTACGAAGACTTGACTATCGACGATCTCTCCACAGTGGTTGACTCTACCATCCTCAATGATCTTGAGGATGCTGCTCGTGACCCTCAGGAAAAGCAAACATTTGATGATCTTACTTTCAAGATGCAGGCTATGCCCGCTGAGCCGGAGGCTATAAAATCATTATTGAGAGAGGTATCTCAATATTCCTCCAGATATCCCTCTTCTCCTAAAATTGATATCGTGAATGGATATGCCGTGCAATTGAACGATGCTCTCATTGAAGCAAAGGAAAGAGAGCGCCGGGAGGCTGAACGTAAAAGAGAACAGGCTAAATGGGATAATCTCAACCGTAACAGCTATGGAGCATTACAAGCATACAAAGCCCAGTTCCCCGACAGTGTGCATTTAGATGAACTTGACGATTTGATGTGGAATCTTACCAAAAACCAGGTTAATTTCACTACTATTACCAGATATCTCTCTGACTGGCCTATGGGGCGCCATTCTACAGAGGCAAATAACACTATTGACCAACTTTCAGAGTGGGACAATATACGCCATAAAGGAGATCTGGTTCAGATTGCCACCTATTATCAAGCCAATCGAGACGGAGCATTAGGTAAGGAAATTTTCAGAAAGATGCAAGAGCTCAAACAAGTTGAACTCGAAAAGATGAGAAAAAATCCTGCTGACTATGACCTCTATAAAATTAATCAGCTTTTTGAGGCTGGAGTCTTCACCAAATGGGAATTGATTGATGAGAGATTGATAACAGAAGAAAGTTACGAAATGCTCTCGGAAACAGACCGCGATGCCTATCCTGATCTTCAGGGATTGCAAATAGAAGACCCTAATATAAAAGCACCGGAAGGATGTACTGATATTTACCTGTTCGGCACTCCAGGTACAGGGAAAACCTGTCTGTTGATGGGATTGGCAAAAGCCAATGGTAGAGGTTATAGCCTTAATATGAGAGTAGCCGGCGGTCCATACGCTTCAGCTCTTCAACAATATGTCAGCGCGGGCATCACACCGGGCCGTACGTTCGGACAGTTTGTAACGGTTATTAACGGTAACGTGACAAGTGAGGTAAAGGAAAAGAAATTGTTCAGTTCATCCACAAAAATCATTAATCATCCTATTAATTTAGTGGAGATGTCAGGCGAGGAGTTTGCATTACGCATTGCTGACAGCGAAAGTGTTTCTTTCTCCAATATGGGTACAGGTGCAACCAATCTACTTAGTAATAATAACCGAAAAGCATTTTTTATTATCGTTGATTGCAGTAGAGATAAAATTAAAGTGGAGGCCTTGCAAAACATCAAGAATGAAAATGGTGAAATTATTGATCAAGTACTGAGAAAACGTTACATCTCTCAACTGGATATTCTTAATAAATTTGTTGGCTTATTCTCTTTACCCGAGAACCAGAATATAATGAAGAATGTAGATTCAATACATTTCGTCGTAACAAAGAGTGATCTTTTGGATGACCATCCTGTAGAACGCCAGAAAAAAGCCGTAGATTTACTTCGAGATTTATATCTTGGTCCGGTGGAACAGCTTAAACAATATTGCCAGCACACCAAGAGGATTAATTATTCCACAAATTACAAGCCCCATGTCTTTACTTTCTCTTTAGGTAACTTCTATTTAGGAGATGTATTCACATTCAATGAAAGGGATACTCTCGAAATAGTGAATGCCATTAGAGCTGTGACATGCGGTACTAAAGAAAAAAGCTTCTTAGATATTCTTAAAGACAAATTAGGTTAAAGAAGAAAGCGATAACAGTTCTTTTTTTTCTTTAATACCCAATAAATATGACCCTTATGACTAATAATCAAATATCATTACGTATCTCAGGCACCAAAGAGCGAAAAGCCGGTTTTGCACCTCTGGTCATGTCGGGTGTGCTTCCTCAAGCTGAAGAAATCGGTCTCGACCGAGCACTTACAGGCTGTAATGGACTGGGCTTCGTGATAAAACATACTCCGGGATATTCTTTTTACATGGCCATTGATGGCAAAGTACGTTCCTTTGACGCAGCTGCTCCCGGAGTATTGACAATTGCTTTTACCATTCCGGCAGGAATGAAACTTGCTGAGAATAAAACCCCATACGACTTGCTTAGTGAACTCCACGGTTTATTTGTCAATGAGTATATGACAGAAACGGGCGACGGTCGTCATGCATTTCAGGATGCATTGGTGGATTCAGAACCATTCAAAGCTATCCTGAACAGATATTCCCTCGAAAAAAATGATTCTCCGACAATCACAATGAATCCTGCGGGTCCGACCGGAAAACTGAATGTGCCCCAAAGTAAAATGCAGGATTTCTTCAAAGATTCTTTCTATCCCGAATTCAAGAACTTCAAAGATATTGAAGTAGGAGACGGCCTACCCTCTTCCACCTCGCTTAGCGATATAAAAATCCCCCGGCCCATCCTATATAAAATTTATGTAAACGGGGCACCTAATGGAGAAATTGACTCAACCCGGCTCAATGAGCCTATTCTTGCTAAAGCCAATGCGAACTCAAGATACTGCTATGCAGCCTGTAAATTCACTTTAAAAGAACTTCTTGATAGCGGAGGCATATTAGTGCAGGATGGCACAAGTATCAGGCTCGATAAGGCAACTGAAAGAATCTTATGTGAGCTTAAGAAAATTCCTATAACCTATAAAGTTTCCATCAGATTCGGGAATGGCACTCATGAGCAGCGTGTATTGATAAAAAACTGGCTCGAAAGTGGAAAGATAATGCTTAAACTGAGAGAACGAGGTGCAAAAGTGCCGGGAAGCACTTATCGGAACCTATCAAATGAAGCAGTAGAGAAAGACTTTTTGGACCTATCTTATGATGATTTGATTTCGGGTTCTTTTGAAATAACTCCTAAGGAATATGGAGACTATGATATTAGTACCAAACGAAGTGAAATTGACACTCACTCCCATGAAACCACTCTGGATATAAATCTCAAAAAAATAGAACGGGTAGTTTCTAAACCTGAAACTGTATCGCGTTCAGCCAAGGGTGGGGAGACAGTCGTAAAGCCCGGTACTTACGACTCTACTAAACTCTCTACAGCTACAGCTCCTAATGATGAACACCAAAAAAACCTAAATGGCGAGGAAAGTGAAAAAAAGAATGACCAGAAAAAGATGGCTCTGATTTTTGGTATTCTTTTAGGATTGATAGTAGGTTTCGGTATCGGATTTTGTGTCGATCGTTTCCTTTGTTCTCATACACCCAGTCCGGCCCAGGAAGAAGCCATTCGTCAGCAATACAGAGATAAATTCGGTAAAGAAGTTGAAGATTCTTTACGTGTAGTGATAAAAAATGAAATGGAAGGAAACATGACTGATTCAACCACCGACACACAACCCAAAACCAACGAAGGTGTTTCGTCTACGAATCCGGTTACTGCTACTCCCTCTCCTGAAGCCACAGGTACAACGACACAAGGAGGCACCGGCAGCTCTGCTGCCACGCAAGAGAATCTGAATGCTCTAAAGAAAAAGGCTGTTGAATACTTCAATTCAGGTAATCTTAAACAATTTAAGAAATTATGTAACGGTAATGATGCATTAAAACAATATAGCGCAGCCGGAGTAGAAATTTTACAAATTCTCTTTACCACAGATAATAAAAGAAAAATACAAGCATTAAAGGATAATGGGTTCCTGGACAATAGCGGAGGAAGGGCCAAAGGAAGTCAAGTGAACGATCTATCTGAACTCAACGGTTTAAGGGATCGTGTAAAAAGTGCAGTTGATATTTAGATTATATTATGAAAGCGGTAAAACTTGCATTGATTTTTCTCGGATTTGTGGCTATAATTGTCCTTGCTATCAGTTGGAAACAGATTTTCAGAGCTTCAAATCCTGAAAATACATACGTCCGGGGCAATGTGACATCAAAAGATGATGCCACATTGCTTCAGATACCTACTGAGAGTGAACCTTCCATCACACAAGAGGAAGTGAGAGAGATGCCTTCTGCCGCTGAGAATGATAATTCTGAGGTGGAGAATAGCAATGGCTCAAACTCAAGAAATCATGAGAAAACGGTTCCCTCCACATCTCAAGATGCAAAAGCTCAACATCTCGCGGAGAAAAAAGCCATCGAAGACAGAGCAGTAGCACTTTTCAATTCCGGTAAATATAAGGAGTGTGAAAAACTTTGTAAAACGGAATGGTGTCTCAATTCCTATTATGTGGATGTGAAAACGATGGGTAAGATTTTGTCATCAACCGATAAGGCAGTCCAAGTACCTTTAAAGCATGACGGAATACTTGACGCTACCGGAAAATTGACAGAAAAATATCGTGTGAAATCAGTTGCAGATTTTGCCTCATTAAAATCAATTATTCAAAAGTACTGAGGCAATAATTGTCTCTATATTATGTATATCGCTTGAGTTTTTATTAGTTTTAAAATCTGTTATTAGATTAATTTTAAACTGTCTAAGAGTAAAATGAAATTTCTAAAACTTGGTCTTATATTCGCGGTCTTCGTTGGGGCAATTGTTGTAGTCATGAATTGGAAATCAATTGTAAAACCCGATGATCATGATTCCGGATATGCTTCAACCGACAAAATCAGTGTCGAGGAGAAATGCAATACCTTCCGTAAGCAGTGGTCTGATGCTAAAAGTTGGGATCAGAACCTCTATGAACGACAGGTAAACCAAATAAAAGCCTGGAAAGAGCAGAAGCTCCTTTCTGAATTGAGCCATAAAACTGTATCGACAACAGTGCGCGAACAAGCAATCTCAAAAATAAATAAATCCTACAAAGATTTGCTGTCCCCACAAACCTATAATCACGCTAAACTTTTGGGGGTTTATAATGGGGTAAAATATGTCAAAACCAAAGAAATTAATTCCGATCAAGACTTCCGTGAAGTCGACGGGATACACTCACTATATCTCAAAGTTAAAGATTTTGTCGGCTCGCCTCATCACATACGACCATCTTTTGATGTAGAAAACGGTCAATGGTCCTCTTTTATAGCAGCACAAAACAGAATCCTCAATACCGCAGCATCATATCGTAATAATAAATACTTTTCATACATAAAGGGCATACCGGGATTTCAAACCGGATTAAATGATCAAACATTAAGGGAGAGACTTAATAAAGAAAGGACACGTTATTATGCTTCTCTTAGTAATATGATTGCTACGGCTATCAATAACCTTACACCAAACGTGGAAAACTACGATAGAATGAAAGCGGTATACGAACGGTTTGCTGAGGAGAGCCCGTCCAACTCTGCTAAAGTTTATAGTGCCTTGAAAAATATGAAAAATAATTTACCAACTGAATAATGGCATAATTAATATGAATAAATATCTGAATTCTCTCATTATCCTTTTTTTAATTGGTTTTCCTGCATATACCCATGCCGGGCAAATCGGTTATCCGAAAGATCCCACGCAAAAAAAGGAAAAAAAAGATAAGAAAAAAAATACTAAGAAGAAGGGAAAGACTGAAGAGGCATTACAAATTGACTCAATCAATCTTGATCAACCAATAATTAATGCTGATTCATTGCAAATATCTGATCCGGATAATGTACATAACAATGTGTTTAGTGATAGTCTTGAGAATGAAATCAACCGCCTTAAGCAGGAAAATATAAAACTAAAGGAGGAAATTGAAAACCTCACTGCTGAAAATAAAAGAAAAGAAAACCGACTGAAAGAATTAGAGATTTTTGAGAGTCAATATCTTGCTCGGCTTGCCACATCTTTCGATTCCGATTGGTCGGCAAAACCTTATGCAGAGATGAATCTTGATGATCTAAATGAATTGGTGGAGATGTGCGCCAAGTATAGTTCTCAAGATAAACAAATTAGGGAAGCTCAAGGGAAATTCTCCGATCTTCAGAAGCAGTTAGCAGCATACATTACCAGTGTGCAACTTAATGATGGAGTGTACGACCTTCCTAAAATCAACCAAGCTTTGATAGTTTTAGCAGAAGTGACCGGTAATGCTACTCCAATGCATAAAAATGAATTACAGAGTGTAACAAAATCGCTTAAAAATTATCGTATAGATGTATCCCTTATCAAGGAAATGATTGGCAAGATTGATGAGGCAGCAGCTGAGTTCAGCAATCATGAAGCATCCATGAACGGCGTTCGAGAGATTCTGGAAGAGTATAACAGCAGTCTCGAAGATGTCCAATATCATCCTTGGTTGGCGCAAAAATACAAGGAATATCTCCAGGAGGTCAATAAGAATTGCAAGGAGCAGGGACCTGCCCGTAATGCTATCATGGACCTCAAAACCAATTAACTATAGATTCCTCAAAATAGAATATTATGAATATCAAGATAAAGGCCTCAGGCGTTGCCTGTTTAATCGGAGATGACTATGAGCGAGTCTATAATGCGTTAGTCAAATCTTTCGGAGAGGGTACGGCAAATATCTTCAGTAAACGTGTGGCGGGACATGAGTATCTCCAATGGGTGCTCCCGGGAGACGGCTGGTTTTCTTTAGCTAATGCCGATCCTTTCATGGGAGCTCAGGTAAGACATGAATTGGAGCAACGCAAAAGGAATGTCATCAACAAGTTTGGTGCAAACCGTCAGATGGCATATAATGTTTTATCTGTGCCCGAAGATGAGTATGTCTACTATAAACCGGATGCTAACGGAAATATCGACATTAAACTTACTGCCTGGGGGTATCGCTATCCGGAACGTGTGGATGGAGGAAACCTCGTCGGTATAGTAGATCCGAATGCCGATAAACAACATCTCACGCTCCGCTTTGAAAGTGATGGTAATCCTATAGAGAATAAAGCTTTTAAACTTAACGGATTCAACCGGACGTCTGATAAAGAGGGAAATCTGGTTGTAGGAGATGTACCCGTAGGCACTGAATTCGATATTGAGATCGACAATAAGACCACTCACTATAAAGTACTGCCCGGAGAAAGCATCATTTTAGTTGACTGCACTCAATATTCTGTAGTCACTGTGGATGTTAAGGTAAATGATGAGCCGGCCGAAGGGTTTACAGTAAATGTTAATTACGGGGCCCGGAATCTTGTGCTAACCACGGGGCCTTCCGGCAAAGCTACTACCCGACTCCCACACGATCCGAATCACGGTATCTGTAACGTTACTGTTGATGAGGTTACAAAAGGGAAACCACTGATTATTGGTGACAACTTATTTGAATTCCATCTTGTCAAGAAGCTACCGGAGCCTGAATTGCCACCTGTCATTCCCGAAGAGGATAAGGACATTCCCGAAGAGGATAAACCACAACCCCCGGGCCTCCCCCAGCCTCCGGAAGAGGAGCTCTCTGAAATCCCGGGGGAACCGTCGGTGCTACCTGAAGATGATAAAACCCTACTACCTCCTCTACCTGAGGAGAAAGTAATCCCGGAAAAACCACCGGTGGTACCAGAAGAGGATAAACCATTTCCACCTCCCCTACCCGAACCGGATAATAATGTCGTGACACAAGGCAATAATTCTGTATCCACATTAGGCATCGTAGCATTGGCGCTCTTGTTGGCTCTCCTTGTTGCCATAACCTATCTGTGCTGCAGCATGATTCTTTTTGGATAACCTATTTCATTTAAATTCGAAGTTATGTGGTTCTATACGATACTTTTCATCTTGAATGTTTTAACCTTCGGGTTATTTGCTCTTGATAAAAACCATGCTATCTATGACCGTGGAAGAATCCCTGAAGCCGTACTTTTAGGTCTGACCGTTATTGGCGGTGCATACGGAGCGGCCATGGGGATGTTATTATTCCGTCATAAAACCCGCCATACAGCATTTACCATAACTGTACCAATTTTTCTGGTGATTTGGCTGGCAATTGTGACATGCGTGGTGCTATTTGAATACACTCGCTAATTGAATATACTCGCTAAACTCCCAAAAATAACTCCATAAAGTCATGAAGGTAAAAGTTGATGTGCGGACAGTGGGTAGAGTGATTGACTCTAACGTGCCAATCGAAAAACTATACAAACAACTGAAAGCCCTCTCTGCTGATTCAGGCATGTTCTTTGGCTCACCATCTGTAGGAGCAGGCACTCTCCTGTGGACTATTGACGGTGATGACTGGGTTTCTTTTTCAGATCTGGATGATAATGCCAAACCACAGGCTGCCCTCATATTCGATGAGAAAAAAAGGAAGATTGCCGACACTCTCAATGGCTCCTCCTTAATTGATTCGATATTTACGGTACCGGATAACAAATATATCTTCTTCCGTAAATTGGATACCAAGCCCGAAGTGGCACTGACTTGCTGGGGCTATCGTAATCCTCATTTAAAAGCCGGAGCTGAACTGGAGACATGGCTTAAAAAGACACCTAAGCAAAAGGTAGCCATATCTTTCTTCTGGGCAGGCGAAAAAATACCTGATTTCCCTTTCAGCTTTAATTCTCTGCCACGTTTCACCGGGTCGGATGGAGTATTCACTGTTGACCAACCACTTCCTGTGGGGAGTAGCTACACGTTGGAAAGTGCGGCAGGAAATAAATATGACCTTACTGTAATACAAGGTAAAACGGATTACGATTATGATCTCACCAGATACTTTTCTATCTCCGTTACCGTAGAAAATGACGAACAGCCTGTGGAGAATCAGGAGGTAGAGGTGACATTCGCAAATAAGAAGCAACTTCTGACCACAGATGCGGAGGGTAAAACATCTCTGAAACTCCCGCTTGAACGTGATCAACATGGTGATATAAAATATCCTCAGAGTGTTTGCACAGTCACTTGCCGAGATATTACTCAGTCAAAGACACCTGAAAAAGCACAGGAAGTCCTGGATTTCAGATTTGACTTCAGGTCTCCTGTTGTAAAAGAGCCGGAAGTCGTGAAGCCACCGGAAGTCGTGAAGCCGCCAAAGGATGAGGGCGAAGTCATCATACCTGAGAAAGAGCCTGAATTTATCGGTATAACTATACTTGATTATGAAGGGTATCCTGTAAGGGAGATGCCGGTATCACTTACCTTCCCTGACAAAAGGACAGCCACATTCACTACAGATGAAAACGGACGGATTCAATTTCCGAAAGAGTGGATGTCTAAAAAAGGAAAAATCAAAGTCAAGTTTATAGCCACTCCCCACTATCAACAGACCCACGATCTCCATAGTACCAAGTCAAAAAGATGATGAAAGAATAGTAGCCATGTCCAAGACAATCAAATTCTCTTCTAATCTGCGCTACACACCCGAGTGCAACGAATATTCCGTTAAGATGATACATAAGAGATTCCCCTGGTGGATCCTCTTATGCCTGCTGCCTCTGTTGCTTCTGATTGAATGTAAGCACGACATCAAGGCCCATGTCTTTGAATCGGAATCGGAAAATCCTGTCACTGCAGCTGAGGTGGAGATGCATTATACCTCTCACTTCCTTTTCAAGAAAGGACAGTTTTTCTATAACGAATCTATCGAACGCAGTGAACTCACTGATGACGATGGTGTAGCTGTCTTTAAGGATTGCCCGTGCAGTGTATTCAGCTATATCTTCTACTGCCTTTCGGAAGCCTCTTTTTCCTGTACTACGGAATGTTATGCTGCTAAAGAAGTGAAATGTAACTTTCATTATTCCAGGAATGTAAATTTACCCATGATTCCTCGCAGGGAAGATTTACACATAAAGGTGGTGGATCTTGAATCTAACGATCCTCTGCCTGACGCCTGTGTAAGATATGAGTATACGGAAAATGGCAAGGAGGTGCGTGATTCAGTAAGGACTGATGCAGGCGGCATCGCTACTCTCAAAGATATACGTTTCTGCACTGTAATGAATCTGATCACGGCTTCTCTTTATGGTTATGCCGATACTATCGCACAAGATGTACCGTGTAAGTACCTCATCGTAGCCAATGACTCTACTGATATGCGCTTGCGCAGAATCAAGGATCAGATTGAATTCTTTGTAAAGGATATAGAAACGGGACAACCTATCTCCGAAGCAAACTGTCATGTCACATTATCCTATAAGTCGAGCAAGGAGGAGAGCGATGTCAAAACCAGCATTGACGGAAAAGGTAGAGGTACTTATGAGGATGCCTTCTTACTCTATACCGTACACATCAAGGCTTCAAAACAAAATTATAGAGACAGTATCCTTGCCGGAGGTCCGTATATCGTAGATAAATTCAACCTGATGGAACCTGACAAACGTACCATCTGGTTAACACCGGTGCCCTATAAGAAAGACTTTGTCAATGTCGACAGTATCACAGGAAAACCCATTCCTAATGTGAGAAACACGATAATTGTAAAAGATAAGAATGGTAATGAAAAGACCTTTGTTGAAACGAGCAACCGTAACGGAATCTTCCCGGTGGTGGCAAAGGCTAATGAAAGTGTGGTCATAATCTCGGAGTGTGAGCCAACTTATTGGAAAAAGACCACTGTCATAGATAAGTTTGATAAGGCAGACAAAAAAGTGCCTATGCGTCCTAAAATACAGACTCTAAATTTCCGGACTGTCAAGGACGCAAACGGTTCTCCTATACTACCTGATTGTCATCTTGTCGTCACGGGGTCAATAAGCGGAAAACTTCAGCCTGATAATAGTGGTGACGGTAATTTTACTGTTGACGCACTCTTGGCCGAGAACCTTACTATCGTGGCTTCGAAGCCAAACTTTACAACAAACAATTCTACAGTCAACAATACTCCTGTAGCCAATCTGGTGAATAAAACCACTGATATCCCTTTGAAAGAGGATCCACTGATTATTATTCATGATAATTCAATCAAAGGAGTAACGAAAGATTGCCATGACTTGAGGGAACCGGGTAGCAAAATTGAACTTACTTGGAAAGTATGTGAAAATTGCACTATGTTGGTGGTAATGGACGGTAATGGCAATGTCCTTAAAAGGTTAGGCCACGATGATCCTAACGGAAATGGAAAAGGCGTGACTCATTCTCCTAACTCCGGTACCATGATTCTGACAGTGCCGACACAGACTATCTGTATCGAACAGGTAGATGTAAACGGACATGAAAGTTACTACCGGATAAGAAAGCTTTAGCCTTATATCCTTTTCTTTCTAAATACAAACGTCCCGGACAAGTTCTCTATTCAAATAGGCTAGTCCGGGACTTTTTAGTGGAATCAGTAAATACTTTATGTCTTCTTTATGCCAAAGCCGGTTTAAATCTTCTATTAATTTCAAAGCTTTGCAACTTCCTCCTTGAAACAGTCGGCAGGCTTGAAAGCCGGAATGTTGTGGGCCGGAATAATAAGAGAGGTCTTCTTGCTGATATTACGCGCTGTCTTTTCAGCACGCTGTTTGATTATGAAGCTGCCGAAGCCACGGAGGTAGACGTTCTCTCCGCTGGCGAGGCTCCCCTTCACTACGTTCATGAACTGCTCAATTACTTCAACCACGGTAGCCTTGTCAATACCGGTGGTCTTCGCAATCTCCTGGGCGATTTCTGCTTTTGTCATTTTTCTTGGATTGTTTTAGTTGGTTTTGGATGCAAAGTTACGAAAAATATATGATTTATAAAATCATTAGCTCAGATAAACATAGACAAAAATAAATAATATCACCCTTTTTGCACCTCATTCTTCCCAATTTTGCTTACATACTGATTATAAAAATGTAACCAAAAAATAACTATGGGATGATAGTGTAAATTGAATTTTCTGATACCGATAGAATTTTTATCTTTGTTTGTGCGATTACCTTTAAATTCTGTCAATCGATCCTCCGGAAAGGTCGCCTTTCAGCAATCGCCGCTATGACTTTCTGTGTAATGAAGTATGTCTTTTTCTTTTGGGGGAACTGATAGATTTAACCGAAGCCGGGGAAACAACATAAAGACCCAATCCGCCTTTGGTGATGAGGACGCTGACTTCCTCTCCGGCGCGTACTTGATTATATGTCTTTTTACTTACCTGCAACTCTCTGCTCCCAACCTTAGGAAGATCAAGTTTAAGATAATAGACCTGATATGGCTCACCACGCTCGTATGAACGACGGCCGGAACGACGGGAATGATAACGGGTCTTCTGGAATTTACGCTCGACCAAAACTTTTTCCGGTTCTGCTTTGTCAAAATCGGCTGTGAAGTAATTCACCATAACAATTACAGATCCTAATACTATAGCCACAACTACAGTATGCACTATAAAGTTAATGGCATAATTGTGGGTCTTGGTAACCGGTGACCAGTAACGTGCGCCTACCACCGCCGATACAAGTGTTATGGCTAATATAATACCCAAAAACAAACGTCGGTCTACCAACGTATCTTCCATAAGAACCAGAAAACCGCCGGCCAGGAAAATGAACACAATCACCACCAGGCCGACGACAATCCAGCGCACAGTATTATTCATCGCGGTCAGGCTAATTCTGCAAGATTGCTCTCGATCTCTTCGTCAGTTACAGCATAATTCTGCAGGTCACCCGCCAGATACTTATCGTAAGAGGCCATATCTATAAGTCCATGACCGGAAAGATTGAACAGAATAACCTTCTCTTCACCCGTCTCCTTAGCCTTCAACGCCTCGCGTATGGTGGCAGCTATAGCATGACACGATTCGGGAGCCGGAATTATACCTTCTGTACGGGCAAAGAGCGTCCCGGCTTCAAACGATTCCAGCTGGGAAATATCAACAGCCTCCATAAGACCGTCTTTAAGCAATTGGGAAACGATCACACCGGCACCATGGTAACGCAAACCTCCTGCATGTATATTTGCCGGACGGAAATTATGACCTAATGTAAACATCGGCAGAAGAGGGGTGTAACCTGCTTCATCACCGAAATCATACATGAATTTTCCACGTGTAAGCTTAGGACATGATTCCGGTTCGGCTGCTATGAAACGTGTGTTACGTTCGCCGGTGAAATTATGGCGCATGAAAGGGAATGCCAGGCCACCGAAGTTTGAGCCACCTCCGAAACAAGCGATCACGATGTCGGGATATTCACCAGCCATCTCCATCTGCTTCTCCGCCTCAAGGCCAATCACTGTCTGATGAAGGGTTACATGACTTAATACCGAACCGAGAGTGTATTTACAATTGGGTGTGGTCTGGGCCAGTTCCACAGCTTCTGAAATAGCTGTGCCAAGCGAACCCTGATGATTGGGTGTCTTTGTAAGAATATCCTTGCCGGCACGTGTTGACATTGATGGTGAGGGAGTCACCTGAGCACCGAATGTCTGCATGATACTTTTACGGTAGGGCTTCTGCTCATAACTGATCTTAACCTGATAGACAGCTGCCTCCAGACCGAACATCTTTGCCGCATAAGCGAGTGAAGCACCCCATTGACCTGCCCCGGTCTCGGTAGTCACGTTTTCCACACCCTCCTTCTTGCAGTAGTAGGCCTGCGGAATAGCTGAATTGAGCTTGTGCGAGCCCATCGGGCTGACGCTCTCATTCTTGAAATATATATGGGCTGGCGTCCCCAGTGCTTCCTCAAGAGCGTAGGCGCGCACTAACGGAGTGGAACGGTAATATTTATATTTTTCCCTTACCTCCTCAGGTATATCGATCCATGCATCCGTCTGGTTTAATTCCTGACGACATAATTCTTCCGCAAAAATCGGGAAAAGATCTTC
>CAZPHL010000027.1:20056-27703 GCA_964586465.1 uncultured Sangeribacter sp.
TTATATAATTCACAAATATCTTACCATAATCAATGACAGGTCGCGAGTTTGATATCTTCTTTCGGCAGCTTTACCTCCCTTTAGGGATGTATGCACTCCGTTTAATCGGTGACGCAGCCTGTGCCGAAGATATTGTGGAAGATGCTTTTATGAAAGCCTGGCAAGCAATTGATGAGGGTAAACATATCGACAATTTCAAGAATTATATGTATCGTAGTGTCCGTAACGGCTGCATATCTTTTCTTCGTACAAGGAAAGATACAGTAGGAATTGAGGCCATCCCGGAAGTGGATGAGGAGATAGTTGACACCTCTCTGAGAGATGCCCGGATATGGAAAGCTATTGATGCTCTACCCGAACGGTGCCGTGAAGTTTTTCTTATGAGTAAACGTGATGGACTCTCAAATGATGATATAGCAGCGGAATTAAACATTTCTGTCAAGACAGTTAAAAACCAGATGACAAAAGCTTTCACTCGGCTTCGTGAGGCTCTTTCAACCGGTCACAAACCATTCTTCTTGCCATTCCTATGATTAAGAACTGACAACCTAACTCTGAAATCAGAATTATATTCCTTAAAATATCAATCTTTTAATTCAATATCTCAATCTATTTTGATCCATAATCTATCCTGATTTTAATTTTTCTATTTTTTTGAATTTTTCCTCTTTTTGAATAGGACCTTTTGTCCACGACCGCGTCTTAATGACAAAATTTAATCTTAAAAAAAAGTACAGACGTTATGAAAAGATTGATTATTTCTATTTTTACACTTGTAATTTTTACCTTAGGACTCCATGCGCGACAGCCTGAACGTGGTTATCGTGGATTTATTGATTGGAGCAATACGCTTCGTTCTGATAAAGTCTGGTTGGGAACAGGCCGATATACCACCTACTATACAGGTATCTCTACAACTCATGGTGCGCAGCTCAATAACTGGTTATTTATCGGTGCCGGTATTGATTTTGAACATTATTCAGATCAAGATTCAAATCTGTTTACCCCCTTTATTGAAGGGAGAACAGACTTAATCTTCGGAAAATTCACTCCATTCGGTGACATCCGTATAGGTTATAATCTTACTAATACCGGTGGTATCTATTTCTCCCCGAGTATCGGTTATAGATTCAATTGGGGTCGCAAAATGGGTATAAATGTCGGTGTCGGGCTCTCACTAATCGGATACAGTCTGGAGAGATATGATTATGCGATCAATCCTGACGGCTACTATGTTATTACCGGACCGTATGGAAAAATCCACAAGTGTAATGCCTATTTTTCGTTCAGAATCGGTATAGATTTCTGATTGGATTTCCCCAACCAATGTTGTATCAGTTAATGGACTAATGCGTTTCCCTAACGATTTATTCAGACACACGTTTGTTGACTCAATCAGATAACCAATTTAATTAAATTTTCAGGTAACCCTATGGACATAGATCGGGAAAAAGATATCGACTACATAGCACGCCACTATCACAAGGGACTTTTCAACACAAACAGTGCGTTACGCCGAGTTAGGACGAGACCGGGATTACGTTGGACCGGTGCCAAAACTATTGCTGCCTCAGCATTGATAGCAGTGGTGGGAGCTACCGCAGCCGTGATAATAAGAAATAATTATCTTGCCACTTCCCCTGAGGTAGTGGAACAGAGTCAAGCCATCCCTATTGCTCCCGAAACGATCTCCAGGACAATTGATTTTGAAGACATACCCTTGCCTGTAGTAATAGAGAAAATAAAGGAAGTATATGGAGTAGAAGTCACAGGATTGCCGGACAATGCTGAATCTTATAGACTTTCGTTGCATTACGAAGGCACGGCTATAGACTTGATAGAGACAATAAACGATATTCTCGATACCGATATGCGTATTAACGGCTACACCGATTAATGAGAGTACTTTATAAATCTGACTGAACAGTGAAGCAATTAATTATATTATTGGTAGCGTTTACCTTTCCTCTCTTTCTGAAAGCACAGGAGGTCAGTATAAATGTTATCAATCAACCTGCACCGGTGGTTTTCCGAAGCATCATAGAGCAGACCGGGAAAAACTTCGTATACTCTTCGGAGATACTGAAAGATATGAAGATTACAGTCAAGGCTCATAAACAACCCTTGAAGAAAGTTCTTAACGATATTTTCAGAGGTACAGATATCGAATATAAAATAAAAGGTAACAATGTTATACTAAAACAGAACAGACATAACAAGAAGCCCGGCACCAAGATTGTGCCCTCCTCCTTAAAGCCCGGTGCCATCAAGACAGCCATACCGGCAATGGACACCATCACAATGCTTGATGAAGTCCTGGTGCTCTCACGTCTTGAGGCTCCGGTAATCGAAACATCAGAAATAGGTGCTCAGAAAATTACTGCTGAAGAGGTGAAGAATATGCCGGCCATATTTGGAGAAAGTGATGTGATCAAAACTCTTCAGATGCAGCCGGGAGTCTCCGAAGGATCAGAAGGATTAGCGGGAATGCATGTGCACGGGGGGAATTCTGACGAGAATCTATTCTCACTTGATAATGTCCCTCTATATCAGGTAAACCATTTCGCAGGTCTCTTTTCAGCTTTCAACACTGACATCATACACTACATTGATTTCTTCAAAACCTCAATTCCGGCAAAGTATGACGGTCGTCTCTCATCTTTCATGGACGTAAGACTCCGAAACGGTAGAACTGACGGTCATCACGGTTCTGCAAGAATAGGTCTTACCTCCGGAGCCTTCAACCTATCCGGACCGATAGGAAAGAGAACCACCTATCTTGTCGGTCTACGCCGTTCCTGGTATGATCTGCTTACTATACCTATCCTCGCAATCGTCAACTCAAAAGCCAAGGATGAGAAGATGCGTTTCCAATATGCCTTTATGGACTTCAATTTAAATGTAAATCATAGATTTTCATCAGACCTTACGGGTTTTATAAGCACCTATTACGGTAATGACCTTCTTAAGACAGGATGGAAAGAAAATAATCTGGCCACGACACAATGGGAGGAAGATGATAAATATGATTTCAACTGGGGTAATTTCGTAGTCCGGACAGGGCTAAATTATCGTATAACTCCTAATCTCACATCAGAGTTCACCGCGGCTTACACACGGTTTTTCTCCGGTATGAAGCATAATGATTTTTATAAGGAGGTGAATGGATTAAATGAAGTTATCGTTGAGAGACATCTCATTAATAAGACCGATAATAATATTAACGACTGGACATTCAGAGGGGATTTCGATTGGACTCCCTTCGAAAACTCACGTGTGAGATTCGGGGGAAATTATATCCGACATATCTTCTTGCCGGAACGTAACAAACGCTCATTACGCTATAACGGAGAACTATTTTTATCAACCGATTCCACTTCATCCTATGGGGCAAACGAATTCAACGCTTACATAGAGAATGACTGGAAAGCAACTGACAGATTACTTATGAATACAGGACTCCACACGAGTCTTTTTTATATTGAGGGTAAAACCCATGGAGGTATCTCTCCACGATTTTCGTTAGCATATAAGCTCAACAATAACGTCACATTGAAGGGAGCTTATAGCCATACGGTGCAATATGTCCATCAACTTAATATGAGTTATCTCTCATTGCCTGTGGACCAATGGATTCCTATAACAGGAAAGTTCAAACCCCAGTCTGCTGACAAGGTAGCCATCGGAGGATACTGGCAATCTGACAATGGAGGGTATGCGGTATCAGTGGAGGGATACTATAAATCAATGCACAACCTGGTAGAATATCGTGACGAGTATTATCTTACTCCTCCCTTGGAAATGTGGCATACACGTCTAACCTCAGGTAAAGGATGGGCAAAAGGATTTGATCTGATGCTGGAGAAGAAAGAGGGTAAAATCACCGGTCATATCAGCTACTCTCTTGCCCGGGCCGACCGACAATTCAAGGATAAGAACGGTGGAAAACCATTCCCGGCAAGATTTGACAACAGACATACAATAAATATCGTGGCCAACTGGAAGGCAAGTGATAAAGTCACACTAAACGCCGCATGGACGGGACATTCCGGCAATCATTTCACTCTTCTGTCGCAGGTGTGGGAAGAACCATCATTCAGCACGACACACTGGATTGGCGATGAAGTTCCTCTGAAAGCTCCTGTCAACAATTATCAGCTTCCTTTCTATCACCGCCTTGATCTGGCATGTAATGTCAGAAATAAACATGGGGTCTGGACATTCAGTCTTTACAATGCCTACAATAACCGGAACACTGTGGCCATCACAAGAGGTTATAAGGAGCTGATTAAACATACTCCTGAAGGCTCATTTATCGAGTCTATACCGATATTTCAAAAAGTTAGACTTTTACCCATAATCCCATCAATTTCTTACACATGGCAATTCTGAAAAATATAATATTGGCAATCAGTATTTATCTGAAAAATAACATTTTGAAGAATTTCTTTCTTCGATATATAATACCCGTGTCTCTAACTTTGGTATTATCGGGATGCTATGAAGAATTTACTCCTGATATAGATACCAAACCTGTACTATGTCTTAATGCATTGATAACAGCCGGACAACCGATTGAAGTACATGTATCGCATACCTGGCTATATAGTGATTATAATCAGTATCAAAATCATGATGTGACAGATGCAGTAATCGGTATTTTTGTAAATGAAGAAGCCAAAGATATAGACTATCTGCCACAGGAGGGTGATCATATACGTCTTACAGCTGACAGTCCGACCTATGGTCATGCAGAGGCACAAGTAACAGTTCCTTTTTCTGTTCCTATAAAGACAGTGAGATGTCATCCTACCCTACTCAGTGGCTGGAAAAAGGATAATGATTATTTCTCTGTAGAAGCGGAATATACTTTCAATATTAATATAGAAGTGGATATTAATGATACACCCTTGGTAGACAATTTCTATAGGATATCCTATCTCGGCTACCATTATAATAGTTCCGACTCTGATAGCGAGAAACAGGGTCCCCTGAGCAACTCTCGTGAGAATTATTCTAAGGAGACGAAAGAGGGAAACGATCAATCAGACGGTTTCTGGAACGTTGACTTTTATACAGGAACACTTGAATATGATGCAGAACCAATTTTCGGTGAACATATAGGGATATTCGAATCTATAATGGGGGCTGAGGCCTATGGGTTCACTTTTTTCACTGATCGTCAGTTCCGGGGAACCACATATCCCCTTCACCTGAATTTCATAAATTGTAACTACCGCATCGTTATGCGGGACTTAGACCCGGATAAACTTGACTGCGGCTACATTATTACCCTCCACACCATATCAAAGAGCTATTACGAGTGGTCTGCCTATAGCTGGCAAAAAGATAACGGATTCACCTCTGATCTGAGCGATTTGGGTTTAAGTGAACCACTTTGGGGTTACAGTAACGTCTCGACAGGAGCCGGAGTGGTAGCCGCCCAAAGCGAATCTACTTATACCCTCAATCTTAAAGAGTATATTGAAACCCTCCTGAAATCTGATATATGAATATCATGTGAATGAACCCTCCTCTTAGATAGTTTGTTTTTGTGTTAAAACAAAAACTCTGATGGCTGCTGATTCCTCTATAAAACCGACCTCTTCTCTCTCACCGACATCAACCGACTTTTCGCCGGCCCCGAAGCATTACGGAATATTTGTTACGTTCATTGCTATTATCGGAGCATTTTCTTCCCTGGTCAATGATATGTACCTTCCGACAATTCCCTCGATGATGAAGGAATTCCACACTACTCCATCTATGACCCAGATGGGTATTTCAATGGCTATGGCCGGTATGGGACTCGGATCGGTGCTTTGGGGATCGTCAAGCGACCGATATGGAAGGAAACCTATTCTTATAATATCACTAATCATATTCGTATTGGCGACCGCAATGTCGCTTTTCTCCCATACCATCACTTTCTTCATTATCTGCCGTCTTTTCCAAGGCTTGGGGGCCGGAGGTGCTATGGTGCTCTCCACATCTATCCCTGCCGATATCTATATGGGACGTCAGCTTGCAAAACTGATGGCGATTATGGGAGCTGTCAACGGTGTAGCCCCGGCACTTGGTCCGGTAGTAGGTGGTTTTATGGCTGATTGGGTTGGTTGGCGAGGTATTTTCGTGGTGCTTCTTGCCATCGGTATCGTAATGACATTCTGGACAACTCATTACACCGAGACACTTCCTCCTCAACGACGCCTCAAGGCCCGCAGTCTGAAAGATTATATTAAGGCATATCGGGCGTTATTAACCAACGGCCGATTCATGATTTACGTCACGACAAAGGCCGTGGCCATTGGTCTGCTTTACGCATACATTGCCTCCGCCCCATTCATCATACAGACCCATTATGGTTTCAGCGCCATGGCGTTCGGACTTATTTTCGGTGGCAATGCCTTGGCTATGGGAGCAGGATCTTCTCTTGCCCTACGCTTCAAGTCAATGAAACAGGCAATGGTAGTAGGATGTGTAGGAATGTTTGTTTTCGCCGTGGCAGATGCCGTAGTGATGTGGAAAGAGGCACCCTTCTTATTCTATGAGATTTTTGCAGTGCCGATGTTATTATTCTCAGGCATGATATTCTCAAGCGCCAACACATTGTCTATGGAAGTAGGACGTGAAGAAGCAGGTACAGCCTCAGCCATACTCAGTGTTGTCAAATACGCCTTTGCCGCCGTTGTTTCACCCCTTGTAGGCCTCGGCAACATGTTCCACTCCACCGCGATAACTTTTGTGGTTGTCACCTTCATCGCCCTGCTCCTTGCATGGAAAGCCAGCCGTCTCACCACCCTTGCCGACATGACCCGTAAATAACCTGAATCGTACCATACATTCTTCCCGGGCAGACTTCATGTTGAACCATAAATCAATGATAATTCTGTGAGTCTGCTGTTATAATGGTTATCTTCTGTTATAAGTTCGGAGCTCGGCAGCTATCAGTCGGCACTCATTATCCGAAAGGAGATTAGGCCGGGAGTAGCGCTTTATCATGGTCGGAAGCTGCCTGAGAGTACCGATATTGCCCGGATTATGCCGCAATTGAAGTCGGGTGAATGCCGCAAATACCACTATCGATCGTAACGCATCGGCTTTACTGCCAATTACAAAAAGATTTTCTCTTAAGTAGTCAAGATGACGTTCGTTCTGTTTTGCAGGGTTGTATGACCTATAACGACGGCCGAGCACTCTTCTTCTGATATTATTGTCCAAGGCATCTCCATAGACCAGACCAAGATAATTCTTAGTCTCAATCACAAATATACCCATTGGTGACACAACCAGATGATCTATCTGACACGATCGTTTACCATTATGGAAATACAGGTCATTGAAAATGATTGTACCCTTTGGAAAATATCTTTTGAGCGTATAAGCCACCAGCTTCTCTCCCGCCCACCCTTTGGTGGACACAAGAGATAGAAGAACTACAGGAATACTTGTAACAGCAGCCAACGAGAGAAGAAAAAGCAATGTCATCTGTCACCATTTTTTAATTTAATATAACCCATCCAAAAAGAAACATGACACTTGCTCGATTTGGGCTGAGCCGAGTAAGGAATTAAAGAAACCAGTTGATGCGGCTCCTGACTTTCTTTTTATTTTATTAAAAAATGCCATAATTATATTATTTATAGA
>CAZPHL010000028.1:0-27592 GCA_964586465.1 uncultured Sangeribacter sp.
CATTGTCTTTGATAAAGAAATATAGTTCTACTACAGGTTGGAGATCATTATTCTGTTTTACATCAGGCACGCCTTTGAAGGTAGCTATCTCACCTGAGAGTTTCTGCTCGGCCTCGACATCAGTTGTAGACTCGGAGACATCGCTGAGGAGGTTGGCGGCTTTACCGGAGAGGGAGTCAGCAGACGAGAACATCTGGTAATTCGCTACGAAAGCAAAACAGTTTTCAAGCACATCGGGCCAAAGCGTGAGGTCGATACGGTTCTGCAGGGAGTCGAGGTTTAGAGTGGTGTGGGAAGCACATTTCATCAGTCGTGCCACAGCCGGAAGACGTGTAGTGTCAAACGGGAGTCCTGATGGTTTGAAGAGGTCGGCCATATCGGCGAATGTGAAGTCGGGATTATATTCGGCATTGTCGGAGCTGCGTTTTGACAAAGGTGTGGTCACAGCATAGCAGTAAGCCAAGAAAGTGTTGAGAGTGTGCATGATGGCGGGGATACAGAGCATCAGTTTTTCCTTTTCCATAGCGGAATGAGCCTGTTTCTGCTTCTCGATCTCGCTTTCCACATCTATTTCCGATTTCATTGAACCTACAGCGTTCAGGAAGAATCCGAGGATCACCAAACCACACATTACCTCTACGGCTGTGACTATCTGGGCCCAGACATGAGCCGGAGTGTAATCGCCGAAACCGAGGGTGGTGATGGTGACGATACTGTAATACAGCCACGACCAATAGTCGGTGCCTGCACCGTCAGGGATGCGGAACTGTGTGTCGGGAAGACCCCAATAGATAAAACCGAAAACCGGCATAAGAAGTACATACAGACAAATCCAGACTATGGGCCGGATATTTGATACCACGTGGAAGAAATGCCGTATTTTTTGAGACAAGGTATGAGCCATAATAAAAGGGCGTTTTAACATTACTAACTAATGTTAAAACGCCCTTAAGGGTAAATAGTTTTAGGTTCAGAGAGTTGTTTTTCAATAAACTCACTTGATATTTTCCCTCAGATCCGTGAGGTATTCCTTCATGGCGGCCGAGTCATGGTTTTCTACAATTTTCTGAAGATGTGCCAGCTGTTCACGAATTTTTTCGAGCTGGGCCGGAGTATGCGGGTTGAACATAATCTCACTCAGAAGATGGTCATCTTCACCGAGTACGCCACGGGCGATATCGAAATGACGTTTGAAGGTGGTGCCGGGTGCATCCTGATGTTTCATAATTCCTGCGAACACAAAAGTGGAGGCAAAAGGTATAGCTAAAGAGTAGGCTATAGTCTTGTCATGCTCCTCAAAAGTGTATTCCACCACATTGAGTTTTAGTTCATTATAGAGATCTTTGAAGAACACGCGGCCAAGATGGTCACCCTCCTTGATAATCACGGCATTCTCGTTACGCAGGTTGGAAAGCGAAGCGAAAGTAGGGCCGAACATGGGGTGAGTGCTGACGAAAGGATGGCCCGCTTTAGCATAAAATTCAGGCAGACCTGTCTTTACCGAGGCGATATCGCTTATGATGGCTGACGGACGGATATAAGGCATAATCCCTTCGAAAGCCTGGATTGTATACTTCACCGTAGCAGCATTTATAACCATGTCGGGATCAAACTCCTTCACTTCCTCCGGGTTGGAAAACCGTTGGGCATTAAATGTAAAACGAAGTCGCTGAGGATCGGGATCATAGATGCCGACATCGTGACGGAAGGAGAGCAGGTCGCAGAAGAAGGAGCCCATTTTCCCGGCTCCGAGAATCAGAATTTTCATTTCGTGGATTTGGAGGAGAGTTGTAGAAAACAACAGCGGAGTTTAAAGATCGGTAAGACAGTTATCGAGAGCCTCTTTTATAGCCCGGCGATCAAGGTCGCGACCTATGAACACCAGTTTTTCCATGCGGTCGCCATAGACAGGATCCCAGTCACGCTGCAGTCCCGGTTCGGTGGCCAGCATACGTTGTAGTTCGTCTTCAGGGGCAGTGGCATACCATTGTCCGGCCTCTGTAAGCTTCTTCTGGACACCGGCCTGTTCGAAGAGATAAGACATGTCGGTATTATCATCGAAGTAGCATATACCTTTGGCGCGTATGATGTTCTTGGGCCATTTTTTAGCTACGAACCAATCGAATTTATTTATGTCAAAAGGTTTACGAGCGAAATATACGAAAGTGCCGATGCCATATTCTTCGGCCTCGCCTTCACCATGATGATGATGGTGATGATGACCATGTTCATGCTCGTGATGGTCATGTTCATGGTCGTGCTCGTGCTCATGGTGATGTTCATCATCTTCATGGTCGTGCTCATGGTGATGATGGTGGTCATGCTCATGCTCATCTTCATCGACCGGCTTCTCGATTTCCTGAATCCAGGTGGCGGAAGTCACTGTCTGTTCAAAATTGAACAGATGTGTGTCGAGAATCTTGTCAAGATCGAAATCGCAGTAATCAGCCTCTATAATCTCAGCTTTAGGCTGAAGGGCACGTATGACTTGTTTGATATGGTCGGCCTCCTCACGAGTAACTTCCGAAACCTTGTTAAGCACTATAATGTTGCAGAACTCGATCTGCTGGATCACAAGGCTTTCGAGATCCTCCTCACCGATATTGGAAGATGTAAGATTGTCGCCGCCACCGAATTCACTCTTAAGGCGCAGCGCATCGACCACCGTGACAATACAGTCGAGTTTAGGAATGCCATGCACACAGAGTTTCGGAGCCATCACCGGCATAGAGCAGATGATCTGAGCGATCGGTTCGGGCTCACAGATTCCACTGGCTTCGATCACTATATAATCAAAGTCGGCATCCATAAGATCGGAGAGCTGCTGCATGAGATCTGTCTTAAGAGTGCAGCAGATACATCCGTTCTGAAGAGCTACGAGTGAGTCGTCGTTTCCACCGACGATGCCACCTTTTGCGATAAGGTCGGCGTCGATATTTACTTCGCCGATATCATTTACGATTACGGCGAAACGTATTCCTTTCTTGTTATTAAGGATCCTGTTAAGCAGGGTGGTTTTCCCGCTGCCGAGATAACCGGTAAGCAGGAGAACCGGAGTTGTTTTTACTGACATAATTGATTAAGATTATTTTTGGTTGACTTTCAGTAGGAAGTCGTTTATTTCCGAGACATGGCTTCCCGCCTCATTGATGGAATAAGGGAGTGTGATCATTTCTGTGACTCGGGCATCAGGGATGACAGCCTCTTTCAGTTGGGCGATAGAGGGTACCTGAGGTAGAGCTGCATATTCAGAAAAAGTATATTTTGTGAACACAGAGTTAGGCCCGATGCCCTGACGGTTAAGCCACCATCCATCGGTGAGGGCCAGGGGAGCAGAATCGGGAGAGATGTCGGAAGGAGCGGGGAAATAGGTGATATTTCCTTGCGCATCGAGAGTGATGGCCACATGATCGGCATAATCGCCTGACATGCGGAAAGCGGTGGCTGCGGGGATAGTGCTCACGGGTTTCGCTCCACCTAAAGTTTTCTGCTTGTTTTCAGGGAACGAGACAGCAACACTTCGGGTGATATTAGGGTCGGATTCCTGTCGGTCGGATGCTGACCCGGATTTGCAAGATGTGGCGACAAACAAGAGCACCACACTTAGGAGAGTTATAATTTTTTTCATAATCATCTGATATAATTTGCAAATATAACATTTTGACGCCATATCTGCAAATGGTTTTATTCCGTAGGATATGTTTTAGAAGCTTACCTGAAGTTCAACTTCTATGCGGTTGTCGTGGGCCTGCTGACGGTCGTAGTTCATGCGGCGTCCGTAAAGATACTCGGCACCCACTTGAACAATGCTGTTGACATTCCAGAAAACATTTGCTACCACGTATTGGGCATATTTGTAGTCGGATCCCCAGCTATTGGATGAGTCGGTAAACCGGTCGGCGTAAGTCCTGACATGACCGTAAGCCACAGTGGAGGATATGCGTGAATTGAAATCATATTGGAGACCTGCATATCCGGCCCAGGTACCTATAGTGGTAAGTTTACCGGGGTCAGACGGGTCGGGCATAAGATCCATACCCAAGCCGCCGAGATCCTGGATGTAATTGGCCATTCCTTTACCGTAGGTGGCTTGATAAAAAGCGGTTAATCCACCGTACACCGGGGTCTTGCCACTTGCTTTCACGCCCCAACCTATCTTGTCGATATTCTTATCAAGAGTCAGGTCGCGATAATAAAGATTACGGATAAGACCCGAGAAGCGGAGCCATCCTTTACCGTCGGCCCAAGAACGTTGTACATAGAAAGGAATGTTGGGGATGCGTTGATTGACAGTCGTGGTGTGGTCGGCATTCGTTACAGATAAATCCGGCATGTCGAATGCCACACCGATTCCCCATTCCTTGTCCTTTCCGAATCTCGGCTGGAAAGCAACCATCCCCATTTTAGCTCCGGTGAAAGCGTTTATGCCTTGCCTGTCAATAGTGCTCGGAGAGGCAGCCGCGTCAGAAAAAATGGAGAAAGTGTAACCGGCGGTGATATCGCGATATTTTAAATAAGCATGGTTGAGGATTGGAGCATAGTTGTTGCCTAAGAAAATGATATCGACGTAGGCACCGAGCTGATTTTTAGTTCCGGGGAGCGCTACGACATTCAGATAGAAGTTACTTTGCTGTGCGGTGATAGAAAATTTACCTCCGTTGCCCGGTGCCACATGCATGGGTATTTCGGAAGTGATGAAGCTGTTGGGATTGGGAATGGGGTTGCCGGCATCGTAGACACCGATGGCTTTAACATTGGCACCGATACCCATATAGAACCTATGTTCCTTGCCGAGAAGAGCGAATCTCGGCACGTCAGGAATATTCATGAAATGCGGAGCGTTCTGGTGAAGCACATCATAAAGAGGGATGGAGTCTGTGCTTCTGACAATCTGATGGCTTTCCTGAGCTACAAGGGCAGTCGGGGTCAAGGCTCCGAGAGTGATAATAGTTGAGAGAAGAATCCTTTTCATAATCCTGAATTATTATGTAGTCTGACTTAAAGAGAATAATATCAAGGTGAGAGGAGGAGAGGCGTGGAAGGAATTTTTAGTTTATTAACATTTTAGTTAATTAACATAGGCAAAGCAAAGACGGTTTGACAGAGGCAATAAAAATCCGGTTAGAACTTACGTTAAAACCGGATTAGAGATAATTGAACTCATTGGTAGATGGACCGTGGGACTTAGTAAGGACCGTGGATAAGAAGAATCCTCTAACTTAATAAGATTCTTCCACAGTCGGGAAATCGCCGCTCTTCACGTCGGAGATATAGTTCTGCACCGCCTCAGTCATAATGCCTGCGAGATCGGCATATCTTCTCAGGAAGCGAGGCGAGAAGCCTTTGTTTATACCGAGCATATCGTGCATCACGAGCACCTGTCCGTCGACGCCGCCTCCGGCACCGATACCTATGATCGGGATAGAAACTTCCTTGGCTACCCGGGCAGCAAGTTGTGCAGGGATTTTCTCAAGGACAATGCCGAAGCAACCGATCTCTTCGAGCATCTTTGCATCTTCAATCAGTTTGTTGGCTTCCTCTTCTTCACGGGCACGTACGTTATAGGTGCCGAATTTATTGATACTCTGTGGGGTGAGGCCGAGATGACCCATGACAGGAATGCCGGCGCTTAGGATTCGTTCGATAGATTCACGAATTTCAGCACCACCTTCCATCTTGACAGCTTCGGCATGGCTCTCCTTCATGATACGCACGGCAGAGGCGAGTGCTTCCATAGGGTTGCCCTGATATGTGCCGAAAGGCATGTCGCAGATCACGAGAGCACGTTTTGTGCCTTTCATCACTGATTTGGCATGATATATCATCTGGTCAAGGGTAATCGGGAGCGTGGTCATATTACCGGCCATCACATTAGAAGCGGAATCACCTACAAGAATGACATCTATTCCGGCTTCATCAAGAATCTTTGCCGAAGAATAGTCGTAGGCGGTGAGCATTGAAATTTTTTCACCCCGCTGCTTCATCTCCGAGAGACGACGGGTGGTGACCTTGCGGGCGTTGTCAGTTGTATTTGTCGACATGATATAAGCGCTATGGGCGCGATTATTAGTTATAATGGACTTGGTCCGTTGAAAAATACGGTGCAAAGTTACGACTTTTTGTTTAAAAATCGGTAACTTTGCACTTGTAAAAACAACTATAGCAATATAATGGAATACAACCACCGCGATATCGAACAGCGCTGGCAGCAATATTGGCGCGACAACGAGATTTACAAAGCCGAGGAGAAACCCGGAAAAAAGAAATTCTATGTGCTCGACATGTTTCCTTATCCTTCCGGAGCGGGTCTGCATGTAGGTCACCCGTTAGGCTATATAGCGAGTGACATTTATTCACGCTTCAAGCGCCAGCAGGGCTTTAATGTGCTACATCCTATGGGCTATGATGCCTACGGTCTTCCTGCAGAGCAATATGCCATACAGACAGGTCAGCATCCCGAGAAGACCACCATGGCCAATATAGCCCGCTATCGCGAGCAACTTGACAAGATAGGATTCTCTTTTGACTGGTCAAGAGAAATCCGTACCTGTGATCCTGAATATTACCGCTGGACCCAATGGGCCTTCATACAGATGTTTAATTCCTATTATGATCTCAAGGAGCAGAAGGCACGTCCTATAGCGGAATTAGTGAAACATTTCGAGGAGAAAGGCACCGAGGGTGTGGAGGCCGCCTGCTCAAAGAATCTCCATTTCACGGCAGAGGAGTGGAAGAATTATTCAGAGAAGGAGAAATCAGACGTGCTCATGAATTACCGTATAGCTTATCAAGGCGAGACAATGGTAAACTGGTGTGAGCAACTCGGCACAGTTCTTGCCAATGATGAGGTGAGCGAGGGTGTGAGTGTACGTGGCGGTTATCCGGTTGAGCAGAAAGTTATGAACCAGTGGTGTCTGCGTGTTTCAGCCTATGCACCGCGTCTGCTCGATGGATTGAACGATATTGAATGGAGCGATTCTCTGAAAGAGACTCAAAGAAACTGGATTGGCCGAAGCGAGGGTGCCGAGATGGTTTTCCCGGTTGTCGGTAAAGATTTCGGTCTGGAAATTTTCACAACCCGTGCTGACACAGCTTTCGGTGTTACCTTTATGGTGTTGGCTCCGGAGTCGAAATATGTGGATATGCTTGTCACTCCCGAACAGCGTGAGGCCGTGGATGCCTATCTGGCAGAGGTAAGCCATAAGACCGAACGTGAGCGTCAGATAGACAAACGTGTGAGCGGTGTCTTCACAGGGAGCTACGCCCGTAACCCTATCAGCGGTAAAGAGATACCAATCTGGGTCAGCGACTATGTGCTGGCAGGATACGGCACCGGTGCGATAATGGCCGTGCCGGCCCATGACTCACGCGACTATGCGTTCGCGCGTCACTTCAATCTTCCCGTTATACCTCTGATAGAGGGTGCGGATGTCAGTGAGGAGAGTTTCGATGCCAAAGAGGGTAAGATGATCAACTCAGCCAATGATGAGCTTGATCTCAACGGTCTGGAAGTGAAAGAGGCTATAGCCAAGACCAAGAAATATATAGAGGAGAAGGGTATAGGTCGTGTTAAGGTGAATTACCGTTTGCGTGATGCCATTTTCTCCCGTCAGCGTTATTGGGGTGAACCTTTCCCGGTATACTATAAAGATGGCATACCCCACGTAATGGATGAGAGCGCTCTCCCGCTTATGCTTCCGGAGGTGGACGCTTATCTTCCCACATCTACCGGTGAACCACCGTTGGGTCGTGCCAAGAACTGGAAGACTCCCGAGGGATATGCCATTGAATTATGCACAATGCCCGGTTTCGCCGGATCGAGCGCCTATTATCTGCGCTACATGGATCCGCGTAACGACAAAGCGCTCGTAAGCAAGGATGCCGACGAATACTGGCGTAATGTAGACCTTTATGTGGGGGGTGCGGAACATGCTACAGGCCACCTTATCTATTCTCGTTTCTGGAATAAATTCCTCTATGATCTCGGTGAGGTGGTAGAGCCGGAGCCCTTCAAGAAATTGGTGAACCAGGGAATGATTCAAGGCCGGAGTAATTTTGTGTACCGTATAAAAGACACCAACACATTCGTCAGCAAAGGTCTTAAAGATAAGTATGAGGTTACTCCTATAAGGGTTGACATAAACATGGTGAGCAACGACGTGCTTGATCTTGACCGATTCAAAGCATGGCGTCCGGAGTTTGCCGATGCCGAGTTCATACTTGAGGACGGTAAATACGTATGCGGCTATGCGGTGGAGAAGATGTCGAAGTCAATGTATAATGTAGTCAATCCGGATGATATAGTTGAGCGTTACGGAGCCGACACATTGCGTCTTTATGAGATGTTCCTCGGCCCCATCGAGCAATCGAAACCCTGGGATACAAACGGTATAGACGGTGCCAACCGTTTCCTTAAGAAACTGTGGGGACACTTTGACAAGCTTGACCTTGAAAAACGCGAACCGATGACCAAAGGGGAGCTCAAGACAATGCACAAGCTTATAAAGAAAGTTACGGGAGATATCGAGAATTTCTCATTCAATACCTCTGTGGCAGCTTTCATGGTGGCTCTCAACGAGCTCACGGCGCAGAAGTCGAAGAGTGCAGAAGCAATGGAGATTTTCACCCGACTTATAGCACCTTTCACTCCCCATATCGCAGAAGAAATGTGGCACCGTCTTGGTCATGACACTACTGTAGTGGATGCCGAATGGCCCGTATGGGATGAGGCTTATCTTAAAGAGGATATGACCAAATATCCTGTAAGCTTCAACGGAAAGACTCGCTTCATGCTTGAGGTGGCTGCCGATGCCGACAAAGCAGCTGTAGAGGCTGCGGCTCTTGCAGCGCCTGAAGCTGCAAAATGGCTTGACGGAAAGACTCCGAAAAAAGTTATTGTGGTGCCCGGAAAGATTGTTAATATTGTGATCTGATCTATGGGTTTGCCCAAAATAGTGTTTGCCACCAACAACGCACATAAGCTTGAGGAGGCTCGTGCTCTTGCGGAGGGTTCGTTTGAGATTCTTTCTCTGAAAGAGATTGGCTGTAATGATGACATACCGGAGACCTCAGATACCCTTGAAGGTAATGCCCTTATCAAAGCCCGCTGGGTAAAAGAGCGGTATGGTTATGATTGTTTTGCCGATGATACCGGATTGATAGTGGACGCTTTGGGTGGTGCCCCGGGTGTCTACAGCGCGCGTTATGCCGGGCCTGAGTGTGATGCTCAGGCCAACATGGCGTTGCTCCTTAGAAACTTAGAAGGTATCACCAACCGCAAAGCCAGGTTCATGACTGTCATAGCCTTGTGTCTCGAAGGAGATGAATATCTGTTTTGCGGTGAAGTGGAGGGAACCATCTCCACAGAACCACACGGTACTGCAGGCTTCGGCTATGATCCCGTGTTTGTGGCCGCAGAATCAGGCAAAGCGTTCGCCGAGATGTCGCCGGAAGCAAAGAATGCCATTTCCCACCGTGGACGTGCCATGCGTAAACTAATCGAATTCCTGATTAACTGAAATTCTTGTCAGCAGTAATGCCGACATAGCTAATGATAATGAAAACAATCCTCTCTCTATCTGTTTCCCTTTGTGTGGCCGGTATAGCGGCCGGTAATCCTAACTGGAAGATTCACAATACTTTTGACGAGGAGGTGACACGCCTCGTGGATACCGGTGACTATGTTTATTTCATCAGCCGGACCCAGCCTTTCAGCAAAGAGGAAATACAGAACTCCAAGAATCTGTTCTCTTTGTTCCGTTATGATAAGGAGGCAGATGAACTGCTCACGCTGTCAACAGACAATCTGTTGACAGCTAATGTCATATCAGGTATAGAGTATTCTCCGGAAAAGCGAATGCTCGTGGTGGTGTATGCCAACCACGACATTGATTTGCTGTATGACAATGGACAGAAAGCCAATATTCCGGCCTACCGTCTGGCTGACGTAGACTCCGGTAAGGATGTGAATTCGATATTCATTGATGCGCAAGCTGACCGTATCTATCTTTCCACCGGATTCGGGTATGTGGCGTTAAATGATAAAAAACAGGAGGTAGCGGAAAGCCGGATATACGGGACATCGGTAAAAGGCATGTCTCGTCTGGGCGATCAGTTATTGTTGCTGACAGACAACGCTCTATTGGCCGCCCCTGTCGCCTCTCCACGTTTCAACCTGTCGGATTATTCAAAAGTAAGAGATTTCAGTTCTCCGAGCGCCATCGGTAAGCTAAGTGATGATGGTACACTTGTTACTGATAAATCGGGTAATCCTGATGCAGTCTACATGATAAGCCGGGATGAGACGGGACTCGATGAGAGAAAGGTGTTGTCAGGGACATTCATTAATATGGAGCCTAATTCGAGGGGAATTCTGCTTGCCGATGCCAATACCTTGTATCAGTTTTATCCTGACGGTCATTATGATGCTATATTGCGGCCTGAGGATGACCGTAAAATGGCGGCCGGAAGTCATAACCTCACAGAGATATGGTATGGGGAGAAACGTAAGGGTATCCGTAGTAAAAAATATGACAGCAGTGATGGAGAGAGGTGGACGTTGACTCGCGATTTTATGTTGCCCAACGCTCCGTCGCCTTTCAAAGCTACTAATATGGTGTGGCATCCTGATTATGGACTCCTGATATCAAATCATGGATACGACTGGAATTTTCTCAACCATAGTATCAAGTCGCCCATACTTCTCTCGGGGTACAGTGACGGTGTATGGAGCAATCTGTCGCCTGTCTATACCTATCCGGAGGGTGTAGCGTCATTAATGAATCCCAATGGTCTTGCAGTTGATCCTGACAACCCGGATTATGTGTACTTCGGCTCACTGTTAAATGGTATCGAGAGGATCAACCTCAATGACGGGTCAGATATATTGCATTTGTCACGCACGAGTGATCTTTTCCGTGATCAACCCGGTTATGTAAGGATCGTGCCTGATCAAAAAGGAGAACCTTCACCGGTGCCGGGAGTAGACCGTTCATGGAAGGCTCAGTGTATGTTTTCAGCACCTGAATTTGATGCCGACGGCAATATGTGGTTGGCTCATTGTGATTTCGATGACCAATATCCTTTAAAGATTCACATCTTCTGTTGGGAAGCCGCTGATCGTCGTAAATCTACAGATGCCGCTCATTACAGCGGTATGAAAACTTTGAAATATGAGGGGCCTACTACTTCCAATTTCCAGTTTGTCAAACCCCTTGTTACGGCAGGTAACCGGAATCTTTTGCTCTGGACCCAGAGCGGTTATTATGGAGATCTGATGGTCATTGACACCAACGGGACGGCGGGTGATAATTCTGATGACAAAACGGTAAGAGTGACCTCTTTCCATGATCAGGATGGTCAGGAGTTTGATGTGCATTATATCACCACCTTCTTTGAGGATTCCGCTACCGGGAATGTATGGGTAGGCCATTCGGAGGGAGTGTTCTACTTTAAACCTTCGGATATACTTTCAGGAAATCCGGTCTTCAACAGGATAAAGGTGGCCCGTAATGACGGGACAAATCTCGCCGACTATCTGCTCAATCAGGTGAAGGTAAACCGTATTGCGGTTGACGGCAAAGGACGTAAATGGTTTGCCACTTCCGGAGCGGGAGCAATATGTACATCGGCAGACGGACGGATTATAGAGGAGGAGCTCACTACAGGAAATTCGCTTATTCCCGATAATATTGTCTATGGTCTTGGCTATGTGCCGACAACGAATTCTATGGTGTTCTCAACAGATGCTGGGATCGCCGAATATTTCATGACAGGTGGAGGAACCGGGCACAGTAAAATGCAAGCACGAGCCTATCCTAATCCTGTGCGCCCCGATTATTTCGGTTATGTTACCATAGATGGTTTGCCGGAAGACACGTTCATTAAGATTGTGGATTCGAGGGGTAACCTGGTGAAGGAACTCGGCCGGCTCTCGGGGGGTGAGATAAGTTGGGATATAACCGACACATCCTTCAAGCGGGTAGGCAGCGGCGTCTATTTTATCCTGTCGTCTACTGATGAAAATTCAGGTAATCAAGCCAATGTCGGAAAAATATTAATAGTGAATTGACAGTTGACCCAACTGTCAGAAAACAGGTGAAGAAATAACATACAATAATATATGGGAAAAAACAAACTGAAGAAATTTGCAGATATGGAGACATTCCGTTGTGCCTTGCAGTATCCACGTGAGGTGTTGCTTAAGGAGGGTTTTCCATATTATGGCAAATGGAACGGGGGCTTTTTCAGCCATGAGGGCCCGATTACTCTGGAGCTCGGATGTGGCAAAGGAGAGTATACCGTGGCTTTGGCGAAAGCGAATCCCGAGCGTAACTATGTCGGGGTGGATATAAAGGGGGCAAGAATGTGGAGCGGGGCAAAAGAGGTGGATGAAAAGGGGATAGGGAATGCGGGCTTTCTCAGAGCCGAGATAGAGAATATAGATAAATTCTTTTCTCCCGGTGAGGTGGATGAGATTTGGATAACTTTTCCTGACCCACAGATGCAGAAAACACGGAAGCGTCTTACCTCCACAAGATTTCTTCAGATGTATGGGAAGTTCCTTAAACCGGGTGGAATTATAAATCTGAAGACAGACTCTCCTTTCCTATATGAATACACCAAAAGATTAGCGGAACTAAACAATTTCGAGATAGTGGCTATTACGGACGATCTGTATGGCAGCGGTATGGCTGATCCGGTGAGTTCGATAAAGACTTATTACGAGAGTCAATGGTTGTCGCGAGGAAAGAAGATAAAACTTATAAGTATGCGACCCCATTCTTTGGAGCAACTTCAGGAACCGCAAGCCGATGATATAGAAAAAGATGATTACAGGGCCTACAGTCGTCACACTCCTCTTGATTGGGGAGCGGAGTCATAAGGGCAGGTCTATATGTTAAAGTGATTGATAAAATAAAACTATTATGCAGCTATATCCCAATCTTATTATTGACGCTCTGAAGAACGTAAGATATCCCGGCAATGGCAAGACCCTTGTCGAGAATGAGATGATAGAGGACGATATCCGTATCGACGGCAACAAAGTGTCGTTCTCACTTATATTTGAAAAACCAACCGATCCTTTTATCCGCAGTGTAGTGCGGTCGGCTGAAGCGGCTATCAATACCTATATTTCACCTGAAGTGGAGATAAAGGGTAACATAGGAGTAAAATACAAGAAGCCTGTAGCAGAAAAACCGGCTACTCCACTTCCGGGAGTGAAGAATATCATAGGTATTTCGTCAGGTAAAGGGGGCGTAGGGAAGAGCACTGTAGCAGCCAACATAGCCATATCTCTGGCCGCTGAAGGTTATAAGGTAGGATTGCTTGATGCAGATATTTTCGGTCCTTCCATGCCAAAGATGTTCGGTGTGGAAGATGAGACGCTTTATATGGTGAATAAAGAGGGGCGTGACTGGATCGAACCGGTGGAGAAATATGGAGTTAAGATGCTTTCGATAGGATTTGTCGTTGACCGTAACAGTCCGGTATTATGGCGTGGAAGCATGGCCAGCAATGCCTTGAGACAGCTTATAAGTGACGCATGGTGGGGAGAATTGGATTATTTCCTCATAGATATGCCTCCGGGCACGAGTGATATCCATCTTACGCTTGTGCAGACACTGCCTATCACAGGAGTTGTAGTGGTTTCGACACCTCAGGAAGTGGCATTGGCAGATGCTCGAAAGGGAATAGCCATGTTCCAGAGCGATAAGATCAACGTGCCTATCTTGGGCCTGGTGGAGAACATGGCATGGTTTACACCGGCTCCACATCCTGAAGAGAAGTATTATATCTTCGGCAACGGCGGCGCGGTGAAACTGGCAGAGGAGTTAGGAGTGAAAATGCTGGCCCGTATTCCCCTGGTAGCAGATATCTGTTCGACAGCTGATCTGGGCGCCCCTACGTCGGTGGCACTTGCAGAAACAGGCAAAGAACCGGGGAATCCTGAGGCGAAGGCTTTCAAAGAACTTGCCGAAGCTGTCGTGAAGGCTTGTGCCGAGCGTAACGCTCAGTTGCCTCCGACAGAAGTCGTGCAGACACACTGATCAGGCAAAGGTATAGTTCTTGCGGCGGTGTGAACGGCGGCGACTCTTGAAGAAAAAATTGCCAATAGGGAGCCATAGCAGGAACAACGGAAAAGACCACCATAATCCGACAGATTCAAGGCGGCGAGCCGTCCTTCGGTAGATAAGCGTTTCGCTGATCCAGAACACCGACAGGAAGATCGCCGCTATTATTATGCCCATATAAGATGGCCACGCTGCCAAAGCCACAACAGCGGCGCTCAGTAAAGTGAGCCATTGCATGAGAGAACCTATACCAAATCTGATAAACGCCATCTGAGGTAGAAATTGGGCTGTAAATTGATAGCGTTCCTTAAGATTACCAAGAACAGTATTGGCGGCTTCGTCCCATTCGGTGGTCAATATAGACTGTGGAGAGATGGCAAGAGCCGTGTTAAAGCTATCCATCACCGGAATCAGGAAGATATCATCATCTCCATTCACGAGATGCATAGTTTTGGAATAGCCCTTTTGCTGAAAGAAAATATGACGTCGGTAAGCAAGATTGAAACAATCGCCTCTGTAAGGGTTACCCATTTTCGCTCCTCCGATCCATTGGCAAGCGGTAAGAGTGGCGTCCATCTGCCGATACCATTTTCCCAGGCCATGGAGCTCATCAAAATCTACATGAGAATAGCCAAGCACTATATCGGTGGTGGCATCTTCAACAAAAGGATGCATCATTTCAGAGAGCCATCTGCGGGAAGGGATACGGCAGTTGGAAGCTGTGGTGAGCACGATCTCTCCTTTTGCAGCTTTCATACCAATTGTGTAGGCAAGCTTACGGCGGCTGAGATTGTGGGCATCGTGCGGGATAAAGGTGACGTACAGATTACTATATTTATCACCTATCTGCTCGGTGAGCATTCCCGTGGTCTCCACACTGCCTTCATTGACCAGGATAACTTCAAAATCAGGGTAATCCTGAGTCATAACCATCTCAAGATACTTCTGTGTTTCCTCAAATTCGGTGTATGAATAGACAATCACCGACACTTTAGGGAAAAGAGTCCCTTCCGGGTATAGGTTATCAGGAATATTATCGGTGTCTTCCTCAGAGGAAGTGTCTACGGCAGAACCGGCATACCATACAGGCACGAAACGAGCCCAAAGTGCGAGCAATGCGGCCAACACAGTCACGGCGAGCGCTATCCACACAATAGGATTGATAATTATATCAAAATTCATGATAACAATAGTTTTAAGCCAATTCCTTTCCGGAGAGAGGTGTCATCCTGATTTTCCTTATTTGCCATACAAGCATGAAGGCTGTCACCACAGAAGCCACGAAGTCACAAATCGGATAACAGCTCCACACGCCGTTGAGACCATAGTAGTGTGGCAATATTAACAAAAGAGGAATCATGAAGATAATCTGACGTGTCAAAGACAGGAACACGGCTTTACCCGCCATGCCGAGACTCTGGAAGAAGTTTGTGCCGACTATTTGGAATCCAACGATCCAGAATGACATTGTGGTTATCTTCAGACAGTTGACCGCACAATCGATCTGTTGCTGATCCTGCATGAACATGGCGGCAATGAAACGTGGATTCAAGGCTCCGATAAGGCTGCCGATAGAGGTGACGATCACACCGCATATCACGGCAAGACGCAGGGTGGCGAACAAACGGTTGAATTTCCGGGCACCATAGTTATAACCCAAGATAGGCTGCATACCCTGACAAATACCTATGACAATGAAGACGAAGATTGTGACGAAGCGGTTGAATACTACCACAGATGCAATGGCGTCATCACCACCGTATGAGAGAAGAGAATTATTGACGATGGCGTTAATGGCCGAACCTGCCACATTGATAAGGAAGGGTGCCATACCGATATAGAGGATCGATTTGATGACAGGCCAATTGAATTTGAATGTACCCCTGACGAAATGCAGCGTGCTTTTCTTCTGGAAGAAATGGCTCATGACGAAGAAGGCTGTGACGAGCATGGATATGTCGGTGGCGATAGCGGCACCTTTGATGCCCCAATGGAATCCGAAGAGGAACAGAGGGGCGAGTATAGCATTCATTACCGCACCTATCATATTGGTGTACATGGCTTTGCCGGGGTAGCCGGTGGCTCTCATGACATTGTTGTAGGAGAAAGTAAGGTTCATGAGGACCATGCCCGGGAGCACCCAAAGCAGGAATTCACGAGCATAAGGGAGAGAATTGGGCGACGCGCCGAATATCCTTAGAATGGGGTCGAGAAAGATAGCGAACAGGGTGATGTAGGTAACTCCGATAAGGACAGTGAGCTGAACTGAATTTCCAAGTATGATTTCAGCGCCGCGCTTATTGTTCTGGCCCATCACAATGCTGACACGTGTGGCTGAACCGGCACCGATAAGCATACCGAGAGCCGTAGCGAGGTTCATGACCGGGAAAGTCACGGCAATACCGCTCACGACGTTCGGATCATCAATTGCGTGACCAATCACTATAGAGTCGATAATGTTGTAGACGGCCGAAACCACGGTGCCTACAACTGCCGGAAGACTATATTTCAGTAGGAGTTTCCATATCTTACCGCTGCCCAGTTCCTTAAGGCGTTCGGCATTGTCAGTCTGCGTCATTGTTGAATATTAAATATAATGCAAAGTTACTAAGTAATTCTTTATGGCTGTTAAAAAAAGAGGGAAAAGATAGCCAAAAAGTAGGAAAGCCTAAACTCCCTCATATTTTATTAACCAAAATTAAAGGTAAATTATTAATTTTGCAACATGAAAAATCACCACTATATCTATCTTTTGTTATTGTTCCTTCTGATTCCGGTGAGTGGGAGAGCTCAACTTGTGCCTATGCCCGACCAGAAAGAGTTTGTAGATTCACTGAAGCGGGAACTTGACTACGGGCCCTACTACGGCTTGTATAAAGATAATTATTTCACCGTGGGAACGCAGCCGTTCGCCAAACCTACAGCTACGAATTCCGACGTGAAGTTTCAGTTGTCATTTATGTTCCGTCTGACTGAAGCCACCCTCCCTTGGAACTCATATCTTTTTCTGATGTACACGCAGAAGACCTTCTGGAATGTGTTTCAGGAGTCATTGCCTATGCGAGATATCAATTTCAATCCCGGTATAGGCTGGACTAAACCTTTCTTCAGTAAAGACAGGTATATGGGTAAGCTCACTCTCTTGATCGAGCATGAGAGTAACGGACGTGATGGTGATGCCTCACGCAGCTGGAATAAGATCTCGTTATGTGGGTCGACCATTATCGACGAATGGTTGATGGTGCATGCAAAATACTGGATACCGATCATAGACGGTGGTAATAATAAAGATATCCTGAAGTATTGTGGAATATATCAGGGAGGCCTCACCGTGACAACTCCCAATAAAGAGTGGTCATGGGGTCTGACATGGGTGAAACGTCAGGGATGGAATTTGAATTTCAATACGATATGGGAAGTTAGTTGGCGTGTGTCAGACAAGATGAATCTTAATTTGTATGCTCAATATTACAACGGTTACGGCGAGAATCTGATTGACTATAAGCAATTTCATTCCCGTTTTAGAGTAGGACTTGTATTTAAACCGAAATTTTTCTCAGAATTCTGATACCTAAATGGATTTAACCCCGCTGATACGTCCGGGATTTATCAAACAAGCCGAGCGCACGGACTCCTGGACCCGTAATTCTGATTCCCTTCAGCGCCAAGTGCTTCGCAGTCTTCTGGAAAGGGGACGAGATACTGACTATGGTCGCCGTTATGATTTCGCGTCGATATTGCGAGAGCGTGATTTCGTTTCAGCTTACCGCTATAGAGTGCCATCTGCGGAATATGAAGATATCCGTCCTCTGGTGATGCGTATGATCAGGGGAGAATCCAATCTGCTGTGGCCGGGACGTTGCCGTGATTTCGCGCAGTCGTCGGGCACAAGTGGTGGAAAGTCTAAGTACATACCTATTACCGATGCCTCCTTGTCAGGTAACCATTATCGTGGAAGCTCAGATGTAGTGGCTCATTATCTGAGGCTTGTGCCCGATAGCCGGATTTTTACAGGTAAAGCTTTCATCTTGGGCGGCTCTTTTGCCAACAGCTTAGGACTTGACATTCCCGGTGTGCATATCGGTGATTTAAGCGCCACATTGATAAGGCGTATCAACCCGTTGGCCAATTATGTCAGAATACCTGATAAGAAGACTGCTCTGCTATCCGACTGGGAGGTTAAACTCCCGGCTCTTGTAGCAGCTGCTAAGGATGCCAATGTTACCAATATTTCCGGAGTGCCATCGTGGTTTCTCACAGTGATCCGTAAAATCGTTGAGGCTAAAGGAGCGGAAAAGATTTCAGACGTATGGCCAAATCTTGAGGTATTTTTCCATGGGGGAATTTCTTTCGAACCATATCGTGATGAATACAGGCGCCTGACTGATGCGTCAAAGATGCATTTTCTGGAAACCTATAACGCTTCAGAAGGTTTCTTCGCTGTTCAGAACGATTTTTCCGATAAGTCTATGCTCCTGATAATCGACAGAGATGTGTTTTATGAGTTCATCCCTGTTGAAGGTTCTGACCGTTCGCCCCGGGCTCTATGGGAGTTAACATCAGGAGAGGTATATGAACTTGTAATATCCTCCAGTAACGGACTCTGGCGTTACCGACTTGGAGATACGGTAAGAGTGACTCAGACTTCTCCGGTAAAGATACGCATAGCCGGGCGCACCAAGAGTTTTATCAATGCTTTCGGTGAGGAGTTGATGGAGGATAATGCAGAGAGGGCAATTGCAGCGGCGTGTGACCGTTGCGGCGCCTCCATACTCAATTATACAGCGGCTCCGTTGTATGCCAAGAATGGGCGTAAAGGTCGTCATCAGTGGGTAATAGAATGGGGTAATCAACCTGAAGATGTAGAGGAGTTCGGCCGGGTTCTTGACGATGAATTACGGCGCCTGAATTCCGACTACGATGCAAAGCGCACCAAGTCAATCTTCCTTGACGGCCTTCAGGTGATTACTGCCCGCAGGGGTTTGTTTGACGATTGGCTGAAGAGCGCGGGAAGTCATAAATTGGGTGGCCAAAGGAAGGTGCCCCGATTAAGTAATGACCGGCATATAATAGAGCGGTTACTTTCGATGCAGTAAATTTGTTACTTTCGATGCAGTAAATTTTAGGAGAACATGAAGATAAGATACCTGATTCTGTTGGCGATGGCAATGATTTCTCTTTGTTGTCATGGCGTTGAGAATAAACGGATAGTTGGATACGTGACATCCTGGGGTAAGACCTTGCCCGATCCAAAACTGCTCACTAATATCAATTATGCTTTCGGTCATGTGACAGACACTTTTGACGGAGTGCGTATAGACAATCCTTCACGTCTTAAGAATGTAGTGGCTTTGAAGAAACGGAATTCAAAGCTACAAGTGCAGCTTTCGATAGGAGGCTGGGGGAGTGGAGGTTTCAGTGAGATGGCTGCAGATCCGGAGAAACGCAAGGCTTTCGCTCGCGATTGCCGTAGGGTTATGGATGAATATGGTCTTGACGGTATTGATATAGACTGGGAATATCCTGGTAGCTCCGCCGCAGGCATAACGAGTTCAAAGGCCGACAAGGAGAACTATGCTTTACTTATGAAGGATCTGAGAGAGGCTTTAGGAAAAAAAGCTTTGCTGACGCTTGCCTCACCGGCTACAGTGGGTTTCTATGAATTTAAACCCATCATGCCCTATGTTGATTTTATAAATATTATGGGATACGATCTCAACCGTCCTCCCTACCATCATGCCTCGCTGTTCAGAAGTAAATTGAGCGGAGACATGACGGTAGACGAAGGTGTAAGAGCGCATATATCGGGTGGTGTGGCCCCAGAGAAGATTATTGTTGGGGTACCTTTTTACGGGCATGGTGATAAAGATACTTATCCTGATTTTGTAAACTATAACAAACTCACTTTGGAGGATGGCCTTCAGGAGAAATTTGATGAGGTAGCCGGAGTTCCATATTTTGTAAATGAGGAGGGGCGTATGGTCATGACCTTTGAGAATGAGGAGTCATTGAAGAGAAAAGCCCGCTATGTTACAGAGAATGGACTTGGGGGAATCATGATATGGGAGGTCGGAGGCGACACAGAAAAGCATGATTTACTGAAGACAATAAAGAAAAATTTAAAAAAATAGGGGAAAAATTTGGAGGAGTGAGAAAAAGGTTGTAATTTTGCACTCGCAAACGGGCAACAAAGACACAGAAGAAAGTTGTCAGCCTGTCAGGAGAGATGGCAGAGTGGTCGATTGCGGCGGTCTTGAAAACCGTTGAGGGTAACACCTCCGGGGGTTCGAATCCCTCTCTCTCCGCAAGCTCTGAATTTTTTCAGAGCTTTTTTTGTATATTTTTGAACCTGACTCAGTGCAATAGTGGTTTAAAAACGCGATGGAGGCCCGCTGTGCAGGTGAGTGATATCTTCTAATAGCGCAGCAATGAAGGAGGAAAGTCTTGTAATACGTAGATTCGGACCCTTGGAGGAGGTGGAATTGCCCAAGATTAAGCGATTTAATGTGTTTATTGGTGAATCCGGGAGTGGCAAGAGCACCATCATGAAGGTACTTGCCATGATGAGGTGGATTTACAAGATGTGTTGTGTGCGTACGTATTTCAAGAATTCCGGTATCCAGACTCCTTTCAGGTTCCGGTCAGAATCAATTCTTTCTGATAATGGATTGAAGTATTTTGTGCGTCCCGATTCTGAAATCCATTATTCCAACGGCTCGTTTCATATAAGTCTACTTGGTAACAGGCTTGTGATATCTAATAAGGGAGTGGTGGATAAGGATCAGCTCACTCTGCAAAAGATTGCCTATATCTCGGATAAGCGTGTACTTATTCCTGATCTCGCAGCCGGGAATGTGGGGATTCGCCATAATATGTTTTATCTTGATGAGACTTTCCTGAATTATCAGAAGGCCCTGGAGGTGATTCATGAGGCGGAGATTAAGTATCTTGGGGTAAGGATGACAGTGAAGAAGACTTCTGCCGGGCGTCGGGTGGTGATGAGTTCCGGTGCCGGATCTGATGTGAAGTTTGATAATTTGCCGGTTACGAGCGCTTCCTCCGGACTGCAGAGTAGTGTGGCTTTACATCTCATTACTGCCTATTTTTCGCGTCACTACAGTCTGGTGGAGGCCATGAATTCGACTGTGGTGCGTTTTTTAGCAGCAGGGGATAATCTTTCTAAGTTCTCCACAAACTTTGATGTAGGTAGTTTTCCGCTGCGTCGGATAAGTCTGCATCTTGAAGAACCGGAGTTAAGTCTGTTTCCCTCCAATCAGTGGGGGTTGATGCAATATCTGGTAGGGGAATGTCTGGACGCTGATAAGGCGGTTATGGATCTTACGATGGCGACCCACAGTCCCTATATCCTTACAGCTGTCAATATCATGATGTTAGCCTATCGTGCCAATAAGATCAATGCTGACGCATTTTCTGCCCTTAATCTTGCCACTCCGCATCTTAATATACTCTCGGTTCCTCAGATTAATCCTGCTGATGTAGGGGCATGGATGGTCTCGGACGGTCATTGCGCCTCTCTTTTCGATTCGGAGTTGCAACTGATTGACGGTACTCATCTTGATGCAACCTCCGATGCCTACGAAGACTTGATTCTCCACCTTAACGACATCATCTATGGCTGATTATACAGTGACTTTGTTTCATCGGTTGGAGCAAGCATCCTTCTTGCCGGATCAGCCATGGCAACCCCGCTCGGTCGTAGCTATTTCCGAGAAAGGGAAAACTTATCGTGCCCCTATCGCCAAGGGGTTGACCTCGGTGGTGTATCAGGTGGATGGCTATATAATAAAAGAGGGAAGAAAATGTGATAAGTTGCTGATGGCGTGTGATGACGCGGCTGCTCCTTCAAAAGGGATATCTGTATTTATAGAATTAAAAGGTGGTGATATTCTTCATGCTATTGACCAGTTGGAAGCTACCCTTAAGAACTCCTTCTTTCAGCCTTTTCCAAAAGAGAAAGACAAAACGCGAGCTCGAATTGTTACGGCAGGTTGTGGCCCTAAAAGTTCTTCCAAACTCAAGCTTGAAGAAGCCCGTATCCGATTCCATCGACTTTACCATGTCGAACTTCGTGTCCTAAAAAATAACCAATTCGACACCTCACTTTAAAGTCGCATTTTGCGACCTCAAACAATAAGGCTATTTAACAGTTGTCCTAACATTAGTGTAAGCAACTGATTCCACCACCTATAACTCTTAACATACTTATAATTCTTAACATACTTATTGCGCCATATTTTTTTACTATACACAGGAACTTAAAGTTGTCAAAAAATTCACTAATCGGGCAAAAACATATTTGTCTTTATTCATACTGGTCTGAATCATCCTGCAAAAGTAATTTCAACTCGTTGCGCTATATAAAATCTCATAATAAACTGAGTTTAAATAAATTAAAAGTATTTTTAGATGATTTTTGGTGGACACTAAAGTCATTTAATATCATCTAAACTATGATATGTAGAGTATCTTAACGCGGAGTTTTATAATCAAACAATAACTACATAATATTTTATCTTTGTAACGTTCTTCCCATTAAATGTGTCTTAATAGTGTGAGACATTGTAAATGGTATGACGACAGATGAGTTCAAAGCAAAAATACTTCCGTATTATCGGTGCATGTATCGGGTGGCAGCCTCAGTCATGAATAATGATGTTGAAGCTGCCGATATTGTGCAGGATGCCATTCTTAAACTCTATGAAAAGCGGAACCAGTTTAACGACATCGTTGATATGAAATCATATTGCCTCTATGTCGTACGCAATGCGTGTCTCAATATTATGCGGAGCAGAAAGGAGCATATCGCTACCGAAGACATAGTCAATGTTCGCTCTACAGAGGATATACATAACGAATTAGAGTGGAGAGATATGTCAGGCATTGTTGGCAAAGCCATGAACCGTCTTTCGGAAGATCAGTTGAAAGTTTTCAAACTGAGTATGTACGGAGGTTTTTCAAATGCGGAAATAGCCGATATGCTTGGACTAACTCAAGGGAATGTACGTGTGATTCTCAGCAGAGCACGCAATAAAATCAAAGAATTACTAACAAAATAGTCATTATATGGAAGCAGATAAATTGGAGATATTGCTCGGCAAATACTATTCAGGTGATATTTTGCCGGATGAATATCAGCATCTACTCTCCCTTTTAAAGAATGCCGGAGAATTGACTCCCGAGCTTGAAACTGAACGGAGCTTTCTTCTTGCGATTGAATCATGCGAGGCTGCAGAACCGGATGGTTTAGAAGACAGGCTTGTTATGGCAATCAATAATCACTGTAAAAGGAGGCACTCTTTCCTAAGAATGGTATATTTAGGTTCAGCGGCTGCTATTGCGCTGGTTTTTATCACGACAGTCTTATATTTCCAGAACGAAAAGCCTGACAATACATTCGCTCCTATTGCTAAGATTTATGATGCTCAAGAAGGGGGCTTGACGGCTGAAACATCAGGAAAGGAAGGCTTAGTAGGTACATTACAGGTCACATCAATGGCTCAGGAAAATTCAGTCTCACATTCTGTCTCCAGTGAAGACTTGGCAAAATCGGTTCAAATGGCAGACGAGGCATTGCTGGAGGTATTGGCAAGTATTCACTTGGCCCAAAACGAAGTGATTGATGCCATTGACAATATAGAAATCAGTCAAACATCAGATTATATTATTTTATGATATGAAACAGCTTATTACATTCCTACTTACGCTTATATTCTTTGGAAGCAACTTATGCTCACAGAACTTAACGGGCAATGACAATACCTCACCCAAGAAAAACAAAACTGAAATTATGAATTATCTTGCAAAACTGCCTGATGTAAGTGTCACTTATCTCACAAAATCGATGCTTCAGCGTCTTCCGAAAGATAAGGCAGGGAGTCCACTTGCAATGCTCGTGGACAAAGGTGGTGTGGAATCAATAAGGGTGTTCCAACTCGGAAGTAAAAAAGCAAAAGCCGGAGGTAAAAAGTTGATGGATTCATATCTCTCCGATATTTCAGAAATGAATTATGCAGAATTGCTCATGTCTCAGAATAATGCTTCAAATGAGGTAGTTATTTACGGCTTCCCAATATACAACGATATATTGAATTATCATACAGTATTGATGTACTCAGAAACTGCAGGAAGAAAGGCCATACTAATAATTCTTAAAGGGAAAATACATGAGAATACCATTGGAGATCTCATAGACTCATTTTCCAAGTGACACCACAATATAGAAAACAACAATCCATGAAAAATAAAATCGCCTTATTTCTTCTGATGTTGGTCGGCTGGTTAGCCCTATCTGCAAATGCCGTCGGAAGCATTACTCTACAGGGACATGTATATGACCGAGCTACCGACACAGAGCTGTTTGGGGCAAAGGTGCGCCTAATAAATGCCCAGGACAGCACAGTCGTTGCTGAGACGAAAGCTGAGGGTGAGTTTGATGGCCCCATAAAGGGCCAGTTTGTAAGAAAGTCGATATTCTATTTTTTTGATATAGAAAGATCAAAACAATACCTACTTGAGCTAACGCACGAGGACTATGAACCGATATTTTTGGAGATTGATCCGGCAACCATGTCCAATCGTCTGGATATGATAAATCTCGGTAAAATTTATATGAGAAGGATGCCGAAGATGCTCGATGAGGTAGTTGTGAAAGCATCGAAAGTGATGTTCTACAACAAAGGCGATACAATCATATACAATGCAGATGCCTTCGTGCTTGCCGAAGGTAGCATGCTCGATGCCTTGATTCGCCAGATGCCAGGTGTGGAACTTAAAGACGGAGGTCAGATATATGTCAACGGACGATATGTGGAAAATCTTCTTCTTAACGGGAAGGACTTTTTCAAGGGCAACAAGCAGATGATGCTTGACAATCTTGGGGCGTATACGGTAAAGAACATCGCGGTATATGAGCGTCAGGATGATATGGACAGGATTATGGGTAAAGATTATGGAGAGAAGCACCTGTCTATGGACGTGCGTCTAAAGAAAGAATACAATCAGGGATTGCTGACCAATATGGAAGCCGGATATGGGTCAAACGACCGGTATCTTGGCCGACTATTCGGACTCTGGTATTCAGACAACGCTCGCCTGTCAATATATGGCAATGCCAATAATTTAAGCGACAATAGGAAACCGGGGCAAGACACAGATTTCAAACCTGGTTCGATGCAGTCAGGCGATTTCAAGACATACCAAGGCGGTTTCGACTATTGGGCTAAAATTCCGTACAAAGACATCCAGTTCTCCGGAGATATATTCGCTACACATCAGACAATTGACGATGACAGGAGTGTTATTACAACCAATTTCCTGCCCGGTGGTGACACTTATGGATACTCATTCAGTGTATCAAAGAATAAATCCCTGTCTCTGTCAACCTCACATTCGTTAGAAATCCAGAAGCAAAAGTGGAACTTCAAAATAAATCCAAGTGTCAAATATTTGAAGAACAACGATTTTTCAGCTATCTCGTCTGCCGTGTTTTCAGATAAGATGTCAGACATAAGCAAGGAATTTATAGACAATCTCTATAATGGCGCTTCACCGGAAGTGTTGAGCACAATTCTTAACAGAAGTATGGATGAAAATAAAAAATTGGGCCACACTCTGGAAACAAATCTTTACGCCAACGGAAAAATCAAGATGCCTAATGAGAGTGATGCCGTCACATACCTTCTGTCAGGCAATTATTCCAGGCACCATTTTGACCGTTACCAGCGGTATGTGCTGAATTTTGGAGAAGAGAAAGAACCGGCTGATTACTCAGACCGATATTTTGACAATACCCCTAACTATAGATGGTCGGGGCGCGGAGCCGTCGGATACATCTGGGCGATTATGCCGGGCATGTATTTGGATTCATGGTATCAGTTTGACCACAACACAATCCGTGAAGTATCCAAACTTTATCGACTCGAGAATTTGTTTGAGTCGGTGGTAAATGGCGATACATTTGGATGGTTGCCTTCAAAATCTGAATATGAATCGACTTTGGATCCCAACAACAGTTTCAACAGTACGAAGAACGACAATATTCATTCGCTGAATTTCAACTGGAAGTGGAATATTAATAAATTCATCATTTCAGCCAATTTACCAATTGTCTACAAAAATCGTCATCTTCACTATATACGAGGCAATATCAACACATCCTTCTCAAAGAATAGAGTGCTATTGGGCGACGCAGCAGTCAGTATTAATTACTATGGCAGACCTCAATACTTATATTTTGATTATCAGAGAAAAGTGTCCTCGCCCGACCTTGTAGATATGGTGAATTTTACAAATAATCTTGATCCGCTCAACGTGCGCCTCGGGAATCCTGATTTGAAAGACTCAGAGTCACATGACTTCAGATTGCGATACCGAAAAGACTCGAAAAAATATCAAGCTTACAGTATTTATGCGACAATATTGAGAAATGCTCTCGCATACGGGTATGGGTATGATTCAGCCACGGGAGTCAAGACCGGCAAGATGTATAATGTCAACGGCAATTATACAATGGGGCTGTCTCAATATTTTTGGACTTCATTTGGTCCAATGGACCGGTTCAATTTCAGCAACGAAACCAACATAGACTACCGCCGGAGTGTTGACCTTATTGGAGAAAACACTGTCGTTCCTGAGAAAAACAGGGTTGACAATGTCATGCTCGCTGAAAATATAGACTTTTCATACAAGTTTCGCAACACTAAAATTTCAATTCTTGGTGAAGCAAGAATGAGCCGATTTGATGGCAAACAAGAAAATTTCCGGGATTTCACTGCATGTGATTTCAAATATGGCATCAATGGGATTTTTACTTTGCCTGCCGGATTCGGTATCTCCACAGACTTCACCGTGTACTCACGAAATGGCTATTCAGACCAAACACTGAACAAAACTAATTTTGTATGGAATGCCCAGGTAAGATACACAACACTCAAAGGCCAACTGACCTTTATGGTCGATGGTTTTGACATACTCCATAATCTCAGCAACGTATTCTACAGCGTTAATGCACAGGCAAGAACCGAGACATACACAAACGTTCTGCCCCGTTATGTGATGTTCCACATTCAATGGAAATTCCACAAGACACCTAAGAATAAATAATTTTTTCTTTTCAATGAATAGGTATTAAGAGTATGTAATCAATTTTATCAAAAAGTTTTTATTGCATTTTTATCTTCGATGAGACAGATACCGAGAATCTTATGATTTGACGAATATAGTCCAGACTCTGTTTTAATAAATTCCTCGCCTGTCATTTGCACAGGGCTTATTAAAAAGGTTTTCGATTTTCATATTAAGAAGTAATTTTGAGTGTTAACCCAGGCGCCGGGGGATTGATTTTTATTGCTAGCACCACTGCATAATTACTCCTGATAATGAGTGGTAAGGAGATGGATGTTTAAATGAGATATTTTTAATTCATTGGTTATCAGTGATAATGAAAATACCACTCAAAAAAAATTGAGTGGTATCAGTGGTTATCGGGTAATATCATA
>CAZPHL010000029.1:0-26161 GCA_964586465.1 uncultured Sangeribacter sp.
TAAATAAAAACTGTGCTCATCGTCATGGGCACAGTTTTTATTGAAGCCGTCAGATAGTCGGAATTCGACCGGAAGCTTTTAAATTGTGTTCGAAAGCGACTATTATTTCTTTGAACGGTTGCCGTAACGGCTGCGGAATTTGTCGACGCGACCGGCGGTATCGACGAGTTTCTGCTTACCGGTGTAGTAGGGGTGAGAATAAGATGTAATTTCGAGTTTTACCAAAGGATAAGTTTTACCATCGAGCTCGATTGTCTCACGTGTAGCCACTGTAGAACGAGTAATAAAAGTCATATCGTTCGACATATCTTTAAAAACCACCTCACGGTAGTTGGCTGGATGAATTTTTTCTTTCATTCTAATTTTTCTGCAGTTAAAATTATTTATTGTGTTGGGCTTGACAGGTCGCGATCCCGTCAAATGGCTTGCAAAGTTACGAATTTTTTCCGAACTGTGCAAGAAAATTATTTGCGGCGATTCTTAAGTACCGGAGTTTCGTTAAGAATAGGGAGAGAAAGATTGTACTTCAGTGTGAGGAAACGTATGATTATAATGGTGGCGGCACATGAGAGTTGACTGGCCGCAGGATCTCCGCCGGCTACCATTATTATCCAGTATATGAGTCCACCGGCAAGACATGCAGTTGCATAAATATCCTTGTGAAAGATAAGGGGTTCCTCATTTATAAGGATATCACGCAAGACTCCACCGAAAGCACCGGTGATGATGCCCATTACCATAGCCACCCACATCGGATAGTCGATGGCAAGGGTCTTGTTAATTCCGATTACGCAGAACATCGCGAGACCGATACTGTCGAAAATGAAAAGAATACGGTCACGACTAATCAAAATGCGTCGGAAAACAATCACGGTAAGGAGTGAGAGGGCTGTGACACCGAGATACCACCAGGTCTGCATCCAGAAGACCGGGATATCGAGAAGTATATCTCTTACTGTACCTCCGCCGATAGCGGTGACGAGACCTACAATATATGCACCAAACCAGTCAAAACGCTTCTCAGCTGCAAGACGTATGCCGGATATGGCACAGGCGATTGTGCCGATTACCTCAATTATGAATGTTAGAGTTATTTCCATAAGGGGAAAAAGTAGAAAAAACATTTACATTAAGAAGGCGTGGTACTAATCCACGCCTTCTTAAACTATTCAAAAAAACAGATGTAATCTATTCAAGTAAACGAAGTTAAACTATTCAAGGAAGCAAAGTACAATCACTTGTGCCACTATAACTCGCATAAACATCGTGAGAGGGTAGACTGTAGAGTAGGCAACGGCCGGAGCATCATTATTAGCAACTTTGTTACCGTAAGCAAGAGCCGGCGGATCGGTATAGCTACCGCTCATCATACCAATGATAGAAAGATAGTTCATCTTGAATTTACCACGGGCAATGCACCCTACCACAATAAGAGGAATAACAGTTATGACGAAACCATAGCCAACCCACATTGCACCACGCAGATTGAACACGGTAGACACGAATTCTTTTCCGGCGGCAATACCGACTGAAGCAAGGAAGAGACAGATGCCTATTTCACGTAAAAGAAGATTGGCCGAGGAGTTGGTATAGGTAACAAGATGGAACTTATGACCGTAGGCACTGATAAGAATTGCCATTACAAGAGGACCTCCGGCAAGACCGAGTTTCATCGGCACAGACATGCCGGGGAACTGAATCGGAAGACTTCCGAGAATGATGCCGAGGAAAATACCGATGAACATGGTGACGAGATTCGGCTCATTGAGACGCTTCATTGAGTTGCCGAGTTTACTTGCCAAATGTTCGATATCGTCGAGTTTACCTACAACGGTAAGACGGTCGCCCATTTGCAGTCGCAAGTTAGGGCTTGCAAGAAGATCCACACCGGCACGATTCACACGGGTGACATTAAGTTTATAAGCGGCGTGTAGACGGAGTGAGCCAAGTTTGACACCGTTATATTCGGTTTTGGTAACCACAATTCTACGTGAGACTACCGGACCTTTATCCATGGGCCATACTTTATCAACTTTCTGACCTATAAAGCGAGTGAAGATTTCCTCATCCTGTTGAGAACATACTGTAAGAACATAATCACCTAATTCTATGGTGTCTTTTGAGGTGGGTACGATAACCGTACCATCAGGTTTTTCGATTCTTGAGAAGACGTAATCAGAAGTGATGAGGGTATGCAACTTCTGCATATCAAGACCGGAAACAAGGTCATTGGTAACTTTGAAGGTCACCATCACGGGAGCAGTGGTGGAGTCTTTTTTCTCATTTTCGATTTCCTGGATTTCCTTGTCTACATCAATCTTGAAAAACTTCTTGATGATAATCATAGTAAGGATGATACCGACAACACCGAGAGGATAAGCTGCGGCATAACCCATTGACATCTGTTGGCTTAAGCCGTAAGCTTCTGAATTGACCTGAAGAATTGTCTGCTGAGCGGCACCGAGACCGGGGGTGTTGGTGACAGCACCACTTAGGACACCAATCATTTCCACGATAGACGAGGCACCGGAAGCACCTCCCTGACAGAAATAGATAATCAGCATGATGACGACATTGAGTCCGATTCCAAGCATCGCGAGCATATTCATACGGATGCCACCCTCTTTAAAGGAGGAGAAAAAACCGGGTCCCACCTGCATACCGATGGAGAAAATGAAAAGAATAAGTCCGAATTCCCGGAGGAAGTGAAGCGTGTTTGCTTCAACTCCATAGCCGAAATGACCGAGAAGAATACCCACGAACAACACGAAAGTCACACCTAAGGATACACCGAAAATCTTAACCTTCCCGAGGTAGATACCGGCAAATATCACAAAGGAGTAAAGCAAAATCGTACTGGCGAGCGAGAAGTTTCCCGGCTTCAGCAGATCGATAAACCAATCCATAAGATAAACCTATAATAAATGAATGATAATTCTTTCTTACCTGTAGGACAATACATTTCGTGCAATGATGCTCCGGGTGATATGTGGAACAGGTTAACATCATAGAAGAAATGTGAAAAACAGATGCAAAATTACTCATTTTTTATGAAAACTTAGTAATTTTGCAGAGAATAAAATAACTTAATGGGAAAGTTATATAAGGGGCGTTAAGTTTTGGGTCCCAATTCTTTTATTTGAAACATTTTAATCTTAAAGTAAAAAAGATATGAAGAAAATTCGTGCAGCCGTAGTCGGTTATGGAAATATCGGCCATTTTACTTTGGAAGCACTCCTTGAGGCTCCTGATTTTGAAGTGGCGGGCGTAGTGCGTCGTAATCCTGCAGACAAAGCCGGTATTCCGACAGATATAAAAGTAGTAGGTTCGATTGATGAACTTGAGGATGTGGACGTGGCTATTCTTGCTACTCCAACACGTAAAGTTGAAGAACACGCTGTTGAATGTCTTAAGAAAGGCATAAACACAGTCGACAGTTTTGACATTCACACCAAGATAGCTGAATTGCGTGCCAACCTTGGCAAAGTAGCAAAGGAGAACGGCACTGTGGCAGTGATTTCGGCCGGATGGGATCCGGGAAGTGATTCGGTTGTCAGGGCTCTTCTGGAAGCTGTGGCACCCAAAGGCATCACCTATACCAACTTCGGTCCCGGTATGAGTATGGGCCATACTGTAGCGGTAAAAGCAGTGGAGGGAGTAAAGGCTGCTTTGTCGATGACTATTCCGGTTGGTACCGGTATTCACCGTCGTATGGTTTACATTGAAGTTCTCCCGGGTTATGATTTTGAAAAGGTTGCCGCAGCTATTAAAGCCGATCCTTATTTCGCATCAGATGAGACTCACGTTATGCAGGTGGAGAGTGTGGATGCACTTAAAGATATGGGTCATGGAGTGAATCTCGTACGTAAAGGTGTGAGCGGAAAGACTCAAAACCAGTTGTTTGAATTTGACATGAAGATCAATAATCCGGCTCTTACGGGTCAGGTGCTTGTGTGTGCCGCCCGCGCTGCCATGCGTCAGCAGCCGGGATGTTACACTATGATAGAAATACCTGTAATAGATCTGTTACCGGGCGATCGTGATCAATGGATACATCTTGTTTAAGTAATGGATAAAGAACGAAATAAAAATGGAGGAATCTGCAGGTTCCTCCATTTTTATTGATCTATGACTCATGTTCCGGATTTAATAAATCCTATATCCTTTATTTTTAATCCTAATTCCTAAATACCGAAACCTGATTCAGAGAGTTGATCTGAAAGTTTTTAGTCTTCCTCAATGGGATTATCCAACTCATCCAAGCTTTCTGTAAGCTGTTGCTCATACGATTCTTTTTCACGTATTTTCCATTGATCAAGTTCGGTTGTTATTTCGCGACGTGTATCATCATCCATATCGGGATTCTCTTCGAGCCTTTCTTCATACATTGTTACTATAGCCTGGGCCCCACGCCAATCTCCATACTCATAGGCCTCTTCAAAGAAATGCATAGCTTTTTCATACGACTTCTCACATCCAAGACCGTCAGCGTAAATCCAACCCATTCTATAGGAGTATTCTTCAGGATCGAGTTCAACTGCTACTGAAGTCCATTTAAAAAGCTGTGATGTCCATTCATCATCTTCAAGATATTCAGGCATAATGAGACCCCAATAATAGTCACTAAGGGCTCCAGCGGCATCTGCATTATGGTCGGCAATGCTTTCGTAGTATTCCACACCTATTTCAGGGTCACCACCTTTTGCCGAATCTAAATAATAATCTCCAAGCCAAAGGATGGCATAGTCTTTCCATCTGCTGTCAAGTTTCGAGGAAGCTTCAAAGAACCGTTCTGCATCGTAATGGTCATACTTCTGGCGCGGTCCACCATCAGCCTGGTCCGGAGTCTCGACGTTGTCGCACATATAGCCGAGCATATAATAACCGAGTCCATCTCCTCCTTTGTCAACAGAGCTCTCAGCTAATTCAAAGGATTTTTCAAGATTGACCGGTACCCCGATTCCTTCATGGTACATAAGAGATAAAAGTCCATCGCGTTCAGCACTGTCGGGGGCCGTGAACACCAATTTAACGATGTCATTGGCAACTTTGGGATTGTCTTCAATCTCTGAATAGAGGTTGTGAAAGTTATCAGATAATGTCATAATCAATCAAATTTTATGCGTGGATTCATTTGAGACGGTGAACGCCAATCAATGTCATATTTATCCTTAAGAAGTTCTTTTTTCGCAGCCCAATAATGATAACAGAATCCTCTTCCTTTTGGAGCGTTAGCAAATCTGCGGTCAAGTTCCTCTTCTACATCATAATAAATATTTTCCCATTTAGTGGTATACTCCACCGGATCTTTCTTCCTGCTGTCTATTTCGGGGGAGAGTATTATTTTCAGTAATTCGTCAGATGACATTATTTCTGCAATAGCGTCCCTCATATCAGCTTTAAGCATATAGTCACACCAACGGCCATCCTCAAGAAGAATCCTTAGTTTCAGCATCTTACGGATGTAACCTTTTAATCCCCGGTTTAACTTTCCTGCTTTAAAGGCGGTATGAAGATAAAGGATAAGCATCTCATACAGATCGTGATAATACACTGTGTCGCCCAAAAGATCCAAGATTTGTGAAACCGGTTCTTCCATGATGTCCCAGGTTATTTCATCATGACGCATCAAATCAAGCACTTGAACGGCAATATCCTTGAGACTTCGGTAATTCTCTTCAGCTGAAAAAGCATCAGCCAGTAAAGAATAAAGCTGAATTAATTCATCTTTAAATTCAGAACGGTCGTCGGATTCCTGAATCATATCTATGAGATTAGAGAACACAAACACCTCCAAGTCAGTCTGTGGCTCTTTATCTTCTGCATATTCATTATACAGTTCAAGAATTGTACCCATACGCTTATCAAGGGATAAGGCTTTATCGGTTTTTATCTCCTCAACCTTGTTTAAGAGCTCCTGTTTTTCCATAGTCGTATTTAATTAATCAAACAAGACTCCAGGATTCATAGCAGCGGGAGAGTGCCAATTGATGCCGTATTCCTTTCTCAGCAATTCCGTTTTAACCGACCAATAACGGTGACAAAAGCCCATACCTTTGTAGTCATCAGCTAAAATCTCATCAAGTCGTTCTTCCACTTCCAGAGCTATTGACTCCCAATCCCATGTGTATTCGACTCTGTCAACTGCCAGATGACCTAAATCCGGTTGATGTATAAATGTCAATATCTCCTCAGAGGTGAATATTGATGAGAGAAGATTATCAAGTTCCTTGTTACTTTCATTATAGGGATCCGGTTCGAGAAGAACGTCGAGTTTGACTATCTTTTCAGCTTCTCTGCGGAAGGAGGAGACATCCTCACCTGAATGATGAGCGAGTAAAACAAATGCTTCCAAAAGGTTTCGGAGCAGATGGTGGTAAGGAGTTGACTCTACGGTACGGATAATTCGTTTGAGCACCTGTAATTTCATTTCAACCGGGACATCAAACTGCGGGAGCACCTCGAGAGCAGTCTGAGCCTGTTCTCTTACCTCCCTATAATCTTTTCGTTCTTGATATGCCTCAGCGAGAAGTGCAAGCCCGCACAGAAGTTCGGTTTCCCTATTCTCAGCGTCTTCATCTGCAATGAGCTGCTCCATTATCTCATTCAGTTGCTCTATTGTGAGTTTTGTATTTTCCATAATTTCAGTCGTTTTGATTTTTGTCCTTATTTTTTTTCATTTTATCACGGAGCACCTGTGGCAATTGGTCGAGAGTGACTTCTTCGGTCTTTTGAGTTTCTTCTTTGGCTTCCTTAACCTCCTCGTTCTTTACCTCTTCTTGGTTTACAACCGGTTGTTCCGGTGCTGTTCCCTTATTATCTTCAGCGGCATTTTCGACAGTGGTGGCCGTCTTCTTAGACTTGGCTTTAGACTTGCGGGTAGCTTTTTTAGTGGTCTTAGGAGCTACGGAATCAACCGGTTCTGAAACCGACTCGGTTTCTGTATTGACAGTATCGTACAACAGACTGTGTTGGCCACCGAAGGCGGGTGATAAGAGATATAGCCCGATCAACAGTAGGAAAGCAGCTCCAATACCCCCGCAGACGTATCCGAACTGAGATTTTTGAGCTCTCCTCTTGTTAGATTTATAACTGGTAAGATAAGAAGCTATTTGATCATCTCCCGGGTCAGAGTAAGATCTTGGACCATAAGCATAAGCCAATGCATTCATTTCACGTAACTTATAGTCGGGATGTGCCACATCAATAACGTATGCATAGCCGGGCACTCTCTGATAGACAGGCCATAATTTTACCATAAAGAAGATGAATACAGCTAAAACAATGGCGAGATATACCCATGTGAGATAAGGAGAAATCACTCCCATCAGAAGTTTCAGAATCCAAGTACCACCGAATCCGACTATCGCTCCCCATACCAGACCTTCAAATAAGGTCAACCCGAAGCATAGAGCTGCTATGAGGACAACCAATCCAATAGTAAGTGAAAATCCGAGATAGTGATTAGCAACTACATTGTAATCCGGGATAGGGAACTTGAAGCAAAAACCTATGACAAGGAGGAACATTAATATGACTACAGGCGCCAATATCCATTTGAAGAGGGAGGAGACAAAGCCGGTGCGAGTGGCTTTTTTATATTTAAGAGCTGTATCATCAATCTCACGGAGAGCTTTCTTGAATTTTTTGGCCGGTAGATAAGAGGGATATATAGAATCGATAAACTCAGTAAATTTCTGAGCTTCTTTTGCGTATGAAACCTCATCTTTTATATTTTTCGTGGGATCATCCTGAAAGAATGTGGCGATCCATGCATCCAGATAACCGGTTTTAAACGCCTTCTCTATCAGATCGGGCGACATACCCTTGAGCTCATCAAGAGATAAGATATGACTTCCGTCAGGCATTTTATAATAGGGGGTATGCCCCAGAGCCTTACTCAATTTGAAGAGCGGGACAAAACTATTGTAGGGGGCATATTGCCCTTTTTCCCAGGGTTGAGGATTACGCAGACATGAATTAAGGGTTGCTACCTTATCTGCATATATAGGGTGAGTTTTAAAGTAAGTCTCGATTCTGCCACCGCTTTCAAGATTCAGATCAGAGAAAGATTGATTGGGTGTTTTATGAGCGGTTGTAATATAATAATTGATCCATTCATTGATCTCACGTCCGATATCACGGGGAGTACGTATCGGGAAATTCTTATCACCTGATTTAAGATCGTAGCTCAAGTTAGGAAACATGGTATAAGCTATCTCGTAGGGTGATGCTTTCCTTGCCTGCAATGCTTTGACTTTTGAAGCGAGGAGGGGATTCCTGTGAGCTAACCAATAAACGAAATCTTCCTCGCATACAGCATAGAAAGCATTAGGGGAGCTGTTAAATTTCAGTCCATATTTTTCCCAGATTGGAGGAATCTCGTCCAGGCGTGTGATATGTGTTTTTTCTCTGATAGGATATGGGAGAGTAGAGGAGAGGCAATAACATGCGCATAACCACCCTTCCTCGTCAATTTCGTAAGAGTCGGAGTGCCTTTTGAGAATATCTCTGAGTTGATCAGCTTTATCGGTAAGCCCGGCTTGCCTGAGGTCATATTCTATAGAGCGCTCATAACCTACTTCCTCTTCGAGATCATAAGATAAACGATCACGTGCGGCTTCCTCATTATCAAACATCATCTCTCCGAGTTCATCGCAATTGTGAGCCTTGTCATAACTATACTCATCGACTGCGATTGAGAATTGTATCTTTTTCCCGGAGCTATCATTGTTATTTGAAGATTTTTTTGCCATAAGGTAAAGATTTGAAAATGGTAGACAAAATAGTAGTTGGTCAGATAGAGGTCTTAAATTCTTTTATAACCGGAAAGTATTTAACCGACAAGTTACATTAACGATTGTAGCAGTATAGTTGTAAAACCTCTGAATGCAAAGTTAAACAAATAATTTGAATAACAATGATATATTAATATAAAAAGCAATCCGGAAGAGCAATTATCTGAAAATTGATAATCATTCTTCCGGATTGAAAAGTTCAGATATTAATCCATTCAGACGAGTTTACGGTAACGGATGCGATGTGGTGTGACATTACCGTCGCGTTTCTTTTTAAACTCTTCATAATCTGAGTAGGAGCCTTCATAGAATGTCACTTTACTGTCACCTTCAAAAGCGAGGATGTGGGTAGCAATACGGTCGAGGAACCAGCGGTCGTGGCTTACCACAACAGCACAACCGGCGAAATTCTCAAGGCCCTCTTCAAGAGCACGTAGAGTATTGACATCAATATCGTTGGTGGGCTCGTCGAGAAGCAGTACGTTGCCCTCCTCTTTCAAGGCCATAGCCAAATGTAGACGGTTACGCTCACCGCCGGAGAGCACTCCGATTTTCTTCTCTTGATCGGCACCCGTAAAATTGAATTTTGACAGATATGCGCGGGCGTTCATATCTCTGCCGCCCATACGGAAAGATTCCACTCCTTGTGAAATAACTTCGTAGACAGTCTTTTCAGGTGACAGATCCTTATGGTTCTGGTCAACGTATGCAATCTTGACTGTTTCACCAACTTCAAAATTACCTTTGTCCTGTTTTTCGAGACCCATAATCAGACGGAAGAGAGTGGTTTTACCAGCACCGTTAGGACCGATTACGCCCACGATTCCGTTGGGAGGAAGCATAAAGTTAAGATCATTGAATAAAGCTTTATCATCGTAGGCTTTCGCGAGATGCTGCGCTTCTATGACTTTATTCCCAAGACGCGGACCATTAGGAATATAAATCTCCAGTTTCTCCTCACGTTGTTTCTGATCTTCGTTGAGAAGTTTGTCATAGCTTGAAAGACGGGCTTTACCTTTAGCCTGACGTGCTTTCGGAGCCATACGAACCCATTCCAACTCACGTTCAAGAGTCTTACGACGTTTGCTTGCCTGTTTTTCCTCCTGAGCCATACGTTTGGTTTTCTGGTCAAGCCATGAACTGTAGTTTCCTTTCCACGGAATACCTTCGCCACGGTCAAGTTCAAGAATCCATCCGGCAACGTGGTCGAGGAAGTAGCGGTCGTGTGTCACGGCAATTACTGTGCCGGGATATTGTTGAAGATGCTGTTCGAGCCAGTCGATGCTTTCTGCATCAAGGTGGTTGGTGGGCTCATCGAGAAGGAGAATGTCAGGCTGCTGAAGCAGCAGACGACAGAGGGCGACCCGACGTCTCTCGCCACCGGATAAAACAGCTATTTTCTTGTCATCGGGAGGGCAACGCAAGGCGTCCATTGCTCTTTCGAGCTTATTGTCGATATTCCAGGCGTCGCAAGCGTCCAGTTTATCCTGTAGTTCTGCCTGACGATTGATCAGGGCATCCATCTTATCAGGATTCTCAAGAACCTCGGGATCAGCGAAAGCGTTATTAACCTCGTCGTATTCCTTCAATAGATCCATAACCGGCTGTACGCCTTCCTGAACGACTTCACGTACAGTTTTTTCAGGATCGAGTTTCGGGTCCTGTTCCAGATACCCTACGGAATAACCCGGCGAGAATACCACGTTTCCTTGATAGCTCTTGTCAATTCCGGCAATAATTTTTAGAAGCGTTGATTTACCGGAACCATTAAGACCTATGATACCGATTTTTGCACCATAGAAGAATGATAGATAGATATCTTTCAGAATCTGGCGTTGTGGGGGAATGATCTTGCTCACGCCCACCATAGAGAAAATTATTTTTTTATCGTCAGCCATCTAAAGAATTGAATTTAATTACAGATTGCAAACAGTAAGGAAATCTGTATGGTGTATTTGAAAATTAACTAATAGGATAGATTGGGTAGGATAGCACAGTTTGGCACGATAACCATGTCATTTGGGAGCGGATTTAGTGCGGTAATCGCAGTTGACCTTCCCTTTTGCAATGTTGATCAGTTTACTGCGAATCATCTGTTTTCTGATAGGCGACACACGATCGGTGTAAACTGTGCCGAGAAGATGATCGAATTCATGTTGTATAATCCGAGATGCAAACCCTTTGAATTCCTGTTCGTGTTCCACAAAATTTTCATCGAGCCAGTTAAGGCGTATATGTTCAAAACGTTTTACGGGTTCAGATAAGCCCGGTAGCGAAAGACATCCCTCTTCGCGTGATACGGCCGCTCCATCTTCTATAACCTCAAGTTCAGGATTTATCATACAGAATTTAAGATCCTTACATTCCGGAAAACGATCAGCGAGGACTGTACCATCTATAACTACAAGAGCTATAGGTTTACCGATCTGTGGAGCTGCAAGACCCACACCGTCGGAATTATACATGGTCTCAAACATATCATCAATCAGCTTTTTCAGCTCCGGATAATCCGGTTCGATATCTTCGGCTTCTTTTCTAAGGACAGGATGTCCGTAAAGATAAATGGGTAATATCATGAGTTTCTATTTGTATTTCTTTAATTTTTGAAAGATATACACCTGCAGGAATATTACAGATATACACCGACATAGAAATAAATGTGTTGAATCCGTGTTACGGAAAAGACACAATGACCACAGATCAGTCGAAAATGCCTTCGGTCACTTCCTCCACCTCAACGGGTGCGGCTTCGATGATATCGCCCCGACAAGGATTGAAATCAGATGGGAATTCAAACTTGGCATCCTGACTGTAAGGAAGTTTTTTATCGGCATATACTTTTTGCATATAGTAACCGTAAATAGGGAGCGCGGCACGGGCACCCTGACCGAGAGCCATAGTGTTGAAGTGGATATAACGTTCCTCACCTCCAACCCAAACACCTGTGACGAGATCCGGGGTAAAGCCCATGAACCAAGAGTCTGAGTTTGAGTTTGTAGTACCGGTTTTACCTCCCATTTGGGCGGAAATTCCAAAACGGCTTCGCAGACTGGCGGCCGTACCGCTATCTACCACGTTAAGGAGAATCGAGAGAATCTTGTAGTAAGAATCTTCTCCGGTCACCTCGCTACGGTGTGGTGTAGCGGAATATATAAGATTGCCTTGGTTATCTTCGATGCGCGTTACGAAAACCGGATCGACACGCAGACCTTTGTTAGCAAATGTGGAATATGCACCTACCATCTCTTTGACCGGTACATCTACTGTGCCGAGGGCCAGAGGGAGAGTGGCATCAATATGGCCTGTTACGCCAAACATTCTCATTTTATTTGCAAGGTTTTTAGCACCCAACTCATAAACCAGACGAGCGGAGATCCAGTTGTTTGAATTAGTCAGTGCCCATCGAAGATCTACCATTTCTCCCACACGGGCGCTTCCTGAGTTTCTTGGAGACCAGTTCCCGAAAGTTGGCTGTGTGTTTGAAAACATACTACAAGGCGAGAAGTCCTGCTCCATAGCCAAAGTATAGAGGAACGGCTTTGCGGTTGATCCGATCTGGCGACGGCCGCGGGAAACCATATCATATTGGAAATAATTGAAATCGGGGCCACCGACGTAAGCTTTGACATATCCGTTGTGTGGATCCATGCTCATCATGCCGGTACGTAAGATCGACTTCATATAGAGTAGAGAATCATAGGGAGTCATGGTGACAGTTTTGCTGCCGGGCCGATACTTTCCGTCTTCCTTAACATAAGTGAATATGTCCATCTGATAAGGTTGATGAAAAGTCTTTTCAATCTCTTCAGCAGCCACACCTGCATTCTTTAAGACACGCCAGCGTTCTGTCTGTTTCATTGCGTTTTTGATGAGGTTCATAACCCCCTGGCGACTCAACTCTTCAGAATTTGTGGTATAAGGTCCGGTTGACTGACCCTCTTTTTCTTTAAAGAAAGCAGGTTGAAGAGTCCCACCTAAATGTTCCCAAACCGCTTCTTCAGCAAATTGTTGCATCGCCACATCAATAGTGGTGTAAATCTTCAGTCCGTCAGTGTAGATATTATAATAGCTTCCATCAGGCTTCGGATTTTTAATGATCCACCCATACAGAGGATTCTCTTCCCATTGTGTGGAATCGGTGTTATACTGGCCCATGGCGAGAATATAGCCGAGATTACTGCTGTAATTGGAACGTTCCGGACGCACGGGTCGTTTGGCAGTCATAAGCATACGGATTTCCTCGCGCAAATAAGGGGCACCGCCTTCCCTATGGTCCACTCTGTGATAGTCAAGTCCTAACGGTAGAGTTTTCAAAGAATCGGCTTCTTCTTTGCTAAGTTTTCCGGCTTTTTCCATCTGGTCAAGCACGACGTTACGGCGTTCACGAGTGCGGTCGGCGTGACGAAGAGGGTTATAATAACTTGGATTCTTGAGCATTCCTACAAGCATGGCGGCTTCTTCCGCCTTAAGTTCAGACGGCTCCTTGTTAAAGTAAACATTTGCAGCCGTCTTGATACCTACAGCGTTATTAAGGAAGTCAAAACGATTGAGATACATATTGATGATTTCCTGCTTGGTATAGAATCGCTCAAGCTTGATAGAAATCATCCATTCTATGGGTTTCTGCATCGCCCTCTTGAACATGTTGCTCGAGGGGCGTGAGTAGAGTTGCTTTGCAAGTTGCTGAGTGATTGTAGAACCTCCTCCCGCCGATTTATCACCCATCATGAGTGTTTTTACGGCAGTACGTCCAAGAGCTATGAAGTCGATACCTGAGTGGGTCATGAAGCGTTCATCCTCGGTGGCGATAAGCGCGTCAATCACGTATGGGGAGACAGTTTTGTAATCGGAATTCACCCTATTGCCGGCGCCCGCGAAATAGCGTCCGAGTTCTGTGGTTCCATCTGATGCTATAACAACTGAGGCGAGCTTGTCATGCGGATCTTCAAGCTCCTCGATAGGGGGCATATAACCAATAACCCCATTATAGACCAAAAGGAGAAAAAGTGCGATAAGGGCGCCTAATCCAATGAAGGATACCCACATCCATTTGATAATTCTGTTGTTGCGAGCTCTCTTCTTTCTGTCGGATTTTTTATTTTTGGATGGATTGAAATCCTCTTGTCCGGAGGAATTATTTCGATTATCAGTCATTTTTAACAAATTAAAATGGAAAAAGCCCGAATCAATAAATGCAAGGGGCGAAAGGAGTAAAATTCCTGAACTGCAAAATTACAAAAAATAATCGAGATGAGAAAATTGATAAAAATGAATCCAACTCAAAAGAAGAATGACCGGTTCTACTGACGTTTTTGTACAGAGAAGCCGAATTTGCCAAGTATCTCACCCAGCGAGAAATAATGACCATGAGAGTAGGCGAGGAGATTGGCATCTTCAAGACGGAAACGACCGGTGGCAGGATCAAGAAAACGATCATCTGCACGGACATTGAGCACGTCGGAGATAAACATGTCGTGGGAGCCGAGATGCATTATCTGTTTCACACGGCATTCGATGCTTATGGGCGATTGCTCGATGGTGGGAGAGGCTACCATTTCACCGGGTATAGGTGTAAGTCCCGTTTCTTTCCATTTGTTATAATCCCGGCCTGAGCGTACTCCGGCCCAATCGGTTGCACGGACCATTTCAACCGTTGTGAGATTAATAGTGAACTCCATATTCTCAACTAACAGAGGATAGGAGGCACGTTCTTTTCTGACAGATATATAACACATGGCCGGATCAGAACATATTGTGCCTGTCCAGGCTATAGTAAGCATATTCCAATTTTCAGGTTTGTCACCACATGTGACGAGCACTGCAGGTAGGGGATAGATCTGTGTTCCCGGACGCCATGATATTTTAGCCATAAATCATGAGATATTTTAAAGTTTATAAGAAAGCATTAGAGCAAGGGATGCGGAATGAGAGTGCACATTTGGGAAATAAGCATAATGTGTGGTGCGCACATAATTTGTAAAAAGAAGAGTAGCGAAAAGCTTCTTCCATATCTGATAGTCGACTCTGATTTCCGAGACATTCAAAGATGCGATTGATTTATCACCCATAACGTTGAGAAGACGGAAATCGACAGTGCTCAGGTCAAGTCCCTCCGGATAACCTTTCCATGTGAAAAGGCGGTAATAATTGTGAGAAAGAGAGGCAGAAAGTCGGTTTCTATCAAACACAATGTTAAAACCTCCTTTCAAAGAGAATCCGGACGCCCAGTTATAATTCCGTTCATCTGTGAAATAGTGATCGGAAAGAATTGAACCGAGCATAATTGCATTGGCGTGAGTGAAGAAATCGAAAGTCCAGCGGCGTCTTTCCACATCACGGTAAACGAAACCGACGCCTACACTTGCAGGAACCCCAAGTTTAAACGGGACGTTCTTCACGTTGTCGATGGTATCACTGTCATAAAAGTCGAAATGTTGATACAGACCTATACTTCCTCGCGAATTATAATTGTCGAAAAGCTCTCGTGCAAGCAGTCGGCCTTTAAGTTCTATCTGGGAAAGGAATGGTTGGGTCTTGAGAATCTGCATCTGAGCTTTGAAAGTGAAATAGTCGTAGGGCTTGGTGGATTTAACTTCAAAACGGTCACCGTATTCCAGGTCAAGTTGCAAAGCAGCCCCTTGGTGGTTGTCCTTGAAATTGCTGTTATATTCCAGAATCTTATATCCGGTTGCCACACGCACAGCAAAACTCGGAGTGCCGAATTGACGTCCACGCGTCGGGCGCACCTTCCACATGTCGCCTGTGACGAGTCGAGTGAGTCCTCGCATCGGTGAAATAATGAAAGCCGCCGCTTCACGAGCAAAGCGGGGTGAGCCTGTGAGACGGTCGTCAAGAACCGCGTCGGAAGCTCTATACAGTACTTCGCCTAAAGCCGCACCCCCAATAGGGGTGGCTATGAAATCATTTGTGGAGGGATATTCCCGTTCCATAAACATCTCCCACATACCGCTTCCGGCAATTGCAAAAAGTTCTGATTGCCAGAAATTGAAACCATTGGAACGGGCCGCGTTGAAGTAAAGTGAGCCGTTATAGGGATGGAGGAAAGTATTGGTGCCGAGTTTATCGTTATCCCATTTGAATCCCTGGCGAAAATTTTCCCGTATAGTTTTAAATGATATATAAGCCCAGTCGCCATGTTGTACATAACGATCGAACGCCCAGAGACCGAGATTAAAACCCACCACTTCAGCCGAAGCTCTCCAGAAGTGACGTTTGTTCATCCTTACCACATCGGTAGAATCCGGCGGAGCAATCGGGAAAGTGTTAAATTTTATGGGTATCTGTGCCTGTGTCGGGTTGGATAGACACAGCAGCAAAAGGATATGGAAAAGTATGGAATAAAAATGTTTCATACGTTAAAAGCGTAAATGTAACATTTTGGTAGAAATAGTTAATTGGAAATGATAAGACTTCATCGCCTTTATCTTTTAAGAAACGTAAAAAACCGGATTATGGTTTGTCATAACCCGGTTTTTGGTTGAAATATCTGAAGGAACTCAAAGAAGTTCCGAGTTTTAGAACAAGAATATTATTCAGCTCCGAGATCGGCGAGAACCTTTTTAATCTTCTCCTCAGCTTTAACTACAGTTTCTGCATATTGGTCTTTTGAAGGCATATTCTCACGAACCTCAACATAGAACTTAATCTTAGGTTCAGTGCCGGAAGGACGTACAGAAACCTTGTCACCTGCTTCGGTGAAGAACTGTAGGACATTGCTTGTAGTAGGGAAGTTCATCTTAGTGACTTCGCCGGTCTTGAGATCATGGCAATTAAGATCGGCATAATCCTTCACACATACGACCGGAGATCCGGCGAGTGACTTGGGAGGATTCTCACGATAGTTCTTCATCATAGCTACGATCTCATCAGCACCGGTTTTGCCGGGACGCACCACACTAACACCACGCTCGCAAGAGAAACCATATTTCTCATAGATGTCGAGCAAGAGATCATAGAGAGTAAGATTCTGTTCGGCTGCCCAAGCTGCGATTTCACACATCAGAGTGACAGAAGATACGGCATCTTTGTCGCGTACGAAAGTTTCGGGAAGGAATCCGTAGCTCTCTTCACCGCCGCCGAGATAACGCTCTTCACCTTCGAGATTACGCATCACGTTAGCAATCCATTTGAAGCCGGTGAAGCAGTCGTAGCATTTCACATCGTTGGCTTCTGCGATACGCTTGATTGTCTCAGTGGTGACGATAGTTTTCACACAGTATTCATTACCTTTGAGAAGACCGAGTTCACGGTTACGGGTGATGAGATAATAGAGGAAAATCATCACGATCTGGTTGCCGTTGACAAGTTGATAGTCACCCTTGCTGTCACGAACAACGAGGCCGATACGGTCAGAATCGGGGTCAGAAGCGAGCACAAGGCTGGCTCCGGTTTCCTTAGCTTTGGCAATACCCATTGACATAGCCTCCGAGTTCTCGGGATTGGGAGAAACAACAGTGGGGAAGTCACCGCTCTGAACGTCTTGCTCCGGCACATGGATAACATTATTGAAACCCCATTTCTTGATAGAATCGAAAATCAGCATACCACCGGTACCGTGGATAGGTGTATAGACAATCTTCATATCCTCATGTTTCTTGATGGCATCGGGAGACAGGGAGAGAGTCTTGATATCATTGAGATACTGCTCATCGATATCCTTACCGATAATATGGATAAGATCTTTGTTAGGGGTGAATTTGATCTGATCAACAGAAGTTATGGCGTTCACATAGGCGATAGTCTCAACATCATGCGGGGCGATCATCTGAGCGCCATCGCTCCAGTAAGCCTTATAACCGTTATATTCTTTCGGATTATGACTTGCTGTAACCATTACACCGCTCTGAGTGCCGAGTTTACGTATAGTATATGACACTTCAGGAACAGGACGGCAAGATTCAAAGAGATAAACCTTGATTCCGTTGGCAGAGAAGATATCAGCAGCCAATTCGGCAAATTTACGGGAATTGTTGCGGACATCGTGACCTATAACCACGGAAATCTCCGGTTCTTCTTTGAAGACGTCATTGAGATAGTTGGCGAGACCTTGGGTTGCGGCACCAACTGTGTAGATATTCATACGATTAGAACCGGCACCCATGATGCCACGGAGACCACCGGTTCCGAATTCGAGATCTTTATAGAAAGCATCAACAAGAGCAGTGGGGTCAGTATCATCGAGCATAGCCTGAACGGCTGCTCTTGTTTCTTCGTCATATTGAGGGCCAAGCCATTTTTCGGCTTTCTCTCTGACGGTCTTAAGCAATTCGTCGTTATTCATACTTAAATATGTTATTATAGTTTTGGGGTTAAGAACTCTAAAAGGATAGACACCCTAAGTATAAGTTGGTGGTAAAGGGTGAGGTCATTAATGAATGATTGTTCTAAATATTAACGCAAAACTAATGAAAAAAGCTGAAATAATAAAGTTAAACAATCAAAAACTGATAAAAATAACAAAAAGAGGGTGTGGGCAAGAAGCCGTAGGGATGGAAATATAAATTTTCGGGGAGGGTTTATAAAATATATAAAAAATTTATTAAATTTGCAATCCCTAAAACATACAGATATGATTTCGTCCATGACCGGATTCGGGCGCGGTAGCGCCCAGACCTTAACCAAAAGGATAAAGGTGGAGATAAAATCTCTCAACAGCAAACAACTTGATCTTTCTCTGCGAGTGCCGTCGGCTTATAGAGAGCTTGAGGTATCATTGCGCACGCCTATATCCGAGGCCCTCGAAAGAGGTAAAGTCGAGGCGGTGGTGACGGTCGAAAATATTGTGGCAGATTCAGGCGCGACAGTCAACATAGACTTATTGGAAGTTTACAAGAAGCAGATCCGGGAGTTGGGACGACGCCTGGAGCTGCCCGAGCCCGCCGATTGGTATATGCTTCTTATGAGGATGCCTGAAGCCATGAAGACAGAATCTACAGTTGTGGGTGAAGAAGATGAGAAAGCGTTCCGAGAGGCTTGTTACGAGGCGTTGGAAGCACTTAAAGACTTCAGACGTCAAGAGGGGAGAAAACTTTATGGATTTTTTGTGGAAAAAATCAATAGGATAGCGGGCCTGCTTAAAGAAGTGGAACCTTATGAGGTGGAGCGTGTGCCCAAAATCAGGGAACGGCTTGAAGAGCAACTCAGTCGGCTGAGTTCAATAGAATACGACCGAGGTCGCCTTGAGCAGGAACTGATATTTTATATAGAGAAACTTGATGTAAATGAGGAGAAATTACGTCTTGCCACACATCTCAACTATTTTCTTGAGACCCTCGGCGGTGAGAATGATTATCCCAAATCCGGACAGGGGAAGAAATTGGGATTCATATCACAGGAAATAGGACGTGAAATAAATACATTGGGCTCCAAGTCAAATCATGCCGCTATGCAGAAGATAGTGGTGAAAATGAAGGATGAACTTGAGCAAATCAAAGAACAGGTGCTAAACGTGTTATGAAAGGGAAAATAATAATACTGTCAGCTCCGTCAGGCACAGGAAAGTCAACCATAATCAGCAAACTGAGAGAGGATGAGTCCTTATGTCTGGATTTTTCGATTTCTGCCACAAGCAGGGCGCCACGTGGAGTTGAAGAGCACGGAAAGGATTATTTCTTTCTTAGCCATCAGGAATTTCAGGATAAAATAGATAACGGGGAGTTTGTGGAATGGGAGGAGGTATATTCAGGCACAAGATACGGCACCTTGGAGAGCGAGGTTGTCAGAGTCACGGGCTCCGGCCATAATCTTATCATGGATGTGGATGTAAAAGGTGCCCTAAACATAAAACAACGCTTTGGGGAAGAGGCCATATCCATTTTCATCATGCCCCCCGACATCGAAACTTTGGGCCGGAGACTCCGTGCACGCGGCACAGATTCTGAGGAGACTATTTCACGAAGATTGGCAAAAGCTGAATTTGAGATGGGCTTCGCGCCTAAGTTTGATACAATAGTAGTCAATGATAATCTTGATAAAGCTGTAAAAGATGTTGAAGCTCATATCAGGAAGTTCTGTAATATAGATTAGGGTGGTGCAATGAAAATAGGTGTTTACAGCGGTAGTTTTGATCCGATTCATACCGGACATGCCATGGTGGCCAATTATGTGGCGCAATGGGGTGGAGTAGATGAGGTATGGCTTCTTGTTAGTCCTCTCAATCCGTTGAAAGAGGGCCACAGTCCGATCAGCGATCAGCATCGTCTTGCAATGGCCAGGCTTGTAGCTGAAGAATGTACACATGTCAAGGCATCCGATTTTGAATTTTATCTTCCGCTTCCGTCATATACATACGTGACATTGACAAAATTGCGTGAACGCTATCCTGAACATGATTTCACGCTGATAGTTGGAAGTGATAATTGGGTGAATTTCGGCCGTTGGAGAGATGCCCACAAGATAATAAAAGAGTTCGGTCTTTTAATATATCCTCGTCCCGGCTATGAGGTGCCCGAAGATCCGCCTGAAGGTGTATCGGTTATCGGAAACGGTCCTACCTCATTCATATCCTCCACATTTATCAGAGAGGCTTTGCGTGAGAGAGCGAACGTCAATTTTTTTGTACCATTGAATGTGGCGCGTTATATCGGCAGACATAATCTTTATGCACCGGCTGACGCGGCTACAGATAAAGAAATTCAGCCACAGTCAAAAGAATAAGCAGATGAATGAAGAAAATATAAATACCCGTTTGCTCGGCGTGACGTCTTTGGCGGCAGATTACTGCAGTATATGCGAGAGGGCCTCGGAGATGGAAAAAGAGGAATTTATAGACAGAATGCTCAACTGTCTGCCACGTATATATTGGGAATTCTTCGATATATCTGCCGACGAACTTGTGACTCTTGAGGAGTGGGATTACCAACCTGATTATGTAGATGAAGACTATTATGAGAGCATAAGACGTCATATAGAAGCAGTAATGGGTCCGGATGATATTTTTCTCGAGACTTTTGAAGAAGATATGAAATATAGCGAGACACCGATTGCAGCCTCAATTTCTGAATCACTGGCTGACCTGTTTCAACCCTTGTATAATTTCATATCCGTAGTCAAAGATACTGAGGGAGAAAAATTGATAGAGGCATATATAAATTGTAAGGAAGACTTCATATCCTATTGGAGCCAGACTCTCTGTAATGTGCTTAGAGCTTTAAATCATATCAAATACAGTGCCTGATCGGCAGATGAAAATGATCCGAATCCCGACATTACGGTAAACGGTACGGTATCCATGAAAAAATAAAATAATTATAAGGAAGTGAAAACAAGAATCCAACATACGCTACAGCGTCTTGACCGTTCGACATGTAATTTCCTTGCAGTCGACACAATAAAAAATGAATTAAAGGAGGCAGGTTTCAAAGAACTGCACCAAGAAGACGAGTGGGATATCCAGCCTCTCGGAAGATACTTTATGGTGAAGAATGACAGTGCTATATTTGCCTTCATAAAAGGTAACGCGCCGAGTGGCGAGGGAGGTTACCGTATCATCTCCGCCCATAGTGACAGTCCTTGTTTCAAAGTGAAACCGAATGCCGAAATATATGGCGATGGCGGAGTAGTGAGCCTGAATGTAGAGAAATATGGCGGAGCCATTCTATATACATGGTTTGACCGTCCGCTTTCCATGTCGGGACGTGTCATGCTAAGCACTGACGATCCAATGAAGCCGGAGACAAGGATTTTCGATCTGGAACGTCCGGTGGCTACTATACCTCATCTCGCCATACATTTCAACCGAGGTGTGAATGACGGTAATCCATTGAGTGTTCAGAAGGATATGAAGCCGGTGATCGGCTATTTCAGCCCTGAGAGGATAGCAGCTGTGAAATCGCGCGGAGGTTTTGTGAAGGTGATGATTGCAGAGCGACTTGGCGTTGAACCGGAAGATATAATTGATTATGAAGTGTGCCTATATCCGTTTGAAAAGGCAATAATTTGCGGTGTAAACGGGGAATATTTTCAATCGGCCCGAATAGATGACCTGTCGATGGCGTTTGCAGGTCTTGATGCGCTTCTGTCAACACGCGATATTCCTATGGCTGCCACCAGAGTATTGGCGGTGTTTGACAACGAAGAGACAGGTTCAGGCACGAAACAAGGTGCCGCATCCCCGGTTCTGCGCGATCTTTTGGAGCGTGTGGAAGGTGGGAGCAGGGCCGATTTTATCAGAAGTATAGCCAGGTCTTTCATGATTTCAGCTGATGATGCACACGCATGGCATCCTAATTATAATGAGAAGTATGATCCCACCAACCATCCGGTGATCGGCGGCGGTCCGGTTGTGAAAGTCAATTCCAACTGTAAATACATGACGGATGCTCAGGGGGCTGCCGTGTTCAAAGGATTGTGCAGGAAGGCCGGTGTGCCTTGTCAGAGCTTTGTCAATCATGCGGATGTGGTAGGCGGAAGCACATTAGGTAATATCCTCACTTCTCAACTTGATTTGAAAGGTGTGGATATGGGCAACGCTATATGGGCCATGCATTCAGCCAAAGAGACCGCAGGAGTAGCCGATCAGTTTGCGGCTATAAAGGTATTTGCCACATTCTTCAGTTGAAAATTTGCTGAGAAGAATAAATTTTAATACCTTTGCATCCGGAAAAACGCGTTTGTAAAAATAAGAGTAAAAAGACGCGTCAAAGAAACAAGAAATAGAATTAAAATCACATAAAAGTCACGATGAACGTAAATTATGACAAACTCGACAATGTGAACGGTGTGATTACCGTGACCATCGAGGAAAAAGACTACGCTGACAAAGTAAAGAAACAGTTGAAGGAAATAGGCAAGAAACATGTTGAGCCCGGATTCCGTCCCGGTCATGTGCCTGCCGGACTGATAGCCAAGAAGTATGGTGCTTCAGTAAAATATGATGCAGTAAACGAGACAGTGGGTGAAGCTGTCTACGACTATATCAGAGAGAATAATCTTCAGGTGCTTGGTCAGCCTGTGCCGGAAGTTGACAATAATCTTGACATTAACAATAACGAGTTTACCTTCAAGTTTAAAGTGGGTGTAGCTCCCGAGATCGATAACCACGTCAATAAAGATCTACATGTACCTTATTATAATATTAAGGTAACCGACGAGATGATTGACGAGCAGGTCAACGGTCTGCGTCAGCGTTTCGCCCATCAAGTTTCAGGAGAGGAAACCGATGACAACAGTGTCATCAAAGGTGTTATAACCGAGCTTAATGAAGATGGCACCGAGAAAGAGGGAGGAATAGTTGTTGAGAACGGCATAATCTCACCCGTACACTTCAAGGATGAGGCTCAGAAAGATCTTTTCAAGAATAAGAAATTAGGCGACAGTGTAGTATTTAATCCTGCGGCCACCTGCGATGCGAATCCCGTGGAGATGTCATCTATGCTGAACATAGACAAAGATGATGTTGATAATCATAAGGGTAATTTCCGCTTCGACATAAAAGACATCATTGTTCTTAAGCCTGCTGAGATGGATCAGGAATTCTTTGACAATTCTGTTGGTAAAGACAAAGCCCACAATGAGGAGGAGTTCCGTGCAGCGCTTAAAGAACTTTTGGAAATGAATCTCGCAAATGATTCTAACTATCGCTTCACGATTGATGCTAAAGATGCAGTTGAGAATGCGGTAGGAGCATTGGAACTTCCCGAGCAGATACTCAAAGACTTCCTTGTGCGTCAGAACGAGGCGATCACAAAGGATAATGTCGATGAGGAATTCAACAGACTTCGCGGCCAGCTCACATGGGATCTTATCCGTGACAACATCGCTGAGAAATTCGGAGTGAAAGTTACAGACGAGAATGTGATGGATGAGGCAAGGGGTGTAGTTGTACGTCAACTCATGCAGTATGGACCGAATGCCCTTAACGACCAGCTCATCGAGCAGTATGCCAAAGAAGTGGTTAAGGATCAGAAGAGCCATGACATGCTCTTCCAGAATGCTCTCAACCGCAAAGTATTTGATGTAATCAAAGAGAATGTCAGCCTTGACAATAAAGAAGTGAGCGTTGAGGAGTTCCGTGAGCTCTTCGCACCTGCTCAGTCTGCTGAATAAGCGTATTATATTCAATCGATAGTGTGCCCGGCAAGACATTAACAACCACTTGCCGGGCCATTAACTTTTTTTGGCATGGATTTTGATTGAACTGTTATGCCAAGACATAATGTCGAGGCATAGCAAGACAAATTGACATATAAATGTGTTATAAATATTAGGGTTGTCAATTTTAACTTTCAAGCCCTCAAACGCCAATAAAAATAAATACTTAGAATAATGCAAAACGATTTTAGAAATTATGCTGTCAATCATCTTGGGATGAGTTCCAATACACTTGACAGTTATACTCGTTATCTGGATAAGAAGGCCGGTAACATCAGTTTTACGACTCCATCGGCTGATTATATGAATCCCTACATTCTTGAGGAGCGTCAGCTCAACGTAACTCAGATGGATGTCTTCTCTCGTCTGATGATGGATCGTATAATCTTCCTGGGCACTCAAGTGAGCGATACCAGTGCCAATATTATTCAAGCACAACTTCTTTATCTTGATTCTATAGATCCTGAGAAGGATATTTCAATCTATATCAATTCACCCGGTGGATCAGTTTATGCCGGTTTGGGCATATATGACACGATGCAGTATGTTTCAAGCGATGTATCAACTATCTGTACCGGTATGGCAGCTTCCATGGCTGCTGTCCTTCTGGTGGCCGGAGAGAAAGGGAAGCGTTTTGCCCTCCCTCATTCAAGAGTGATGATTCACCAGCCAATGGGCGGTATTCAGGGTCAGGCTTCTGATATAGAGATAACTGCCAGAGAGATTCTTAAACTAAAAGAGGAACTTTACAGAATCATCTCGGATCACTCCGGTCAGCCGTTTGAAAAGGTTGAGAGAGATTCCGACCGTGATTACTGGATGATTGCCAAAGAGGCTCTTGAATATGGCATGATCGATAAGATTCTTGTGAATCATAAGAAGAATAACGACTGATGGCAACTAAGAGAAACGGATTGATATGCTCGATGTGTGGAACTCCTGACAGCAGTTCTAATCCTGTAGTCACTGTGCTTGACGGTCTTAATCTTTGCACTGATTGCATCAAATTCATTGATGACGCTCGTGATTCTCAGCTGAAGACTAAGGCAAAGGGCTCAAACAAAGAGAATGCTGCTCCGAGTATTCCTAAGCCGAAAGAGATAAAGGCATTTCTCGACCAATATATAGTTGGACAGGAGGAGGCTAAGAAATATCTTTCGGTTGCCGTCTACAACCATTACAAGCGAATTACCCAGCAGAAAACGAGTGACGATGTTGATATCGAGAAGTCGAACATCATCCTTGTCGGTCCTACCGGTACGGGCAAGACACTTCTTGCGAAAACTATAGCACGATTGTTGGATGTGCCTTTTGCAATTGTGGATGCCACAGTGCTTACGGAGGCCGGTTATGTAGGTGAGGATATAGAATCTTTGCTTACACGTCTTCTCCAGGCATGTGATTATGATGTTGAACGTGCCGAGAAGGGCATAGTGTTCATTGATGAGATCGATAAAATTGCCCGCAAAAGCGATAATCCGTCGATCACCCGTGATGTGAGCGGTGAAGGTGTACAACAGGGTCTGTTGAAACTTCTGGAGGGTTCCACAGTGCTTGTGCCGCCTAACGGTGGGCGTAAGCATCCGGAGCAGAAGATGATTGCAGTAGATACGAAGAATATCCTTTTCATCTGTGGAGGTGCGTTCGATGGCATAGAGCGTAAGATTGCCTCCCGTCTCAACACTCATGTGGTAGGTTATGGCCATGATGAGGGTAGTCGTAAGCGTCAACGTGAAAATCTTATGCGATATGTCATGCCTCAGGATCTTAAAAGCTTCGGTCTGATCCCGGAAATAATAGGCAGACTTCCTATCTTGACAAGTCTTGAACCTCTTGATAAGAATGCCCTGCGTAAGATTCTTACTGAACCGAAGAACGCTATTGTGCGTCAATACAAGAAACTGTTTCTACTTGACGGTGTGGAACTTGAATTTACAGAGGACGCACTCGATAAAATAGTGGATAAGGCAGTTGAGTATAAACTCGGTGCCCGTGGTCTTCGCTCCATAGTGGAGACTATCATGGTAGATGCTATGTATGAGGTGCCGTCAGAACCGGTTAAGAAATTTACTGTTGATGCCAAGTATGTGGAAGAAAAACTTGAAAAGGCTCATTTTGAAAAGACAAAAATAGCTGAATAAGTTTATCTCAACCAATCTCAAATAAAGCTGCAGAGGGAAATTCTCTCTGTGGCTTTTTATTTTTATATAGGGTCACTGTTTACCTCTTCAAAAAATGTGGTATAAAGTATT
>CAZPHL010000030.1:0-24913 GCA_964586465.1 uncultured Sangeribacter sp.
CTGACTGGAAAGAGGCAGGATATTCCACTTTTTTTCGCGGTTTTTCTTACTTTGCGGTTAAGTTAGATTGTCACCTCACAGGATATGGTCGGAAATGTTGTAAATTAGCTGAAAATATCGTAATTTTACAGACTCAATCTTTTGAGTTATCAAGATCACAGCACTAAAAATATAAAGTTATGAAAGGTATCGTTCTCGCCGGTGGTTCGGGCACCCGTCTATATCCGATCACCAAGGGGGTCAGCAAACAGATGCTCCCCATCTATGACAAACCGATGGTGTATTACCCCATCTCGACCCTCATGCTCGCCGGCATCCGTGACATACTCATCATATCTACCCCTCAGGATCTGCCGGGATTCAAACGTCTGCTGGGCGACGGCTCTGACTATGGCGTGAATTTCACTTATGCCGAACAACCTTCTCCCGATGGCCTCGCTCAGGCTTTCATTATCGGTAAGGAGTTCATCGGCAATGACTCGGCTTGTCTCGTGCTCGGTGACAATATTTTCCATGGCGCAGGATTCTCGAAAGTGCTTAAGGATTCTGTCCTCACCGCTGAAGAGGAGGGGAAGGCTACTGTCTTCGGTTATTGGGTGGATGATCCCGAACGCTATGGCGTGGCTGAATTCGATGCCGAGGGTAACTGTCTGTCCATCGAGGAGAAACCGGCTCATCCGAAAAGCAATTATGCCGTAGTGGGTCTTTACTTCTATCCCAACAAGGTGGTGGACGTAGCGGCAAATATCAAACCGTCGGCACGTGGCGAACTCGAGATCACTACCGTGAATCAGGAATTCCTGAAAGATGGTGAGTTGAAAGTGCAGACTCTCCCACGTGGATTCGCATGGCTCGACACCGGCACGCATGACTCCCTTGCCGAGGCTTCAATCTATGTGGAGGTGCTTGAGAAACGTCAGGGTCTGAAGATCGCTTGTCTCGAGGGTATCGCCTATAGCAACGGTTGGATTTCAGCTGATAAGCTTCGTGAACTTGCCAAGCCGATGCTCAAGAACCAATATGGAAAATACCTGATGAAAATCGCCGACGAGGCTCATCTGCAGAATTTCGACTGAAAGTCTGAAAGAATGTCACTCGCGGCGTAGCTGTTTCGTTTATGTAAATGCAAGATAATGGAGGTTATTAAAACTGAGATAGAGGGCGTGGTGATCCTTGAACCAAAAGTGTTCAGGGATGCCCGCGGTTATTTCTTCGAGAGTTATAACAAGGAGGTCTTTGACCGTCTTGTAGGCCCTGTGGATTTCGTGCAGGACAATGAGTCTTGTTCCACACGCGGCGTGATGCGCGGCCTGCATTTCCAGCGACCGCCTCATACACAGGCTAAATTGGTGAGGTGTGTGCGCGGAGCTGTGTTGGATGTGGCTGTGGACATCAGGAAAGGGTCTCCCACTTATGGCAAACATGTGGCCGTTGAACTGACGGAGGAGAACCACAGGCAATTTTTCGTGCCCAGGGGATTCGCCCACGGATTCGCTGTGTTGAGTGACGTGGCTGTATTCCAATATAAATGTGACAATTATTACGCTCCTCAGGCCGACGGCGGCATCTCTATCCTTGATGACTCGCTCGGCATTGACTGGCGAATTGACGCGGCTAACGCCATCCTTTCGGATAAGGATCTGCGTCATGCCAGACTGGAAGATTTCGATTCTCCGTTTTCAATTTGATTTCATTAATACCTCAGGCTCTCTCACGTACAAGGCTTGAGAATAATCAGTATAAAACCCTACTACCTATAAGATGAATATTCTGGTGACAGGCGCCAACGGCCAATTGGGGAACGCGATGCGAGTGGCTGCCCGTGAGTCGAAGGACAATTATATTTTCACTGATGTCGCGGGTCTTGACAACGGTGATGTGGTGAAGCTCGATATAACTGACGCCGACGCTGTAAAGCGTATGGTGAAGGATAACGACATCAAGGTGATCGTAAACTGTGCGGCCTATACAAACGTGGATAAGGCTGAGGATGACAGTGACTTCGCGGAACTGCTCAATGCCGGGGCGGTGAGCAATCTGGCTGAGGCTGCCAAAGAGAATGACGCCACTCTGATACATATCTCAACCGATTATGTGTTCGGCGGATCTGCCGGTAATACTCCGCGCACCGAAGAGGAGCCGGCTAATCCAACAGGGGTGTATGGTCTCACCAAACTGCACGGCGAGGAGGCAATCGACCGTAGCGGTGCCAAGGCTCTTATTTTCCGCACGGCTTGGCTCTATTCGGAGTATGGAAAGAATTTCGTGAAAACCATGCTCAACCTTACCTCTACTAAACCGGAACTTAAAGTGGTGTTTGACCAATGCGGCACTCCCACTTATGCCCGGGATCTTGCCGATGCCATCTATGACATAATCGACAACCGTAAGTTCGCCGGTAACGAGGGAGTGTATCATTTTTCTAACGAGGGGGTATGCTCTTGGTATGATTTCACCAGGATGATTGCGGAAATAGCCGGTAACGACGGATGTGACGTGCAACCGTGCCATAGTAATGAATTTCCCTCGAAGGTGGTAAGACCGTCGTATTCGGTGCTTGACAAGACTAAATATAAGGAGACGTTCGGACGTAAGGTGCCTTATTGGACGGATTCTTTGAAAATATGTATTAAAAATTTGGTTTAAATTTATACGGAATAGGGGTAAGGGTAATCCCCGGGCCTCTGCCTTTAATCATAAACCATTAAATATAGATTGAATAAAATGGACCATAAGAATATATTGATCACCGGAGGCGCCGGATTTATCGGTTCGCATGTAGTGCGTCTCTTCGTAAACAAGTATCCTCAGTATAATATCGTCAATCTCGATAAACTGACGTATGCGGGTAATCTGGCCAATCTGAAAGATGTGGAGGACAAACCGAATTATACGTTTGTTAAGGCTGACATAGCCGACCTTGACGAGATGCGCCGCGTTATCAAGGAATATAAGATTGACGGTGTGATTCATTTGGCTGCCGAAAGTCATGTCGACCGTTCGATAAAGGATCCCTTCACTTTTGCCCGTACTAACGTGATGGGTACGCTGGCCTTGCTTCAGGCTGCCAAGGAGTATTGGGAGTCGCTTCCCGAAAAATATGAGGGTAAACTGTTCTATCACATCTCTACCGACGAGGTGTACGGCGCTCTGGAACTCACACATCCGGAGGGTGTGCCCGCGCCTTTCACCACCAAAGCCTCGAGCGAGGAGGATATGGCTTACGGTACGGAGTTTTTCGTGGAGACTACGAAATATAATCCACACTCTCCCTATTCGGCTTCCAAAGCCAGCAGCGACCATTTCGTGCGCGCATATCACGACACCTACGGCATGCCGACATTGGTGACCAACTGTTCCAACAATTATGGGCCCTATCAGTTCCCGGAAAAGCTGATTCCGTTGTTCATCAACAATATCCGTCATGGCAAACCATTGCCTGTATATGGTAAGGGTGAGAATGTGCGCGACTGGCTCTTTGTCGAGGATCATGCGCGTGCCATCGACCTTATCTTCCATGAAGGAAAAGTAGCCGAAACATATAACATCGGTGGTTTCAATGAATGGAAGAACATAGATCTGATAAAGGTTATAATAAAGACAGTGGACCGACTGTTGGGTAACCCGGAGGGTTCAAGCGAGAAACTGATCACATACGTCACCGACCGTGCAGGTCATGACCTGCGCTATGCTATCGACTCACGCAAACTTCAGAAGGAATTGGGCTGGGAGCCGAGCCTCCAGTTTGAGGAGGGTATCGAGAAGACCGTTAAATGGTATCTTGATCATCAGGACTGGATGGATAACATAACTTCGGGAGAATACGAGAAGTATTACGAGGAAATGTACAAAGACAGGTAGATAAGTTATAATGAATAGTGAATGGGGTTAACAGGCAGTCTCATACAAGGTGCCTGATCCTGAATCATGAACCATTAAATCCTATACAGACAAACGATTTCCGGCATTTTTACTCAGAATCTTGAGAGGAAGATTCTCTGTAAGGCCGGAAATCGTTTGTCTGTATTGGGGGAAATATTAAAAATTATAAATTTTTTATTAATTTTGCATCCGGATAAATAATCTATCTGTATGAACCGACAATCCAAATCGTTGACAGCTTCAATCGCGGGTCCGCTTTACTGGGTCCTTCTTGTGATTATGATTTTCCCGTTTGACCTTGTTTTCGGTGAAAATTATCAGCTTATCACGCCTCCGGTGGCTTTATTCGTGGGGCTTCTATTTGCTTTCGTGTTCGGTATACCGTATCCGAAATTTAATAAGAAACTGTCGAAATATCTGCTTCAGGCCTCAGTGGTGGGACTCGGTTTTGGCATGAACCTTCAGAAATCGCTGCAAAGCGGGGCCGAAGGGATGCTTTTCACCATTATCTCAGTGATCGGTGTGATGGTAATCGGTGTATGGCTCGGCCGCTATATGACGATAGACGGTAAAACTTCCTATCTGATTTCTTCCGGCACCGCAATCTGCGGTGGTAGCGCCATCGCCGCCGTAGGTGGGGTGCTTAAAGCGAATGAAAATGAGATGGCCGTGTCGCTCGGTGTGATTTTTATCCTGAATGCCATCGCTCTTTTCATTTTCCCCCCGCTGGGACATCTATTCGGTTTGTCGCAGACGCAGTTCGGCACTTGGGCCGCGATTGCCATACATGACACCAGTTCGGTGGTGGGTGCAGGGCAGGCTTACGGTGCGGAAGCCTGTGATTTGGCTACCCTGATCAAGTGTACCCGTGCTCTCTGGATTATACCTTTAGCATTCTTCACGATGTGGTTTTTCCGCAATGAGAAAGGGGGAGAGGGTAAGGCTAAAGTCTCGATTCCTTGGTTTATCCTTCTTTTCGTGCTTGCCATGGTGATCTATACCTATACTCCTGAAAGCATGATGCCGGTGATGGGGCCCCTTTACAGCGCTATCGTGGTCATAGCAAAGAAGGCCTTGGTGGCGGTGCTGTTCGCAATAGGTGCCAGCCTGAGCCTGAAGGTGATCAAACAGGTGGGGGTCAAGCCGCTCATACAGGCCTTGACACTATGGATGGTGATCGGTGCCACGAGCCTTTTTGTCGTGATGTACACCATTGAGTGAGGCTCACCTTATATAAATGCACTTTGACCGAGGATTGAGTTTTTCAGATTAATTTAAAACGTTTTGATATTAATGATATGGGCAAACCGGAGCCTTTATGGAAAGCTTTTAACGGCAGTTCCCTGATGATGGGTGTCGGTGCTGTGATGGCGGCCAACGGCGCGGCCAATCTACATGGCAATGCAGAATTCTTCCCAGCCTCTGTGTGTCTTTTGTTCGTGATATTCGCGCAGCTGTCGGCCAACTGTTTCTATCGTTACCATGACATGGTGTACACAAGGATACTTAATGAGCGAGAACGTTTGAGAGCTGAGCGCACACATCCGGGTTATGACAGAAAACTCTTCTATAAGGTGTTCTCCTCCGCAAGCCTCCTGATGGCCGTGATGGTTGGCACCGCCCTGATAGGAATGGGTGGATGGTGGTTTGCCTGCGTGGGTGCCTTCATACTTATAGCCGGCTATCTCATGGTGGGCGGTTCCACGCCTATTATCCTGACTCCTTGGAGCTCCCTTTTCTCCTTCTTGTTGTTCGGACCCGTGGCGGTTATCTCCACCGGTATGATTCAGTCGCTTCATGAAGCTTCCGATCCGCTCAGTTGGTTTGATATCGGGCCATTGATCTATATGAGCATCACTATCGGCCTGATGGCGGCCAACTCCAATCTTGTCTATAATTATTCCACATATTTCATCGACAAGTATAACCAACGCGACACATTCACCGCCATATTCGGCCGTAAAGCCACGCGAATAGTGTTTTTAGTCAACAGTGTGCTGGCTCTTTTGGTGTTTTGTGGAACACGTTACGACCTGGCGCTTGACCGTCCCTGGGTGGGTATGCTTCCCGCGATAGTATGCTTCGGCGTAAATATTTATATCTGGTGGAAGATGAAGACGGCACCCCGTTATAAGTTGCAGCGGCTTGCCGAGTGGGTATGCTTCAATATGTTGCTGATGGGTATCCTGGCTACCATAGTGTCTTCTTATATCGGTACGCCGGATGACAGCTACATGAGGCTGTTTTGATAAAAAAGTGACAAAATATTTTGTCATTTCAGAAAAAAAGACTAATTTTGCAGTCGCTAACGCAATCGGGGTGTAGCACAGTTGGTTAGCGCGCTACGTTCGGGACGTAGAGGTCGGGCGTTCGAGTCGCCTCACCCCGACAAGCCGCAGGCCCCTCGGATCTGCGGCTTATTTTGTGGACAAATTTGGCTGCTTGCAACCACTTGAAAAAATGCTAAAACTGCACCTTCACGGATGCCTTAACGGCAATAACGCCCACGGGTTTCCTCAAAAAGGTAAAATAATTTTTCTGCGAGAAGACATGCACTGCCTTTCACGTGGAAACAGCAGATAAAGCATTCGGTAAGAGCCAAGTTCTTGCCGAATGCTTTTTTGTCTGAAGACCCTTTAATTGTCATTAAATCGTCTGACGACATTTCAATAGTCATAAATCAGAATCATAAACAAGATCGGGTGAATTATCACTTAAGCGGGTGATAATTTCCGGATCAAAATATTGAATAAATACCAACCGAATATGAGCTATCTATTTACTTCAGAATCTGTGTCGGAGGGACATCCCGACAAAGTGGCTGACCAGATCAGCGACACTCTCCTTGATGAGTTTATTGCCAGAGATCCGGCAAGTCATGTGGCCATAGAAACAATGTGTACTACCGGCCAGGTGGTAGTGGCGGGCGAAGTGAGCAGCGACGCGTATGTGGATATCCACAATGCTACACGCGACTTGATCAAAGAAATAGGTTATGACCGGGGTGCATACCGTTTTGACGGTGATTCACTGGGTATCCTTTCGGCTATCCATGAGCAGAGCGGAGATATAAACCGTGGCGTTAGCCGTGGCGACGCTCTCAGCCAGGGAGCAGGAGACCAGGGTATGATGTTCGGTTATGCTGTGAATGAGACAGAGAATCTTATGCCCCTTACCCTTGATCTCTCTCATCTTATTCTTCAGGAACTTGCCGACATCCGCAGGGAGGGCAAGGAGATGTCTTATTACCGTAAGGGGAAACTTAAAACCTATCTGCGTCCCGATTCAAAATGTCAGGTGACCGTGGAGTACAATGACGACCGTACACCCAAGCGTATACACACTATAGTGGTCAGCACCCAGCATGATGAATTCGTGACTCCGCTCAATGACACCGAAAGGGCACAGGTGCGCGCTGACGAGGAGATGCTCGAAAGAATCAGAAAAGATGTGAAGGATGTGCTGCTCCCCAGAGTCAAAGCAAAACTGCCGGAGGAGATCCGTGCCCTTTTTGACGACAAACTGGTGCTGCATGTGAATCCTACCGGTAAATTCGTGCTCGGCGGACCGCATGCCGATACGGGTCTGACGGGACGTAAGATAATCGTGGACACCTACGGAGGACGCGGAGCACATGGCGGCGGTGCGTTTTCCGGTAAAGATCCCTCGAAGGTTGACCGTTCCGCCGCATACGCATGCCGTTACATAGCCAAAAATATGGTGAAGGCCGGAGTGGCTCGTGAGATGCTCGTGCAGGTGAGCTATGCTATTGGTGTGGCTGAGCCGGTAAGTATATTCGTAGACACCTACGGCACGGCAGCTCCCGGCATCACCGACGAGCAGATCGCCGCCAAGATACCCGAGTTGTTTGACCTTCGTCCCGGTGCTATAGAGACATGGCTGAAGTTGCGTAACCCAATATACAGAGAGACCGCTGCTTACGGGCACATGGGGCGCACTCCGCGAAAAGTGGTGAAGACATTCCGCAACCGTTACGAGACAGAACCGATCACTCGCGAGGTGGAACTCTTCACATGGGAGAATACCGACAGGACCGACGACATCCGCAAGGCTTTCAATATTCAAAATTAATCCGGCTTGGAAGCAAAATTAAACTGTGGTTTTGCGTATTAAGTAAAAAAGTGTTATCTTTGCGCCTAATTACGCCCGGACGCTCCGCGCGGATTCCTTTTCGAATTAACAAAACTCAATTTATTCAGCTATAGCACAGAATGGCAACGTTAGAGAAAATCAGAAGCAAGTCGGTGTTCCTCATCGTCGTTATCGGTGTGGCACTCCTTGCCTTCATCATTGGTGACGCCCTTACCAACAGCCGTAATCTTTTCGGCGACCACACTACGGTGGCTAAAATAGGGGGCGAGAAAATTGATTACACAGATTACATCCGTAAACGTGAGGAGCTCAACAATCAGCTTGAGCAGATGCGTCGTCAGAATCCCGCACAGTATGCAGGTTTCGACACTCAGCTCCTATCGCAGATGGCCCTCGACCAGCTTGTAGGCGAACGCCTCCTTGACAAGGCTGCCGATGACGCCGGTATCCAGACTTCGGGCGAACAGCTCCGTTTCTATGTGATGGATAATCCTATCAATCCTTCGATTCAGACTATAATTCAGCAGCTCAACGCTTCCGGCCTGGCTGTATCTACACCCTCCCAAGCATACGAGATAATTTTTAATCCGAAACGTAACGGCCTTACCGAGGCGGCTATGGCTCCATTCCAGCGCTTATGGCTCAATATGGAGCAGGAAACAATGCAGATGATACGTCGTCAGCAGTACCAGCAGCTCCTCTATGGCACTGTGAAAGCCAATGACCTGGATAAGAAAGCTCTCTACAACGACTATGTGGCTACAAGCAACGTTGACTTGGCTTTTCATCCCTACGGTCAGCTCGACCCCGCCAAGTATGCCGTGACAGAACAGGAGATTGCCGCCGCATACAATGACGATAAGAGTCAGTTTAAGGTTGAGGACATGACTAAGGATATCAGCTTTATCGCTGTGAATATCACTCCCTCCGTGCCCGACCGTGAGGCAGCCCGTATGCTTGCTACAAAGACTGCACGTGCTCTGCGCGACAGCGCGGGACAGGTGGCCAGAGATCTCAGAAAAGAGGGCGTGGTGGTGACTCACAAGGAGTTGCGTGCCCGCGATCTTCCTGCAGGTCAGGTAAAGGACTATGTCACAAATGCGAAGGCTGACTCAGTGCAGATTATCTCTGAGAACCTTAAGGGCTTTACTATCGTAAAGATGGGTCGTCGCACCACAGCCATCGATTCTATCCAGCTCAATATCGTGCAGGTGGTGGGTGAGCAGCTCCCCTCTAAAGTGCTCGCCCGTCTTAACAGCGGTCTTCCCGTTGACAGCGTGGCCAAGTCTTTCTCTGCTGACAGCGTTATGGCGCAGACAGGACAGTGGATCGCTCTCTTCAATGCCCAGGGACGTACGAATGCTCTCGAGGCTTCTCAGCTCGATTCTCTTCTCAACGCCGGCGGCCGCTTCATAAATCTCGTCTCTACACCCCAGGGCGCTGTGCTCGCTCAGGTGGCAAAGCGTAACGCTCCTGTAGAAATCTATTCATTTGACGAGGTTACTTACGAGCTCAAACCCAGCACACAGACTGTGAACGAGGAGCGTGAAAAACTTGAGAAGTTCCTCGAAGAGAATTCTACCGCAAAGAATTTCCTTGCCAATGCTGCCAAGGCCGGCTATTCACTTCAGGAAGTGAGTCTCACCTCAGCTACTCCGGCTGTCCCCAGGGTGGTAGGTATGCAGAGTTACTATCCCGACAGCCGTCAGGTGGTACGTTGGGTGATGATTGACGGTAAACCCGGTGAGGTAAGCCATATATATGAGAGCAAGGATGCCCTCACTCCGGCTCTTTACGCAGCTGCCGTGCTTGCCGAGTATGATGACTATGCTCCTATGGCCAACAATCAGGTGAAAGCTTATGCCACCGACCGTGCCCGCAAGTCAAAAGCCGGTGATGAACTCGTGAAACAGTATCAGGGTAGTGCCAAGGATATGGCTACCGTATCGCAGGCTATGGCTGTCGAGCCTCAGAACAATCCCAATTTCCGCTTCGGTAGAAACGCTCAGGTGCGCGATGCCGCAGTTATGGGTAAGATCGCCGGTTCCAAACCCGGACAGGTTGTGGTTGTGAAAGGCGATAACGGTGTCTATGCTTACCAGATCACTGCTCAGAATACTGAGAATTTCCCCTACAGCGAGCAGCAGTATGAACAACAGTATTATCAGCTTATCAACCCGAATATGGGTGAGATGCTGAAAGGCTCGAAGAAATACCAGAATAATATCTACAAGTTCGAGGCAGGCGACTGATTAGCCGTAGTCCCCGGCATTATGATATAAAAAGGGTCGTCGCCAAAGATGAGGCGGCGACCCTTTTTCAAATTCTATAAGTTATGGAAAATAAGAAATTACCATTGATAGGTCTTACTCTCGACGGGCTGACGAAAGTGGCCCTTTCAGGGGGTATGCCCAAATTTGTGGGCAAACAGTTGGCCGATTGGTTATATAAGAAAGGGGTCACATCTTTCGATGAGATGGTCAACATCTCAAAGAAAAACCGGGAGTGGCTGGCTGAGAATTATGTGATAGGTCGTGAAAAACCGGTGTCGTATGTCAAATCAAGTGATGGCACTGTGAAATATCTCTTCAACGTTGGAAATGGCCGTAATATAGAGAGCGTATATATCCCTGATAAGGATAGGGCGACGTTATGCGTCTCTTCACAGGCGGGATGCAAGATGAACTGTTATTTCTGTGCCACAGGTCGCATGGGCTTCAAAGCCAATCTCACTCCGGCCCAGATTATCAACCAGATCTTGAGCATCCCTCCGGCTCCCGAGAAGGGACAGGAACCAATGGGAGAGCTTACCAACGTAGTGTTCATGGGTATGGGAGAACCCCTTGATAATCTTGATGCGGTGCTCCCCGTGATAGAGATACTCACTGCCCCGTGGGGTCTGGCATGGAGTCCGAAGCGAATAACAGTCTCAACTGTCGGAAAACTTCCGCAGTTGAAGGATCTGCTTGAAAAGACCCAGGTACATGTTGCTGTAAGCGTACATACAGCCGACCCTGTGGAGAGAGGACAACTCATGCCTGCCCAAAAGGCTTTCCCGATCGCAAGTGTCATGAAGATGCTCGCTGGATATGATTTCAGTCACCAGCGCCGGCTCTCGCTTGAATATATAATGTGGAGGGGGGTGAACGATGATATTGCCCATGCCGACCAGCTTGTAAGACTGATAGGAGGTCTTGACTGTCGTGTGAACCTCATACGCTTTCATGCAATACCTGATGCCGATCTCAAGCCTTGCAGCGAGGAACGCATGCTAATGTTCAGGAATCATCTCAACTCAAAAGGTATAACTGCCACGATAAGGACCTCAAGAGGCGAGGATATCATGGCTGCCTGCGGAATGTTGGCAGGAAAAAACAAATAAAAAAGACATGTCACAACCAATGAAAGTGGGTATAACCCACGGCGATATAAACGGTGTAGGGTATGAGGTGACGCTCGGTGCCCTTGCTGAGGAGGGAATGCTTGAAATATGCACTCCCGTGATATTCGGTTACCTGACTCTTGTGGAGAAAGCACGCAAAGTGTTGGGTATAGAAGGAGTGAATATTTGCAAGACCCATAGCGCGGCAACAGCGCAACCGGGCCGCATAAATGTAGTGGAGATAGGGTCTTCCGTGCCGGAACACACTCCAGGCAAACCTACCGAGGCTTCTGGCAAGGCTTCTGTGGCGGCGCTCGAGATGGCCATGAAAGCCATTAAATCGGGAGATATAGATGTGCTGGTCACAGCGCCTATATCGAAAGAAGCCGTGCAGAGTGATAAATTCCATTTCCCGGGTCATACGGAATATCTTGAGGCCGTTGCAGGCGAGGGTTACAAAGCCAGGATGATCCTTTTCGACGATTATATACGTGTGGCTTTGGTAAGCACGCATCTGCCGGTGGCGAAACTCGCGGAGTCTGTCACCAAAGAATCGGTCTCGGAGGCTATAGAATCACTGCGCAGTTCTTTGAAACAAGACTTCGGCTTTGAACGTCCGAGAATCGCTGTGCTGTCACTTAATCCTCATGCCGGAGACGGCGGATTGCTCGGTACGGAGGAAGCGGAGCATATCATCCCCGCTATCACCGAGGCCAGAGAGAACGGCACTCTGGTGTTCGGACCGTATGCCGTAGACGGTTTCTTCGGTGCAGGTGACTACAGGAAATTTGACGGCATAGTGGCTATGTATCACGATCAGGGACTTGGACCCTTCAAGGCCCTTGCCGGAGAAAGGGGCGTGAACTTCACAGCGGGCCTTCCGTTCGTGCGCACGTCTCCCGATCATGGCACCGCTTTCAACATAGCCTGGAAAGGCATGGCTGACCCCACTTCCATGAGAGAGGCTATATACAAAGCTATTGATATCCGCCGGCGCCGCGACGTTTTCCTGAAATCTTCAGAGAATCCGCTAAGGAAAATAGTTACTGAACGGCCCGACAAGGGAGAGCGGCAGGATAAGGGAGAACGGCAGGAAAGACCTTTCCCTCGTGACCGACAGACAAAAGAGACAGCAACCCCGGCTGAGAAGGGGACCGAAAATAATGAAATAAAAAATCAGGAAGAGCAATGAATTTCGGTATAATCGCCGCCGGCCAGGGCTCGCGGCTTGTGCAGGAGGGTGTGCCTCTGCCAAAACCATTAGTTACAATTGACGGACGCCCCATGATTGGACGCCTGATCGATATATTCGTTAAATGCGGCGCCGAGTCTATCTCTGTAATCGTGAATGAGGAGATGACTGAAGTGGCGGAGTATCTTACGGATCTGGCATCCGGGTTGCCGTGTGAGTTCGCTCTCGTGGTGAAGACCACTCCCACTTCCATGCACAGCTTCTATGAGCTGTCGAAAATCATGGAGGGGAAGGGACGTTATATAATCACTACGGTCGATACTATTTTCCGTGAAGAGGATTTCTCCCGCTATGTCCGTGCTTTTGAGGACGCTCCGGCCGAGGTGGACGGTGTAATGGCTGTCACGACCTTTATCGATGATGAGAAACCTCTGTATGTGGCCACCGACAGTACAGACCGCATCATCGGTTTCCTCGATAAATTTGAGGAGGGTGTGAAGTATGTGAGCGGAGGAATTTACGGCCTCGGACAGTCAGCTATCCCCGTGTTGAGTAAATGTCTTGCCGAAGGCGTGGGACGTATGCGCAATTATCAGCGTGCCCTCGTGGAGGCAGGCCTTTGGCTTCAGGCATATAATATGAACAAGATAATAGATGTAGACCATGCCGCCGATATAGTCACGGCAGAAGCTTTCATAGCCGGAAAAGACTGACGGCTGAGGCTGAAATATTAATAATGTAATTCACAAAAACATATTTCCGGACATGTCTGACATAAAAATAGCGGGAGTGATGAGGGCAGGTGCCTACTCCCCGAACCATATTGGAAATGATGCCGCCATCTTCAATGCCACCGTGGAGCAGCTGCGGAAGAGAGGGTGTGAGGTCAATGTCTATAGTGAAGACAAATTTAATTCCACGCAAATAGAGGAGCCTATTATCCTCAATATGTGTCGCGAACAGGCTTCGATCGCCAAGTTGCAGACGCTTGAGGATGAAGGGCGACTCGTCATCAATTCAGGCTACGGCATAGAGAACTGTACCCGCGAACGTATGACACGTATATTATTGGGTAACAAGATCCCTTACCCCGACAGTCTTATCGTCAACACGAATGAGAGTGTCGTGGATGAGCTCCGGGAGGCAGGTTTCAAATCATGCTGGATAAAACGCGGTGATTTCCACGCCATGCATAAGGAGGACGTAAGTTATTGCCGTCATCCGGAAGAGGCGCAGGAGGTGCTCCATGAATATTTCTACAGGGGCATCAAGAGGGCTGTGATAAACCGTCATCTTGTGGGGGATCTCATCAAATTTTACGGCGTGAGCGGTCAGCCTTTCTTCTTCTGGTTTTATCCCTTTGACGAAGGCCACAGCAAATACGGATATGAGGCCGTCAACGGAAAAAGCCGTGGACTTCACTTCGATCTCAGCCAGCTGGAGGAGATGTGCCAGAAAGCTTCCGACATCCTTGATGTTAAAATCTACGGAGGCGACTGTATAGTCGACCCTGACGGTACTATCCGTATAATCGACTTCAACGATTGGCCGAGTTTCGCACCCTGTCGCACAGAGGCGGCTCCATATATTGCTAAATGTGTGCTGAGTTCAATCAAAGAGTGGAGGAAAAAGAAATGAGCAAAAAGGATGAGATAAATGTGGAGGATACCGCCGGGGAGAAGGTGAAGAAACCCGGTTTCAAGGATTCCCTGAAGTCAATGGATACGGAGGAGAATTTCGACCTGATCTTCTATCGTCCGATAGGCTACGGTTGGGCTATGCTGGCAAAAAGACTGGGCATCACTCCCAATGCCATTACCATCGCCTCTATTTTTCTCGGCGTGGGAGCCGGCGTGGCTTTCTACTTCAATAATTTATGGATTAATATTTTAGGTGTAGTCCTTCTGGTATGGGCCGATTCCTTTGACAGCGCCGACGGACAGTTGGCCAGAATGACCAAGCAATATTCACGTATAGGACGCATACTCGACGGTCTCAGCGGCGACCTGTGGTTCGCGGCAATTTATGTGGCCATCTGCTTGCGTGAGAATGTGACCAGTGAGTTCTTTTCCGCCCATCATTGGGTAATCTGGGTGACAGCTGTGGTGACAGGCTTCTGCCATGCGACACAAGCCTCCATGGGCGATTATTACCGTCAGTTCCACCTCTTCTTCCTGAAAGGGAAAGAGGGGAGTGAGCTGGAGTCGGCCTCTAACCTATGGGAGCGTTTCCATCAGCTCAGCTGGAAGCATAATTTCTGGAAGAAACTCACCATGGCTTTCTATACCAACTACACTGTAGGGCAGGAGAAGCGTACCCCCTGGATGCAGAAACTGCGTGCCGTGCTCAAGGCCAAGTATGGTAACGATATACCTCAGAGCTTCCGTGATGCTTTCCGTGAGAAGAGTAAACCACTGATGAAATATACCAACATCCTCTCTTTCAACACCAGAAGTTTCGCGCTGTTTGCCGCTATTCTCATATTCCGCATGCCCTGGCTGTATTTCGCTTTCGAACTCACGGTGCTTAATATCGTTTTAATATATATGGTGTGGCGTCACGAGAAGATATGCAAGACTTTTGTGACTGAACTTGAAAAAAAATAATTTCTTAAAAACGGCATAGATTATGAATATTGACATCAACAAAATCAAAGGTATTATATTTGACTATGGGGGCACTCTCGATACGGGTGGTGACCACTGGAGTGAGGTGATCTGGTCAGCCTGGCAACAGGCTGGAGTGGCAGCCGACAAGGCGGAGTTCCGTGAGGTCTATGTATATGCCGAACGTGAACTTGCCCGTACGCTTCATATTCTTCCTCATCATAATTTCCATGACCTTCTGGATATAAAGATGCAGATCGAGCTGCAGAAATTGGCTGAAGACGGCCATTTTCCTCCCGCTCAGGTAGATGATATGGCCAAGAAAGTGGCTGATATCTGTTATGCCTCTGCAAAGGCTTCCGTAGAGAAAGCCAAACCGGTGCTTGAGGCGCTGTCAAAGAAATATCCCCTTGTCCTGGTCAGCAATTTCTATGGAAACGTGGAGACAGTGCTCAAAGATTTCGGTATCGACGGTTATTTCAAGAAAGTAATAGAGAGTGCTGTGGTCGGGGTGCGTAAACCTGATCCGAAAATCTTTACACTTGGAGTCGAGGCTCTGGGATTGAAGCCTGAGGAGGTGCTCGTAATAGGCGACAGCTATGCCAAGGATATAGTGCCTGCGGAGAAAGCCGGATGCCAGGCAATGTGGCTCAAAGGAAAAGGTTGGACACAGGAAGAGGACTCTATTCTGCATCCGAATATCATAAAAACTCTTGACGAGGCATTGCAATTTATAGAGGGAGCATAAGACAATACAGAAAAATCAACTAAAAACCCCTCTTTGCCTAATTAACTAATTTTAAATAATACTATTTAAATTGATATAAAATTAACATATATTGGCTAATTGGGGTATATGTTTAGAAACTTTAATAAATTGGTCTGAATTTTCAGGCCAATTTTTTTTGTAATATCCAAAATAGGGCGTAATTTTACGCCGCAATTCGGCTCGCCTGTAGCTCGAGCTAAACAGAGCGACCGGGCTGCAAGGAGACATTCCATATACATATAACCTAAAGTGTGAAAAAATAACTAAACTGATAACAACATTATGGCAACAAAAAAAGCTGAAGCACCCAAAGGCAAGCTCGGAGTGCTTGTAGTAGGACTCGGAGCAGTGTCATCAACATTCATGGCCGGTGTGCTTGCAGCACGTAAAGGTCTCGCAAAACCCATTGGTTCAATGACCCAGTATGACAAGATCCGTGTGGGTGAAGGTGAAGACAAAAAATATCTCCACTATAAAGATATCGTGCCTCTGGCCGAGCTTGATGACATTGTTTTCGGTGCATGGGATGTTTATCCCGCCAATGCTTTCGAGTCAGCTGTGAATGCTGAGGTGCTCAAGGCAAAAGACATTCTTCCTATCAAGGAGGAACTCGAGGCCATCAAACCCATGAAGGCTGCTTTCGACAAGAATTATGCCAAGCGTCTCGACGGTGATAATGTAAAAGAGTGCAAGGATCGTTGGGACATGACCGAGCAGATCCGCGAAGATATCCGTAACTTTAAGAAAGAAACAGGTGTTGACCGTGTGGTAGTGCTCTGGGCTGCTTCCACAGAAGTATATGTGCCGGTTGACGAGAAAGTTCACGGTTCTCTCGAGGCTCTCGAGGCCGCTATGAAGGCTGACGACAAAGAGCATATCGCTCCCTCAATGTGTTATGCATACGCAGCTCTCTCAGAGGGCGCTCCCTTCATCATGGGTGCTCCCAACACCACTGTCGACATCCCGGCAATGTGGGAACTCGCTGAAAAAACCAAAATGCCGATCGCAGGTAAGGACTTCAAGACCGGTCAGACTCTTGTGAAGTCAGGTTTCGCTCCAATCATCGGCACCCGTTGCCTCGGTCTGAGCGGATGGTTCTCTACCAACATCCTCGGCAACCGCGACGGTCTCGTGCTTGACGAGCCGGCTAACTTCCGTACAAAAGAGGTTAGTAAGCTGTCAACACTCGAGAGCATCCTCGTGCCGGAAGATCAGCCCGATCTCTATGGCCACGGCAATGACGAAGATACCCAGTACTATCACAAGGTACGTATCAACTATTATCCTCCCCGCAATGACAACAAAGAGGGTTGGGACAATATCGATATCTTCGGCTGGATGGGCTATCCGATGCAGATAAAGATCAACTTCCTCTGCCGCGATTCTATCCTTGCCGCTCCTCTCTGCCTTGACCTCGTGCTTCTCAGCGACCTCGCTCAGCGTGCCGGCCGTTATGGAATCCAGCGCTTCCTGAGCTTCTTCCTCAAGAGCCCGATGCATGACTACACCAAGAACGAAGTGCCTGTAAACCACCTCTTCCAGCAGTATGTGATGCTCAAGAACGCTATCCGTGAAATGGGTGGCTATGAGGCTGATGAGACAATTGACTGATTAGTATCTTAATGTAATATAGAGGCGCTGATTGACGTTATTTAAACGGCAACAGCGCCTTTTTCATTATTAATCTTTATGCGAATAGATATACTCACAGTTTTGCCCGAGATGTTTGAGTCTCCCTTGGGATGCTCTATCCTGAAGCGTGCACAGGATAAGGGCCTCGTGGAGATCGTGGTGCACAATCTGCGTGACTACACTACCGATAAGCACCGTAAAGTAGACGACTATCCGTTTGGCGGGGAGGCCGGGATGGTGATGAAGATTCAGCCCGTGGAGGCCTGTATCAACGCTCTGAGGGCTCAGCGTGAGTATGACGATGTCATCTTCACCTCTCCCGACGGGGAGACCTTCAATCAGAAGATGGCCAACCGTCTTTCCATGAGTGAGAATCTTATAATACTCTGCGGCCATTACAAGGGCGTGGATTACAGAATAAGGGAACATCTTGTCACAAAGGAGATTTCAATAGGTGACTATGTGCTCACAGGGGGAGAGCTGCCGGCGCTTGTGATGACGGATGCTATCGTGCGTCTGATTCCCGGAGCCATAGGCGACGAACAGTCGGCTCTGTCAGATTCCTTCCAGGATAATCTGCTTGCCCCTCCCATCTACACCCGGCCCGCTGACTACAACGGATGGAAAGTGCCCGACATACTCCTTTCTGGACATGAGGCCAAGATCGACGCCTGGCGTTACGAACAGAGCCTGGAACGTACCCGGCGTCTGCGCCCTGATCTGCTGGAGGAAAGCTGATTACAATATAAAAGTGGATAGAAAATATAAAGGTGAGACTCTTACGAGCTCACCTTTTGTTTTAAATGAATTTTGGTTTAATTATAAAGGGGGAAATTATTTTTTATCTATAATCTTTTAAAACACTCTGAAGTCTTTTGCGTGCAAAGAATATTCTACTTTTAACTGTGCCTAACGGAAGACCCATGTGTTCAGCTATTTCACTATATTTATAACCTTGTACATACATTGTGAAGGGCACTCTGTAATCGTCGGAAAATTCTTTAATTGCTGTTGATATCTCTTTAGCGGCAAAACTTCCTTCAGGTGTGGAAAAACCGGATTCCTGTGATAAATTCAAATGGTATAAATCTTCAGATTTGTCAATTACCGTCGCACTCCTTACCTGACGTCTGTAATTATTAATGAAGATATTACGCATTATTGTAAAGACCCAACCCTTAAAATTGACGTTGTCAACATATTTGGATTCGTTGTCAAGTACTTTTAATGTCGTGTCTTGCACTAAATCTTGAGCCGTTTCCTTACTTGTCGTTAATTGATAAGCAAAATTTAATAAATTACCTTGAAGTCCTAAAAGTCTCTGTTTGAAAGTGCTTGAATCTGCCATAGTTGTATAGTTTTAAATGTGGTGTCGGTAAAATCGAAATCGGTAAAAATCAATTCTACCAAGGTTAAATTTGATTATACATTTATAACAAAGGCCAAACAAAAGTTATCACGACACAAATGTTAAAAAGTGTATAAAATTCAACCCCTGCAATGGGGCTCTTTAACCTATTTACAGTTAAATTTTGAAAAAAACATCTTTGGTATAGTGGTGGAATGGCATATAATCACTAATTTTGTGGTCATTACTGAAAACTGAAAAACGCCCTGACAAGTGAGCAAGACTGTAAAGAAAGCTAATTTTTGGATTCGCCGCCGTTCACATCTCCCGGTAATCGTAATCGGGTCGCTTATGGTGGTTCTGCTCCTTTTTAATGATGACACATCCATTTCTCTAAACATGGAATACCAGCGTCAGATTAACGAGCTTTCAGACCAGATAGCGGAATGTCGCGATTCTGCCGCATTCTACCGTAGGCAAAGAGAGGCGATCATTCACGGTCGCGGTGATCTGGAGCACATGGCACGAGAGAAGTTTCACATGCAACGGCCTTCTGAAGATGTCTTTATCCTCAAGTGACACGTGAGTCGGAACGCTTCGTCCCGGGGTTTGTAAATGTTTTTATTCATAATGGCAAAATTATCCAACCGCCCAAAGGAGGGCAAAGTGATGAGTGGCAGATCGGTGGAGAACGTCGCTACATGCGGCCTTCTGCTGATTTGTGTCTCCTTGATTGTTCCCTTCTTCAACCCCTCTGACCTTGAATTCGTTAAAGTATTCAAATGGGTCTACGGCGCGGGGGCGCTGATATATACAATCGCACGGGTCATCGGAGCACGTGCGGATAATTCCGAGTCGGTCAGACTGCGACGTCTGCGACGTATGGAATTCTGGGCCGGTGTGGCTTTCCTTATCGGAGCCGCCTTCTGGTTCTATTCGGAAATTCATCTGGGCCCGTACGCCGGAATGCTCGCCCTGCTCAGGCAAACCATATTGTTCACTCTCGTCGGAGCCGTGATACAGATGATTGCTTCATGGCTCATTGTGGCCCGGGAACGTAAGGAGAAAGGAGCCGAACAATGATGAGAATCCCACAACGTCTGCTGACCATAGATCAAGGCAATTCTTCAGCCAAAGCCACCGTGTGGGAACAGGATAAGGAAATAGCGTCCCGCAGGATTTTCTCCATCTCGATTGAAGAGGTGCTCCCTTTGCTTGAACTGGGCGAGGTCGACAACTGTGCCTATTGCAGTGTCGGACACACGGACGCCAAGTTCCTCGAGACCCTCAGGCGGATGCTTGACGGAACTCTGCTCGTGCTCACCTCTTCTACTCCGGTGCCGATCACTATAAAGTATGGCACCAGAGCCACACTCGGCAACGACCGGGTCGCCACTGCCGTAGGCGCAGCCGGAATTTTCAAAGGCGAGGGCTCCCTTGTGGTGGATGCCGGCACGGCCATGACCCTTGATGTGGTCACACCTGACGGTGTCTTCATCGGAGGTAACATCGCTCCGGGCATGAGATTGCGCTTTTCCTCACTTCATGAGGCTACCAGCCAGTTGCCCCTTGTTTCGCCTGATGGCCCGATATATGATTTCGGAAAAGACACTCTTTCCGCCATACGTTCCGGTGTGGTAGGAGGTATGCTCAGCGAAATAAGCGAGGCCTACAGGATCGCCCGCGAGAAGTATGGCTGCTCTCATCTCGTGCTCACAGGCAACGATTCCACTCTGCTGAAGCCACTTCTTGAGGAGAGGAATCTTCCCGTGTATGAAGACCCGAATCTTGTGGGACGCGGACTACTCACGATTTTTCGTTACCAGACAACAATAACAAAAAAAGATAATCACGACTTTCCAGCTTTATGAACAGGATAAAATTAATGGCTTTGATGGCGTTGGCTGCCATAGGAGGGATGAAGGCCCAGAATGTGACCACTCCCTACTCGATGTATGGCTATGGCATACTTGGAGATCGTGCCACCTCCATGCAGCGCCAGATGGGTTCTGTGGGATACGCAATGAACTCCGGCCGTCAGATTAACGTCATGAACCCGGCTTCTTACGCCGCTATCGATTCTCTGACCTTCCTATTCGATATGGGAGCCGACGTGACATTGCTCTGGCAGAAAGAGGGCGCGGATAAGAAACGTTCCACCGGAGGCGGACTCGATTATGTCACCATGCAGTTCCCGATCACCAAATACTTGGGCGGCTCAATAGGTATGTTGCCCTATTCTTCAGTAGGCTATGCTTTCGGTAATAAAATAAAGTTCGGCGCCCTGGAGAATCAGGGATCCGGTGGTATAAATCAGGCTTACATAGGTCTGGCAGGTAAGTATCAGGGCTTCTCCCTGGGTTTTAATTTCGCCTACAGTTTCGGAAATATTGTCAATGATGTATATGCCACCCCCACCTCTACAGGTCAATCACTTGTGGAACATGTGATGGAAATACGCGACTGGGATCTCACCTTAGGAGCTCAGTACATAGCCAAGCTTTCACGCACCGATCAGATAACGGCGGGCGTGACATTCTCACCCAAGAAGTCGCTGCATGGCACTACTTGGGTCACCGCTCAGGAGAGCACGGTGCAGACTACCACCGCCGATACAGTGGCTTATTCGAAAATGGGAGGTAAGTATTATACTCCCACGTCGCTCGGTTTCGGTGTAGCTTATCGTCATGATCGCACCTCAAGCTGGATGGTAGAGGCTGATATCTCTTATCAGGCTTGGTCGAAAGCTCCTTATGCCGCTTTATATAAAGAAGGATTGGAGCATACCGCCGAGAATATGGTATTCCAGGGGATGAAATTCAACAACCGCACACGCTATGCCGTAGGTGGAGAATTCGTGCCCAAGGTAAGAGGAAACTACATCGAGAGGATAGCATATCGCGGTGGCCTCTATTATACCGATGATTATCTGAATATACGTGGCAACAGAGTAAGGGAGTTTGGTGTGACTTGCGGCTTCGGTCTGAACACACCGGAGGGTAAGACCATGCTTAACCTCGGTTTCGAATGGAAGCACCGTGCCGCTCATCCTCAACAGCTTATAACCGAAAACTATTTCAACATCACATTGGGCATCAATGTGAATGAGCTGTGGTTCTGGCAGCGTAGGATCAAATAACAATGAGGAAGACAGGGTTAGGTTTTATCGCGGCCATATTGGGTGCTGTCTGGGGCGGAAGCTGCACGGAAGAGACAAAGATAGATGTCTCAAGGCAGTTGCGTCCTGACCGTATGCCATCCATGACCACACATAATGTCAATACCCTTATTTCCGATTCGGGAGTAACGCAATATAAGATCGTGTCTCCCGTATGGTATGTGTATGACGAGGTGGATACCCCTTATTGGCTCTTCCCCCAAGGTCTCTATCTTCAGAAGTTTGATAAGAACTTCAATGTCATAGCCACTGTGGCGGCTGATTCCGCACGTTTTTTCAGAATGCAGAAACTGTGGAAGTTGGAAGGCAATGTGGAGATGACCAAGGCTCCGAAGGACCTTTTCCTTTCTCCCCGGGTCTTCTGGGACCAACGGCGCCAGAAACTCTACTCCGACACGTTTATACATATCGAGAACTCCACCCATGTGCTCGAGGGCACCGGGTTTGAGAGTAATGAACGACTTACTAAATATAGAATACTGCATCCTACAGGGATTTTCCCCGTGGACCGCGATAATCTGAAAGCAGATAAATGACTCTGACCACCGCTATAATTGTGACTGTGATTGCCTTGGTGCTGTCGGCCTTGTTTTCAGGGTCGGAAATCGCCTTCGTGCAGTCAAGTAAAGTTAGAATGGAGATCGATGCCGCACGCGGTGGAATTATTGACCGCCTGATACGCGGCTTTTCCCGGCATGAGGATATGTTCATATCCACCCTGCTGGTGGGCAACAACGTGGTGCTGGTAATCTACGGTATTTCCTTTTCAGTCATTATCAATCCCATACTGGAGAGGCTCCTGCATTCCGAGGCTTTGGTGCTGATATGCAATACGTTGCTCTCTACAGGTGTGGTGTTGTTTGCAGGGGAGTTTATGCCAAAGACGGCTTTCCGCATCAATCCCAATCTGATGTTGCGATTGTTTGCGTTGCCGTTGTATCTTATTTATCTGGTGCTTTATCCCATAGCTCTTCTGGTGTCGGGCATCTCCACAGGACTGATGAAGTTGTTCGGTCTGAAGAAAGAGACTGAGGTGTCGGAACAACTCACCATAGACGAGCTTGATGACTATCTTCAGAAACAGCTGCATGACACAGCCAATCGGGATATGGTGGAGAATGAAGTCAAGATCTTCCGGAACGCCATAGATTTCAAAGACACCGAGATGGGAGAGTGTATGATACCGCGTAATGAAATTGTTGCCGTGGGTATCGATTCCATCAACCGGGAGGAGCTTATCAGGAAATTCATAGCTACCGGACTGTCTAAAATTGTGGTTTTCAAAGAAGACATCGACGATGTCATGGGATATATCCATGTGTCGGAGCTCTTTAATGTAGAGGAAGACTGGAAAGCTCATCTCAAGCCGGTGATTTTTACTCCCGAGACTATGCTTGCCAATAAGATGATGCGACGCATGCTTTCCGAAAAACGGTCGATGGCTATCGTCGTGGATGAATTCGGCGGCACTGCCGGTTTGGCTACGCTTGAGGATCTTGTGGAAGAGATTTTCGGTGAGATAGAAGATGAGCATGACCGTAAACGACTTTTGGCTCGTGAGACGGCTCCCGGGGAATATGAATTTTCCGGAAGAGCTGAAATCGAATACATAAACGAGGAATTCGGACTTGATCTTAAGGAATCTGACACATATCATACACTTGGAGGATATATATTGGAAAACTTAGGGGCGTTGCCTATGCAGGGGGATAAATTCGAGATAGGTGATCTGAAGTTTGATATCCTCCGTATGTCCGCTACGCGGATAGAACTTGTGAAAGTGGTAAAAAATTGATATAGGTAACCTTAAACATCCGGGACGTTCCATAGGGTGGTTGGAAAGGTCGTGTTATGGTAGACTGATGCAGTAGCGGCGATTATTGATAGAGTGACTGTAGGATAGAAGAATAAAATTGTTTTAATATTTTTGCGATTTTTCTTGGTAAAATTAAAACTTATTTTTACCTTTGCAGTACAGTTAACAGCAAAATTAAAGAAATCATTTAAAACGAAACATCAATGAGCGGCAAGCCCACCTTCAAATCGTCGGTACTTGGGATGCAGTCGAATCTCTTGTCATTCGCAATGAAGCTCACATTGGACAAGGATGAGGCTAAGGACTTGGTGCAGGATACTACCCTGAAAGCTCTGAATAACGAAGAGAAATTCGTTGATAATACGAACTTCAAGGGTTGGATGCTTACGATCATGCGTAACATCTTCATCAACAATTACAGGAAGAGTTCGCGTGAGAATACGATGGTTGATTCGTCTGAAGATCTTTATCATCTTAACTTGAGTCAAGATTCTGGATTTGACACTCCCGATGGTGCTTATGCTGTAGGTGAGATTTCCACAATCATTTCAGGTTTCCCTGCCGATTATCGTGAGCCATTCAGCCTTCACGTGGCAGGATACAAATATGAAGAGATTGCTGAGAAACTCAGTATGCCGTTAGGCACTGTCAAGAGCAGAATTTTCTTTACCCGTAAACGTTTGCGTGAGATTTTAAAGGATTATCGCTGAAAAGTAAGATAATCCGGAATTTTTCCTCCTGCTTTTGAGAAATTAAAAAGGTTATTAAGATGCCGAAAGATTTGAATCTTATTAGTTTAAGATGCGCTTCTTAATTAGATAAGATCTTATTTGCTAAGTAAAATCTTATTAAGTTGTTAAAAATTGAAGTCTCGAGTCTGACTCGAGACTTTTGTATTATTTTTACGTTAACCTTCTTGCGAAACCCATTCCCCGATCCTCTTTCCGTCATTTTCCGTCATCTGTAGCGTCAGTTGCCAACACCTTTCCGTCATT
>CAZPHL010000031.1:0-24853 GCA_964586465.1 uncultured Sangeribacter sp.
AATGCCAAAGCAAAATATGAAAGCGGAACCAAGCAGCTCGAGGCTACTCAGTTGACTGCCGATCTGGTAAACCGACAGTTTGAATTGGGACTGGTGAATCCTCTTGAGTTGCTCACAGCTCATAATAATCTCCTGAACGCACGCCTTGAACTTCTCCAAAGTAAGTTTATGGCCATCCTGTCAAATAAAACAATCTCTTATTACGCCACTTCCAACGTAAACTTGTAACCCGGAAAATAATATTTTCTTATGAACAGATACTCACTATATATCTCAGTTGCAGCTGTGCTTGTGGCTGCCGCCTCTTGTTCCGAAAAATCAAAGATGGAACTTGAGACTTATACTGTGGAACCTACCACCTTATCTGAGGTGGTAACAGCTACCGGTACTATGGAATCGGTGACACAAGTAGATGTCGGTACTCAGGTCACCGGTATCATCGAACATCTTTATGCCGACTATAATGACACCGTCAAAAAAGGCCAGTTGCTTGCAGAGCTTGAGAAGACTCTTCTCGACAGTGAATTGAGAAGCGCCGATGCCAATATGGCTTCTGCCAAGGCAAGCTTTGAATATGCTAAGAAAAACTATGAACGTGATAAGGCTCTGCATAATGAGCAACTCATCTCTGACTATGAGTTCCAGACTTCGCAACGTGACTATGATGTGGCACGACTCTCATACGAGAAGAGCCAGGCCGACCGTGTGAGAGCCGCCAAAAATCTCAATTATGCAGAAATATACTCCCCCATCGATGGTATAGTTATATCACGTGAAGTCGAGGTGGGCCAGACAGTGGTTTCAAGTATGAATGTGGCAAATCTCTATGTGATTGCCGATCTCGACAATATGCAGGTTGTCGGCAATGTCGATGAAGCCGATATAGGTCAGGTAAAAGTTGGTCAGCATGTCACCTTCACTGTCGATGCATATACTAATGATGTCTTCAACGGAACAGTCACACAGGTGCGTCTGAATCCTACTACGGAATCAAATGTGGTGACTTACGAAGTAATCGTGAATGCTCCTAACCCTGAGCATAAACTCATACCGGGCATGACAGCTAATCTTACCATCTATACTCTCGAACTTAACGATGTGCTTGCAGTGCCTCTTAAGGCTTTGAAATTCGAACCTATGGAAAGTGAGGACAAGGATAGCGGGCTGCCTCAACCGGTAGCATCCGAAAACGCGGGTAAACACTCCGTTTGGGTGGAACGTGACGGCAAATTGATTCAGACTCCGGTAGAGTTGGGCCTTATGAACAGTGTCTACCAGCAAATCACCTCCGGTCTTAAATCCGGTGATAAGGTGGCTCTGCAATACAATATGAGTATGGGCACAACTCAGCAGGGAAAACAACAAGAAAATCCCTTCATGCCCAAACCGCCGGGTGCAAACAGGAATAAAAAATAATTAACTGTAAAATTTAATCTCGCCTGTTATGGCTAAAGAAATAATCAAGATAGAAAATCTTAAGCGGTATTTCAAGGTCGGCGATGAAACTGTCAAGGCGCTCAGAGGTGTATCTTTTACCATCTATGAAGGTGAATTTGTCACCATCATGGGTACTTCCGGATCCGGTAAATCAACTCTCCTCAATACATTGGGTTGCCTCGACACCCCTACCTCCGGAGAATACCTACTTGACGGTATCCCCGTGAAAGGTATGGGTAAAAATGAACGTGCAAGGATCAGAAACCGCAAAATAGGATTTATATTCCAGAATTACAATCTTCTTCCCAAGACCACAGCTCTTGAAAATGTTGAGCTCCCCCTTATATATAATTCTTCAGTTTCTGCTAAAGAGAGAGCGCAAAGAGCTGAAAAATGCCTTCGTGAAGTTGGTCTCGGCGAACGGCTGCTCCATAAAAGTAATCAGATGTCAGGCGGTCAACAACAACGTGTGGCTATCGCACGTGCGTTGGTCAATAACCCTGTCATAATACTTGCGGATGAGGCTACCGGTAACCTTGATACAAGAACTTCTTTCTCCATCCTGACATTGTTTCAACGTCTTTATAAGGAGGGAAAGACAATCATCTTTGTTACCCATAATCCCGAGATAGCTCAGTATTCCTCACGCAATATAATGTTGCGCGATGGACGTATCGTGAGCGACGAGTATAATAATGATATAAAATCGGCTGAGGAAGTCTACAGATCTCTCCCGGTCGACAACGAATAAACTCTACGGTTTATGAACATTAATAATCTGTTGAAAATAGCTCTTAAGGCTCTCAACAATAATAAAATGCGTTGCTTCCTCACGATGCTCGGTGTCATTATCGGTGTCGGAGCGGTTATCGCCATGCTCGCTATAGGTCAAGGATCGAAAAACTCCATAAAGGCTCAGATTTCTGAAATGGGTAGCAATATGATCATGATTATGCCCGGTGCCGAGAGACGTGGCGGTGTGCGCCAGAGTAGCGATGACATGCAAACACTTAAACCGGCCGACTATGAAGCTATTGTGAACCAGGCAACTACTATTGCCCATATCACCCCTTCTGTCAATAGTTCAGGACAATGGATCAACGGCAACAATAACTATCCCTCACAAGCTCAGGGTGTAAATTCTCAGTTCCTTGATATTCGCCAGCGCAAGGTCGCCAAGGGGGAGATGTTTACCGAAGAAGATGTGAAGACCGCGGCGAAAGTATGTGTGCTTGGAAAGACGCTGGTCGATAATCTTTTCCCGGACGGGAGTGACCCTATCGGAAAAATAGTGCGTTTCGGAAAAATTCCGATGACTATCATCGGAGTTCTTGAAGAAAAAGGCTATAATACAATGGGTCAGGATCAAGATGACCTTGCACTCGTGCCTTATACAACTGTGATGAAACGTGTTCTCGCCACAGATTATCTGCAGGGCATTCAAGCTTCAGCCCTTGATGAAGAGATGACTAGCCAGACAATTGATGAAATTACCGAAATATTACGCACTCAACACAAGCTTCGCGATGGTGAGGAAGATAACTTCACTATTCGGTCAATGCAAGAATTGGCTGAGATGATATCGTCGACCTCATCCATGATGACAGTTCTGTTGGCAGCTGTTGCCGGTATTTCGCTTTTGGTCGGTGGTATCGGTATCATGAATATTATGATAGTCAGTGTCACGGAGCGTACTCGTGAAATCGGTCTGCGCATGAGTATCGGCGCCACAGGCCGAGATATAATGATGCAGTTCCTTATAGAGGCTATAATCATATCAGTCACCGGCGGACTTTTAGGTATTTTGCTTGGTGGAGTTGCTACGTGGATGATATCGGTCATTGCCCACTGGCCGGTGCAGATTGACATATCTTCGGTGATTCTCTCATTCGTTGTTTGCACCGTAATCGGTATAATCTTCGGATTCTATCCGGCAGCTAAGGCATCTAATCTAGACCCGATTGAGGCTATACGCTATGAATAGGAACTCTGAAGCGGGGATTCGAATATACAGGTATGAATGATAATAAGTTTTTAGTTAGTAGGTTGGGAGGAACGGCGACAGTTATGCTGCTGGCGTTCCTCCTTTTTTATCTACCCTCGATGCTTACATTGCTGAGCCGGGACGGTGAACCGAAATTGTGGACTGTCACCGGTGTTGTGATGGCCACTTTCTACACTCTCGTGTTTTGCATAAATTATTTCTGGCTGGTGCCATGGACTCTGCTGAGGAACGACAGGAAATCACTTTATTTCATTATCAACTTTTGTATCATTGTCGTAGTTTGTTGCCTCGTTCCGCTGTGGTTTGAACTCACAGGAGGAATCCCTATGCCAAAAGGCCACAGACACGGCAATATCACTACTACTCAATATCTCATTGGTTACCTACGTTTTGTCATCAGAGACGGCATTATGATGATTCTCTCAGCCGCTCTTGCATTTGCACTTCGCCTGTCGGAGGCACGTGAACGTCTGCGCAGACGTGATCTTGAACTGAACGCTGAAAAAAGACAAATCGAATTGAAAAATCTTAAGGCGCAGCTCAATCCTCACTTCCTTTTTAACTCAATCAACAATATATATGCTCTTATTGGTTTCGCTCCTGAAAGAGCTCAGTCGGCTCTTCACGAACTAAGCAGCATGTTGCGTTTTATGATATATGAATCCGGATCTTCATACGTATCGCTTCAGAAGGAAATGCAATTTATTTCTGATTATACCGCACTGATGAAGCTCAGGCTCAACAGCAATATCAACGTAGAATGCAATGTGATGGAATTCCCCCCTACTGACGTGCAGGTTACACCCCTCCTATTCCTGACTCTTGTTGAAAATGCCTTCAAACATGTGGCACCACTTCCTGATGGAAAAGGTTTTATTAAGATTAATATCGGTATAGATGGTCCAAACCTCGTAGGATCGGTTTCCAACAGTTTCAATGACTCAAAAAAAGATGACATGGCAGACACATCTGAATCAGGAATAGGATTAGAGAATGTAAGAAGACAACTGCGTCTTCTTTATCCCGATGCACATACTTTTGTTATAGACAGAGCTGATGATACCTTCTCAGCCACAATATCTATTTCACTGAACTCCCTACATACAAAACCGATAATCATTGACTCAAAACCATAATCAAGAAATGGACCGTAAAATAAAGTGTATAATTATAGATGATGAGCCCCTTGCACGTGAATTGATAAAAAGCTATGTGCAGAAAACCCCTTCACTGTCACTGGAAGGAAGTTTTGAATCGGGAGCGGAAGCTATAAAATCAGTGATGTCTGGCGAAATAGACGTGGTCTTTCTTGATATCAATATGCCAATGCTCAACGGTATAGAATTTGCAAGGGTTATTCCCCAACGTACACGAATAATATATATCACAGCCTATGAAAAATACGCAATTCAAGGCTTTCGTGTGAATGCGCTTGACTATCTTCTTAAACCGGTCAACTTTGCAGAATTCACACGTGCCGTCGGGAAAGCAATAGAATGGGTGGCCATGCGAGATTCGTATGAATCTTCAGTTTCTTCTCAAAGTGATTCCGCACAAAGGAATAATCCTGTCGGTAAAAATCGTGACGATTCAGTATCGATGGTGCGTAATCGCGATGAATTCCTTACAGTTAAAGCCGACTCTCGTCTTATTCAGATGCGCACCGACAGTATTCTTTACATCGAAGTCCAAAATGACAGGGTCATATTCTGCCGTAAGGATGCAGAACCTATAAGTTCATTAGTGAGCATGAAAGAGATCGAAGAATTACTCCCTTCCGACCGTTTCATGCGTGTACATCGTTCATTCATTGTAAACCTTGATAACATTGAGATTGTGGAAAGAAACCGCATTGTCTTCGGGAAAACCTACATTCCCATTGCCGACTCCCGGCGTGATGAATTCTTCTCCCGCTTCACTTCCCACTGATTCCATACAAAAAAAGGATGACCCTCGTTAAAGAATCATCCTTTTATCTTAGAAATCGGTCAGATATCTTCCCCTCAGGCAAGCTATCCGGCCTCATTATTTATCTTACTTCTTATTTCCGAAGAAACGGTTATAAAGCCCGGCAAAACCCTGGCCGTGACGAGCCTCATCCTTCGCCATCTCATGAACTGTGTCATGGATTGCGTCAAGATTCTGGGCCTTGGCATTCTTAGCTATACGCATCTTATCGGCATTGGCACCGGCCTCTGCATACATACGCTTCTCAAGATTGGTCTTGGTATCCCAAACCATATCACCAAGCATCTCTGCAAACTTAGCTGCGTGTTCAGCCTCTTCCCATGCATAACGCTTGAAAGCCTCTGCGATCTCGGGATAACCCTCACGGTCAGCCTGACGAGCCATAGCAAGATACATACCTACCTCTGTGCACTCACCTGTAAAGTGGTTGTTGAGGTCTTTTTTCATCTCTTCGTCAGTGTCTTTTGCAACACCGATCTCGTGCTCTGTTACGAATTGTAAAAGTTCTTTCTGATCAAGCTCTTTGAATTTGGAAGCAGGAGCGCCACACTGAGGGCACTTTGCAGGAGCCTCTTCGCCCTCTGCTACATATCCGCACACTGTGCAGATCCATTCTTTTGCCATAATTGTCTTACTGTATTTAGGGTTAATAATTATTTTTTCAGTTATCATGACCGACATTCTCGAAATAATTTCTAACTTCGCGATCATGAACTCTCATTATTATAAACGTCACCGAGTCGAAAAAGTTGTGGCAGATATCGTAAAGAAAAGCGATATCTCTCATTTTATAGTAGCATTGAGCGGAGGAGCCGACAGTGTGGCACTCTTGTCAGCTCTCTCATCTCTCGGTAATATAAATCTAATTGCAGCCCATTGCAATTTTCATCTGCGTGGAGAAGAAAGTATGCGCGACCAACATTTTGTTGAAAAATTATGCTCCCGCCTTGACATTCCCTTACTTATCCGGGATTTTGATGTAGAAGAATATCAACGTCTGAATCCATCCGCCTCTCTGGAAATGGCCTGCCGTGACCTTAGGTATGACTGGTTTCGCAACCTTCTTAAGCAATATAATTACGACAGAATCGTCACCGGGCATAACGCGGATGATAATATAGAGACCATGCTCCTTAACCTTCTTCGCGGATCCGGAACTACAGGTCTACGCGGCATGTTGACCGACAATGGCTCTGTATTCCGACCGCTACTTACAGTACACCGAAACGAGATCGAAGCATATTTGAAATCCAAGGAGCTCGATTATATTGTCGATTCTTCGAATCTCACTTCTGATTACAGGCGCAACTTTCTACGTAACGATATTTTACCTATGTTACGACAACGCTGGCCCGGTATGAATAAGGCTCTCGACCGTTCAATCAAACTCTTGAAAGCGGAAAATGATGTTATTGAAAAGGCAGTTTCCGATAACTTGCCGTCCGAAGGTAAACCTCTTTTAAAAAGCATTGCTCTATCTTTCCCATCACCGGAATTACTCATTCGACGATATATTCAACCTTTGCAGCCCCTCACAACGACAGCAGAGGAAATTGTGGCAGCCATGTATGCCGATAAACCGCATATCCGACAATGGAGTCTTCCCGGAGGTATCGTTATACTTCGTGGAGGGAAACTTTACCTCCAAAAACACTGACCGAATCCATGACTTTGCACTGTGAAGTGAGATTTTTTTCAAAAATAATCGTAAAAAGATTTGGTAGTTTCAAAAAAACTTGCTAATTTTGCATCGCTTTTGAGGAGGGAACCTCACTAATTATTTAGAATCTCCCTTTTACAAAGCAATACGGTGAATGTAGCTCAGTTGGTTAGAGCGACGGATTGTGGTTCCGTAGGTCGTGGGTTCGAGACCCATCTTTCACCCCACAAAGCCGGATTTACCTATCCGGCTTTTTTATTTTCCGTTTGAGCCTCTTAACTTTGTGTAAGGACTTTCGGCAAAATCCCTTATCTTCCAACTTCGTTATACCTATTAACTAACATATAATTTCTTATCACCATGGCAATTCGTCTTGAAAAAGGGCAACGTATCAACCTTGAAAAAGGTAATGGCTCAAAACTCACTGACTTTTGTGTAGGATGCAACTGGGGTGCAATTGTAAAAAGCGGTCTTTTCGGTCTTGGCAAATCTACACAGGACGTTGACCTTGACCTCAGCTGCATCATGTTTGATGCCAACGGTCAGATTATCGACCATATTTATTCTCCGCTTTATCGCCCTGAATTCCTTAATCGTTATGGCATGCCTTTGGGAAAGGTCGACTCCATGGACTTCGCCTTACATCACAGCGGTGATGATCTTAAAGGTGATGCGAACGGAGATGACGGACTTGACAACGAGATTATTACTGTCAATCTCAACCGTGTCAACCCTAAAGTAGATCAGATTTTCTTTTTCCTCAATAATTGCGGGAAAGAAGACTTCTCTCAAATTCCTTACGCTTCAATAAGAATGTATGAGGGCACTCCCAAACATGTCAAGGAAGTTTTCGCTTCTTACGATGTGGCCGCCCAGCCTCAATATAAAGGTATGACCGCCCTTATTATGGGTAAACTCTATCGTCGCAATGGCGAATGGAAATTCTCAGCCATAGGTGACGCTTATCCCGATTCAAACATTTGTGAAACCATCCGACGTATAGCCAACAACTACGCTAAATAATCAACTTTTGGTTTCTTGAAAAAAACTTTTATTGGAGAGGAGATGATTTGCAAACAACAAATCATCTCCTCTCACTCCCTACGCCTAAGCCGATAGTAACAACCGGATCACCAGAAATTATGAAAATGGTGGACAGGACCGTGACCATGCCCTATACGATAGTCTGCTCCTTTTAGAATAGCTTCTGATAGATACTTCTTTGCATTTATCACAGCCTCCTGAAGAGAGTAGTTTCTTGCCAGAAAAGCAGCTATGGCTGAAGATAGACTGCATCCCGTGCCATGGGTGTTGACCGTATTACAACGTGGTGAACTCAACTCCAACACTCTTTCATTTTCCATGTCATAGAATATATCAATCAATTTCTCTTCCGTTAGATGACCTCCCTTCAGCAATACCGAAGTTTGACATTCTTTTGACAATTCAAAAGCCGCCTCTTTAAGATCATCACTTCTCTCAATTCTCTTCTTAAGTAGAATCTCTGCTTCGGGAATATTCGGGGTAATAACCCTTGCCTGTGGAATAAGCTCCTCTTTGAGTGAACTGACTGCATCGGGTTGCAACAAAGCATCTCCTGAGGTGGCTACCATTACCGGATCCAACACTATACCTCCATTAATTTCATAATGAATGAGGGTATCCCGAACTGCCTTGATAAGTTCCGAAGAATGTAACATTCCTATTTTAACGGCATCTGCTCCTATATCGTCAAGACATGAACGGATCTGACCTTTTACAAAATCCACCGGTATAGGATGTACACCCGTGACACCGACCGTATTTTCATCAACTACAGCCACCACTGCCGTCATACCATAGCATCCCAAGGCGGACACTGTCTTTATATCTGCCTGTAAACCTGCTCCTCCACTTGGATCACTCCCCGCGATCGAGAGCACTCTATGATATCTTTTCATATTATCCATTGTTCTTTTTTATAAGCTGAATCCCAAAACAAAAATTCCATTTTTGTGCCAATAATAAATGCTTCAGTCATCAACTCTCTTTGTTTAGGTGTAAGAGCGAAAGCAAGTTGGTCACAAATAATAATAGCTTGTCGAGTCGCTTCCGCAAATTGCTTGTCAGCGTATGTTTCTATCCATTTTCTATATGGATTTGTCTCGATATTGCTTTTCGCCAGTATATATTCTCCTACCTTTTGATATACCCAGAAGCAAGGCAAGACAGAGGCCATCTCCACTTCAACCATTGAATAAGCCTGTGACTTCAAAAAAGATGTATAGAGCATACAAGCAGGACTTTGTAAAGATTCCCGGACCCTCCCGGTTAGAAAATACTTGTGTATGCTCTTTTCCACATTTATGCCGTCTGCGGCAAATTCAAGCAATTTCATACGAAATTCATCACCCGGTATTCGTGAGGCTATATGCGACAGAACCTGAACATAAGAATTTAAGTATAACGAATCCTGACTTATATAGAATAAGAACCTATCTTCACTCAGTATTCCTTTGGTCAATTCATCTATGAAAGGTAAAGTAAGGATCTTATTGTAAATCGGGCTTATAGTCTTCCAGACTTCTTCACTCCATTTCATATTTTTTGCTCTGTGCATTCATTCTTGTATCCTATTACCGCTACGTAATCTCCTCGGTCATACCCTTCCACAGGTTCTTCCTTCACAGATTCTGAATATAAGGGATGACGAGTCAAAGTCTGCATGAACCGGAGATTCTTAAAACCATTTTCCTCTAATGTTTCTATTTTCTCCTTTGTAGTCCGCCAATTGGCCACATTGACAAATTCAATAGGATAAGGTGAGGCCGGAAAGGTACCCTCGAGCAAAGGATGATTCCAGCTACCCACTGCTTTGGCCAGATTATATAGCAAGCCATAAGAACTCTCTTTAGGCACATCTATAAGTATGATGCGTCCACCTTCGGGAAGAGAAGAGTAAACCTTTTTCACTACATTATTAAGATCGGTTATGTAACTTGGAGACCCGTTGAAAAGTACCGTGTCATAATCCTCCTTACCATAGTCTGCATCCTCAGCAGTGGTAACTCTTACATCGAGACCTCGCTTACGGGCGATCTCAGCCATACCGGATGAAGGTTCGATCCCATCTTTAATATATATATCATAATCTTTTGCGAGAATCATCTCAAAGAGACCGCTGCCACAGCCCACCGATAAAATCTTTTTACATCCTTTTAGTGTTGCGGCCACCAGACTTACTTCCGAATCAAGCACATTGGGGTTAGAGAGAAACCAGGAATCATACTCCTCGGCATATTTATCAAATGTTTTGCCCATCTTCAAATCATTTTTAAACTTCAATTATATTTGTTTCAAGTGTTAAAAGGTTTATGGTAAAAAGTTTGCCAACGAGAGTACTGTCTATACCGACAATAAGCTTTATAGTCTCCATAGCCTGTAGAGAGCCCGTTACACCCGGCACCGGTCCTACTACACCTCCATTTGATGGAGGCAAACTGCATAAAAAATCACGGTCAGGATAAAGATCTGAAAATCTGATCTCCGAATCAGGGGCGAAAACCCCTATCTGTCCCACAAATTCACCGATCGCTCCATATACCCATGCTTTTCCAAGGCTACGACATGTGTCATCTATAAGAAAACGGGTACAATAATTATCTGTACAATCTACAATCACGTCAAACTCTCCTATCAATGATGTCGCGTTTGACGGCTCTAATGATTCGGGATAGCTGCAAAGAACGGTATGCTCCGAACGTTCTTTAAGGAAATCAACAGCACGTTCAGCTTTAGACATTCCTACCTGAGTCTCTTTATATAAGATTTGTCTGTGTAGATTGGAAATTGATACCACATCTTTGTCTACAACTCCTATCTTACCAATTCCCGCCCCGTTCAAATAGGTAGCAACTATACTTCCGAGCCCACCTGCTCCTACAATCAATACTGAAGAATCATTCAAACGTTTCTGACCCTCCTCACCTATCTCCTTAAGGAGAATCTGACGTAAATATCTTTCTTTATCCATAATCAATCAAAAGATTTATCCCAATCTTTCCAAACCACTTCATACCCTAACCGACGAATATCGGCAGCCACCTCTTCCGGACTTCTTTCGTCACTCACAGTAAACTGTTCAAGAGATTTCGGATACACCGCATAACCTCCGGGATCGGTTTTTGAACCGGCACTCATTGAGGTCACACCTAAAGACATCATATTGTTCCTGAACTCCGGACGTTCTCTTGTAGAATAAGAAATATCCACATCAGGATCAAATATCCTGAAAGCGAATGTCAGCTGAGCCAATTCCTTATCCGTCATTACTACATTGGGTTGAAAACCACCCTCCGCCGGTCGCATCCGAGGGAAATTTACACTGAAGCGGGTTTGCCAATAATTTTGTTGAAGATACCTGAGGTGACGTGCCATCATAGTGATGTCTGTGCGCCAGTCCTCGAGACCTATCAGAACACCAAGACCGATTTTATGTACTCCGGCCATACCCATACGGTCATAACCGTTAAGACGCCATTCGAAATTCGACTTCATTCCTGCCGGATGATATAACTTATAGCGTGAACGGTTATAGGTTTCCTGAAAACAGACCACTCCATTCAATCCGGATTTGGTAAGACGGGCATAGTCCTCGCTTTTTAAGGGCATGACCTCTATCGACAGATTATTGAAATATGAACGGCATGTGCGGAGTGCCTTCTCAAGGTAATCAACCCCGGCAGCTTTAGGGTTCTCTCCGGTGACTATCAGCAGATTGTCAAAAGGCCCAAGATTTTTTATAGCCTTACATTCTTGTTCTATCTGCTCCTCTGTAAGAATTACCCTATCAAACTTGTTATGCCTGTTAAACCCGCAATAGACGCAGGAATTGCTACAGGAGTTCGTAATATACATGGGTATATACATAGATATCGTACGACCGAAACGCCGTAGAGTAATCTCCCGGCTCCTACGGGCCATAGCTTCAAGATAATCGGTAGCTGCCGGCGATATCAAAGCCATAAAATCGTCAACTGTTAATCGCTCCTTTGCCAAAGCCTTCAACACATCAGGTGAGGTCTTGGAATAGATTGCGGATGAAGTGGCGTCCCAATCATACTGAGACAATATTTCTGAAAACATCTTTTTAACTAAAAGAAATGTGTCAATCAAGAAAAGAAGTTAGTGGACTGGATGCTTCGGCATGGTGGGCAACAGGCCCTAAACCGGCTATAAAAGCCTGACGACCTGCAATAACCGCCAGACGGAATGCGTCAGCCATAGCTACAGGATCTGCTGAAACAGCTATGGCGGTATTAACCAACACCGCGTCAGCACCCATCTCCATAGCTTCCGCTGCATGGGAGGGTGCACCTATACCTGCATCAACCACCACCGGTACCCTGCTTTGCTCTATAATAATTGAGAGAAGCTCTCTGGTCACCAATCCTTTATTAGTGCCGATCGGTGCACCCAACGGCATCACAGCTGCCGTACCCACCTCCTCAAGCCGTTTACATAGGACCGGATCAGCCTGAATATATGGTAAAACTACAAAACCCATTTTTGCGAGTTGCTCCGTTGCTTTCAAAGTCTCTACAGGGTCAGGCAGAAGATATTTCGGATCAGGATGTATCTCCAGCTTTATAAAGTCTGTTTCAAATGCTTCGCGGGCTATTTGTGCAGCGAATATCGCCTCTTCTGCATTTCTTACACCTGAAGTATTAGGCAACAGACTGACACCGGTTGTTACTATACTTTCCAACATGTTATCCCGGGGATCGTTCATATCCACTCGCTTCATGGCTACTGTAACGAGTTGACTTCCTGAAGCTTCGATAGCTTCTTTCATCACTCTGTTTGAACTGAATTTTCCTGTGCCCATGAAGAGTCTTGACTTGAAGATTTTATTTCCTATAATCAATTCTTCCATCTGATTCCAGTTATTTTATATGTGTTTAAGTATTGATAGTTTATTGTGAGTATTAATCAGGTATTTTCATTCAGCAACTTGAGAAGATACCTGGTATATTCCACCGGATTCTCCGCTGTAAGAATGCTGCCTGAAACAGCCACACCGGATAAGCCGGTTTCTTTCAATGGAAGAATATCACCGGCGGTAATGCCTCCAATCGCTACGATAGGTATCGTAATATTACCGTCTCGACATTTCTCAATTATGGCCCTATACCCTTCCAAACCTAATATAGTACTCAGTTTTTTCTTGGTTTGAGTATATCTGTATGGCCCGAGTCCTATATAATCAGCCCCTTGTTTCACAGCATTTTCGATATCATAAAAATTATTGGCTGTAGCCCCGATTATATATTCATCACCTAATATCTTCCTGGCTTCATCAACCGGGAGATCCTGCTTACCTAAATGAACTCCGTCGGCACCGGTAGGAATAACCAAGTCAACATGATCATCCAAGATAAAAGTCGCTCCGTATTCATGGCATATCTCAGCGAGGTTTTTTCCTGTCTTTTCCACTATATGAACCGGCGCATCTTTCATCCTCAACTGAATCCAGCGACATCCCCCCTCCAACGCCTGTTTTGCACCCGATATCTCATCATATCGATCGGTGTGATGTGTTATGAATTGAAGCATATTTTCAATCTTTTAATAATTTCACTTGACTTACCTTCACCTGTAAGATATCCGGACAAAGCCACTGATGAAAAGCCTGCCTCTCTTAGGAGATCAAATTTATCCGGAGTTATACCTCCTAATGCTACTATATGTTTGGTTAGCAGTAGATTCCTTAATCTCTCTTCATCAAACTTGCTTGCCTTATACCCGGGTTTGGAGATGCTATCGAAAATTGGACTTATGAAATAATAATCTGCACTCTTGCTCTCTATTTCTTCAAGGGAATGACACGAACAGCTTACCTCCCCGGAATACCCGGAAAGAACAAACAGATTTCTTTTATTAAGATGTATGCCACACCCATAATCGACAGCTAAATTATGGAAATCGTGCAAGACAATTTTACCCCTGAGACTATCGGGAACATGCTCCAAAATATCCTTCACTATCTCAAGCGGACAATCCGGATGCCGTAAATGCACACGCTCCAGACCTGCCTCCAACATCTGTGAAAGCAACTCTCCCTCATTGCTCAATGGCATTTCCGGGGTGATATAGTAAATCTTCATTATCCTCCGCAGACAGCGTGAATAATTGTAAGTTTCATATTATCTTGGAGAAGGGTGGAAGGCCAATCCTTACGCCTCACCACCTTATTATTGATAGCCACTGCTACACCGGGTTTTACCAAACCCTCTCTTTCAAGCAATGTCTGCAGATTCTGATCTTGACCGGATAGCTCCACCGGTCTATTATTTAAAAACACTTTCATGACGACCTGATATTATGAGGGGTGCAGCCAATGATGGCTTTGAACAAGTCCTTCCGTCGGTACTAACCGCGTCAAGTTCACAGGGTATAATCTCAGCCCCTCGGTCGTTCATTGGGGCACCCCTCTTGTTAAACACTTCCCAAAATTAGTTAAAAATTTCCTATCTTTTACTATAAATTAGCATTAAAAAGTTGTAATTTTTCTCTTCCTTATACCTATTCAATTGCTAATTAATATTTTATACCAAGTTTATCAAGTTCTTTCAACTCCTCTTTACCGTATGCGTTCGATGCCTGGAAGCCCAAACTTGTTCTCTTGAGATTATATAGCCTTTTGAGTTCTTTATGACTGCTGCCTTCAATGATCTCACAACACTTGAAACTGTCGAATTCCACATCCGTAAGTTTACTTCCCTTAGTGGTAAGTTTTCCCTCTTCAATGGCTGTCAGATCATCCAAGCGAAGATAGCGCTTGCCGCTTTTATCATAGTACACTGTCAGAATAGCATCATTCTTACGAGCCGGACTGACAAACACCGGCCGTCTACCGGTCAGCATTTTATGGCGCACATTCATAGGCATCCTGAGCACTTTGGACATCGGTACTCTGATAACTTCCCCATTATCGTACACTACAACCAAATGCCCATCCTTCTCATCCTCATGAATTGCCAATGTCAAAAGCCCTTCATCCCATTCCACGTCATCCAACAAGCTCCACTCTCCGGTGGTATGAATACGGATATAACCACAGGTGTCAACACCATAACCTTCCAGCCAGTTATCTGTTATGTTAGTGCGTAAAGCACTGGTAGGAATCTTTTCTACCTCGTCGTTCGTATTAACTTTTGACTTGCTTTCTTTATTTGTCTGTTGTAAAGGAGTTTGTTCCATAACCGGTATGGTGTCACCCTCTTCTATCAGTCCCCCTTCATCAATATTGAATTCCTTGAAATTACGGTTATCCATAATCTCTTTTAGATGATCAACATTATCTATGGAGTATGTCGAACTACCCTCACGCAGATAATAACGGTTGTCAAAACTTAAAGCTACCGGTGACTTGGAAGGTCTGATCTTAATTACATATAACCAATGCTTACCGGCATCGGGATGCTCCACTATAATTGAAGCATTCACCATATCTCCGAACGCTTTACGGATCTGATTTCTCACATAAAGGTCGAATTTATCATGGCTATTGTCGAAATATGGAAGATCGTCTTCCAGACCTTTGGCTGTCCCGGTATCGTATACGCCTAAATACAAACGGCCTCCGTATGAATTGACCATACCGCATATCACCTTCATGATGTTGAAAGTCTGTTCCTCAAGATTTGGTTTCATGCCCGAATCAGGCGGAAACACTATCGACGACTTGAATTCATGGGTCTGATCCTCATGCCCGAAAGAGTAAATTTTCGGTAGCTCTATATTGATATTGAGCACCGATTTAATTTTAGATATAATATCGTTCTGATGTTCCTGAAGTCCGAAACCATCCGCCATATTATATGACAACATAAGTCTCGCCAGCTGACCGACTATGTGACCGGAACCGTAGTTATTTACAAGATCCCATAGATAGCCGTTATTTTCCTGTTTCCCGAAACTATTTACTATCCTTATCTCACATACTCTCTGCTTCAATACCGGAAATTTTTCTACAATATCAGAGTTCTCACTGCACAGTCGTTCCAGTTCTTCATCGTCCACCTTTCCATTTTTACCGTAATCTTCAAGCAGGCACAGCATATAACGCCGTTGGTCAAGATAGCGTTTTTCAGCTTCATCACCAATCATTCCTGCAAGTATACAGGCTACTGAAAGATAACCGTAGGCCAATACATTGTCTGTCTCAACCACAGCCTTATGATCAAGGATACAGATCATTTGCGATATGTATTCGGAATTGAACTGATCCTCCGAAACTGACATTGCCTCAGCCGCCAGTTCATCGGCTGATTCCTCATATACCCTATTGTCTGCATACTCTGCAAGAAGCTGTTCTGCCGCTTCACTTACCACTACTTCCTCATCAGCCACTCCGATCACTTCACCCTGCATAGCCCTAATTTTACTGTAATCCGTGAGGCGCACTTTGACGCTATCTCCCTCTTTATATTCAAAATCAGGTGTCTCTTCCGGAACGAATATGCCATAACCATACTCACTTATTCCCAGCATGACGCGCTTCAGCTTGTCATGGTAAATAAGTTTGCAGTCGGTCTCTTCCTCATATTCAACTGTCTCCTTGATATAGTTATCTAAAAGAGACATCGCGTCAAACATGAAAGTCGGCGCCTCATCTTTCGGACTCCCTGATGAATTCACTCTTGCCTTAAACAGCAACGGCTGTCCATCAAGATAGAAACTGTCAAGTGTAAACCCGGGATCGTAACGGAAAAGCCCTGTCGAACCTCCCTTGATATACGTATCGAGCCACCCTTCACCCTGATATATGTCATCCTCTATGCAACAGTAGAAACGGTTCGGATAGCCCGATTCTTGTCTGATTACTCTTATGGTGACTATCGTCCCTATATCGGGGTAAATCTTCCTGATAGGAATACGTGGTTTTACTTCCTGCTGCTCAAAAAGTGCCGATTCAACTTTACGCCACCATTTCCTCCACACCTCTATCTTCGACTTTCGGGCTATAGGATATTTCGTGGGATTGTCGAGATAGATCTGCACGTTATGCCAGTCAAGAAAATCATCCGGAAGCACATTTCTTTCATTACCGCTTGACACTGTCTTTGACAGAGTGATTCCATCTTTACTTACTGTGAAACGCACTTTATCAGATTCGTATGACCGTGTTGTGAGCATCGAGTTATTCTGAGGCACCACCGACATCTGATAAGCGAACAATTCTGTCTGACCGAAATCCTTATCCCAGGTGATTTCACGGCAACCGGTTTCCGAACCGACGAGTGCGCAGAAAGACTGGTCAACAAGAGTATCTGATAATGAGATACCTAATTGTTGCTGACCAAGCACGTTCTTGCATCTTACAAACGACAGATAATGATATAGCATCGACTTATAAAGAGGTACGTCTATCCCCTCACCATCAGTCATCAGCAGCAAGTAACAGATAGCCCTGACCATTCTGTGAAGAAGTTCCGTTGTAGACTCATCTTCAATAAAAGCGATTCTGTTCACATTTTCGCTGTTGGTCATCACATAGTATTTCAAGAATCTCGAGAATGCTTTTTTGAATGACGCAAGTTTCCAACTCTTAGCCGACTTTGCTATGATTTCAAGAATCTTATCTATACGCTTCTCAAGCACTTCCGGTTTTATTGAGAAAATAGCTATCAGCAACGACATCTTACGCTGAGGCTTATAAATGTAGCCTGAATTGCTTATCTTTCTCAAAATCTCATCTATCTCCTCACCGTCATGATTCTCTTCTATAAGAGTCAGGCACTCCCGATATATCTCTATATCCTGTAATTTGTCAGCGATCCACTCCTGGAAATTTTCCCTTTCCGATTCTGAAAACTGCAGCAGAAACCGTGAATCTTCCAGTACATAGAGGCACAATCGCGTATATATGGCAAGTAATCGCGATTGAAGAGGCAGAATAAGGTCTTTCCATTTATCAACCTCAGGAACACCTAACAAAGCCTTTATCACCCATTCCGCGTCATTACGTGCCAGATATTCTCTCGCCTCCTCGAAAGCCGGATTTGAATAGAACATATTAACTATTATTCGGCCTAACGAACCGTAAACACCGCTTTCCTCTATTAATTCTTCGGGAGTTATACATTGACCCTTGATCTCTTTCCTATCCTGATGAAACTTAAGTATCAATTTATTTTTATGCGGCCTCAATACCCTGCAATTGATTCTCTGATTAGGTTGAAGAAACACATTGCCGGGGGTCTTCAACCTGAAAGGTACTCCCCTTTCATCATGCACGTCATAATATTTCTGACCGTCAGGCAAAGTCGACACATAATGGGTCACTATAAATGGATATACAAGAGCCGGATCATATTCATTACCGAACATCTCGGCAAAATTTTGTACAAAAACTATATTATCGCCATGTATGTCTTTCACCATACATGGCAATTCCGGCCTGTTTATAACCTCAGGGTCCTGCTTTTGAAAAGCAAACATCCTTATGGCGTACTCCCTGTCATTAGCTTTTACAATGAAATAGGCATTTGTACCTTCATTTCTGACTGCCACTACCGGCAAAGTATAGAATTTACCCTTTTGAAATTGAGTAGTACTCATAATATTAGATAATTACAGTATACCATATCCTCTTTGATATGATATTAAAAAATATAAAAAATGTGCAGTCTGAAAAATTACGATGCAGTATGAAAAATAAACAATGTAATTTGACAAAACACGATGTAGGTGGAAAAGTAGGAAAGAGATGTTTCTGACTGCTAATTTACAACATTTTTCCGAAATCAGCAAATCTCTTCCTACTGTAAAGTCAACAACATAGTGAAGTCGCCGGTTTCATTATTTTCTTAATCAGTTATAAAAAACAAGGCCCGCAGATAAGGTTTATCCGCGGGCCATGTTTTAAGTGTTGATGGGTTATCAATGATCATATTGGAAAGGACAGTTACGGAGTCTTGGTCCGTCTGATGTCATTTCCCAAACATAGGTAAAATCAAAATCATCATACGATGACCACATCTTATAAGTGGTTGGACTCAAGCTCTTAGAAGAAGGCCAGCTTCCACCGGTGCCTTCCAGAAAGTAGTTATGTTCATGATATAATATCGTACCTGACGTGTGAGTGCCGATAATTGCATTACCATCACTTATCTTTCCACAATTTACACAATTGTAAACTCCTGTGTATGAACCGGCAAAGCCGAGAATACCACCTGTGTCACTTTTCTGATCGGTTGGCAGATTTCCCATGTTGTGACAATTGACAATCATTGTATAAGGATGTGTCAAGGCGCTGTTACACTGGTGCATGTGCCCCACTACACCTCCTAACTTAGTACTGAAATCTTTAGAAGAGACAGTTCCTCCGTTCATGCACTCCGCAATCTCACCTACAGCGAAATCAAGACTGCCGGCACCACCGACCTCTCCGATTACTCCACCGATGGTATATTGCACCTGTTTACTGCTTATATCTCCGTTATTGGAGCAACCGGTCACATGGAAGTCAAGTGACCTGTAGTTACCGATCACACCTCCGACACTTGTGCCGCTGTCACCGCTTGCCACAATATTACCGACATTACCGCAACGGGTGACGAGAGTATTCTTTACCTTACCCTGATCAAAGGTTCCTACCACTCCTCCTACTTCGTAGCCATCAGTAAGATTACCGGCATTGAAACAAGCATCCAGAGTCATGGAGTCACCCGAGATGCCATTTCGCACGTATGCCACTACACCTCCCTGGCACCTTCCGGTAGATATATCGGCAAAATTGTTGAGGCATGACAGTGTACCCGGATAATCTGATATACCAATCACTCCTCCAACATACTCTTTAGAAGATACAGTGCCCATGAAAGTACAATAATTCACACTTCCCTCAGCTAAACCAACGATTCCACCCGCTATCTCATTTTCAGCTGTTACTGATGCACTGCTGGCGGCCTGCATAAGGTCTCCTTTGCAATAACCTACAATTCCGCCGGCAACTTTACCTGCCTTCACCACTCCTGAAAAATCACTTTTGTAGTAACTTGCCGGGTGCATGATCGCCATAAGATTAAAATCTTGCCCATAACCATGCACATTTCCACGCGCAAGAACACCGATTACACCTCCGGCATACTGAGAGGAGGCTGTGACACGCATTGTAGTTGAACTGAAATTAAAACCATTGAAATAGTGATTGTTTAAGCCATCGGCAAAACCGAAGGCTCCTCCTACAGCTTCCTCTCCACTTACATTTACAGCTATCTCTACCTGAGTATTGACAGAAATAGGAGTGTTTATCACCATTCCTATCACACCTCCGACATTCCTGATGCCTTCCACTTCTGCTGAAGCAGAGGATTTAACTACATATCGTGAAGTATTGTCATCGCCCTCAAAATATACTACTCCGCATGAATTCAAACATCCGATGAAACCACCGATATTCTCATTACCATTCACCACTGAAGAAAGCTGAGCTTTATTAAAATAGATAGCATCCACCTTCATGGCATTTCCTATAAGGCCACCGATGTTGATACTACCCCTCACAGGAGCCTTTAATGAAATATCGGTAATTCTCGTATCGCCATTGAAATCGAGTTCTCCGAATAAACCACCGACCTCAGAGGAGGCACCGTAGATGATTTTAGTAGACGAACTCTCCTGATCCACACTATGCTCGAGAGTAATGCCCGTCGCATGAATTTCTTTTGCCTCTTCTATCCTTCCAGCCAGACCGCCAACATATCTACCGCCTGTTATAGAGAAAATATGATCAGGAGTTGAGACATTGCTGATATTACATTTATTTCCTGTAAAAGAACCGAATAACCCTCCGGTACATACCGTCGTGGAGGGAGTGGAGACTATAAGGGAGTTGAGCTTGATACCGTCAATCGTGATATCACCTAAGATTGTACCTACAAGACCGCCGACAAAACTTCCTGAAGCGGAAATCGTACCTGAAACAGTAATGTTACGTAAAGTTGTAGTGCCAAAGGCAGAGCCACTGATTGAGCCGACATTGGAACAAGCATTGCTAATGAGAACATCGGAAACCGTGACATTCTCTATAGTCGCATCAATCAGATCACTGAACAGACCGATATTGGAATCAACGGATTCGTCGGATGAACCCTGATAAACCAATTTGCGGAGTGTATGCCCTCCACCGTTATAATTACCGGAGAAGGTGGTAGCAGCCCATACATGACCGTCTATTATCTGACTGCGATAAGGAAGATCGAAATCTGAAGTCTGGAGGAAATAATAACCGTACCCGTGATTGGGATCCTCTTCAAGGTACCAGAGCATGGTCAGGAAATCACCCGCATCATTGATCAGATACGGGGATTCTGCGGTGCCCGATCCTTCAAGATCATCATAAGTCATCCGGGGAGTGGAAATTTCAGTACCGATATTTTGAGAAAAGTTCACTCGACGAAGTCCAATCTCGGGAAGACCCTCTCCCGACACGGTAAGGTAATACTCACCATCATCAATATCTAAATTTCCAATCTGCAAACGGCATTGGAAAGCTCCGGTTTCTCCATAATGAGAAATCGTATGATCAAACGTAATTACTCCTTTGAAAGTGTAAGAGAGATCCTTTTTAGGATTAATAAGCTGGAAAGTCAGTTCACCTTCCGGACTTACCGGATCTGCATCTATTGTAGATAAATTCAGTACAGTAACCCTGACATCTCCTTGATATTCAATTGAGCCCTCGGCTGGACGAGCCGGTAATTTCTCTTCAGAGCAAGATGAAGCCCCGATAGCAAGGAGTAGGGAGAGCCCTAAGGAAAAAAGAACTCTCCTACAGTTAATAATTGAAACAATATTCATGTGTTATTTCTGCATTTGTGATTTATACGGGATAGCGAATGGTGAACCCTCCGGAATTATCCAATGTTTGCCGAGGTTAATACCGCACTCGGTGTAAGTGTTCTTATTGGCAAAGAGGTCGGGAGCGACCATACATACATAATCATCTGCCCATACCTTTGTTCCGTCTGCGAGCCATGAAGCATGGTAGATACTTCTCTTCACGTGTTTGTCGGTAGCGTATTCCGGATTATCAATTAATGAGACGCAGTGGGAAATCTCTGAATGAGAACCGGATTCGCCGACGAAACCTTTGTCATCCTTAACATTCAGAGGTGCCGTGTTCAGACAGTTTTCTACAAGACAACCGTCATAGAGTTTGCCCACAATAGATGATGCCTTCCCATTACCGGAAGCGTTGATGGCACCAGCATTTACACATTGGGAAATCACCACAGCATTTGATTCAAATTCGGTGCATGACTTTATGATGGCATTGGCCCCGCCAATTATCGCAGCCGCCGATCCTGCAACCATTATCGCTGTAGCAGCACCACCTGATGCTATCGTACCCGCAATGAGCGCCGCAGTGCTGCATACCACTGCCACTCCACCAATGACTGAATGAATTATCTCTTTAGTCTTCTGAACCTTCTCCAAGGCTTCACCTCGTTCTTCACGGGCTTCGTTCATACCCTCGTTGTAAATCTCATCGTTTCCTTCAGTCTGATAATAAGCAACCAATTGCTCCACATTATCAGTATATGAAGTGGCCAAAGAGACATTACTGAAATTCATAACATTTCCGGCGCCTTCTCTACGAAGTGCAGTCATGGTGTTCATCACTGAATTAGAAGTTTCCTCGATACGTGCATCAATAGAGGCTTTCAAAGCCTCCTCTACTTCGGGACTTACCATCTCGTAGATGCCGTAACCGAGAAGAGAATAATCTGTAACCTGTAGAAGCACATCAGGAACTATCTCTATTACCTTGAGAACTACCTCGGCTGCGTGTGCGAGTTCGGTAGCAACCTCTGTGATAGCGATTACCGGACCGACGAAAGCCATGACAATCTCCATAGAGCCTATCACGCACTCGGCAATATTCATGGCTGTCCATTCTCGAGGATCACCGACCTCGGCTACTATTCCGGCCACCGGTGCCGACGAGGTTCCGGTGATCTCACCGAAGTTGGAGCAATAATTCAGCACGGTATTATTTCCGGCAAGACCTACTATACCGGCCGTGTGACCTGAAGTGGCATTAACTTTACCTGAATTCTGATTGATGGCAAGTGAACCCCAAGTACATTTGCCCAAAATACCGGCAACATATCCCGAACCTGTAACATCACCTGAATTATAGGTATTGTGAACCACAGCTATAGAAGAGGCACCGCAGATACCACCGACATATTCCTCCCCTCTAACAGCTCCCTTATTGTAAACAGCATAGGTTCCTGCCTGAGCATCACCAATTGCACCTCCTACACAAGTTATGCCTGTCACATCACCTTCATTACCACAATAGCGCAAGAAGGCTTGATTATAATAAAGCGCAGATGTGCCTGAGCCTGTCACACGGGTACTACCGATAATACCACCGACACCATCAAGACCATTTACTGCACCATAATTTACAGAACCGGATATCCATGACATGCCTCCGCCTCCGGCGAGACCACCTGTGCCAAGTCCGGGATTATCACTATTAGCTTCTGTACTACCCTTTATAAGACCGTAATTATAACATCCTGCAATCTGAAGAGTATCGGCTGTACCGATCATACCACCAGCACCCGAAAGCATTGACTTTACAGAAGCCGAGTTTTTACAATCGCTGAACATGATTGAAGAATAGATACCGGCACCACCTGAAAGGCCACCGACATTCATGCCTCCGCTTACAGAGCCTCCATCAACTTCACAGCCTGCTATCAATGCACGAGCATGCATATCTACCCCTCCCAAGATACCACCGACGGAAGCACTGGTAGAAGGACAATCGAGCGTACTGTTGGAGACACGGCAATTAGTGAAAGTACCCGTACCTCGAATACCATTACCGGAAGTTATCACTCCACCGGCAAGAACACCTACAGCAAATTGTCCTGTAACGGTGCAGTCTGCCATATTAAGGTCATCAACTGATCCTTCGCATACGAAACCGAACAATCCGACACCCGCAGAATTGGGTCGGTTGATGATAAGATTCTTAATTGTGTAACCACCTCCTGAATATGTACCGCGGAACGGTGTGTTGGTGTCGGCTCCGATTGGCATCCAGCCATAATGGGAGTCGCAACTACGCGACATCGACTTCATATCTATGTCGCAGACCTGTTCAAAACGAGTTGCGGAAGTAATTGACTTATTTGAATCATAGTCATTCACTTCCATCATGAGATTGAAAAGATGAGATGAGCTTGAGACAATGAAAGGATCCTCAGCCGTACCACGTCCGGCACATTTGAAAGTGGGATTGAAAACATCAATCACCTCAACTCCCTCAGCTGAGATTTTGATTCGGCTTCCGAATCCGAATTCCTCATAATCCTCATCATTGCCATCTTTGAAACGCGCATATAACAGACGGTATGTACCCTCCGACATACCTCGGTCGAGCTCCATACGAGAAATACCGGCAGTGCGTGAATGAGACACCTCACGTTCAATCAGCATACCGTCTTCCGATTTCAGGGTAAGCACAAACTTTGATGCTTCGAGCCCGTCAGCCTCATTTCCCAAAGTTATGATGTTATACGGACCGAAGAAATCCTCATCGGGCCACTGAGGGCCGAGAGTATTATCCTTACATCCCCATAGAATCAGGAGAGCTGCCCCGGCCATGAAGGACGTAAGTTTTGTTTTCATTTTCATTTTCATTAGTGTTAGGTTGAACCTTCAAATATTAAAGCTGCAAAATTAATAATTTTAGGAAAGAAAAATCCACTTTC